>JAPXRJ010000014.1:0-30936 GCA_033813615.1 Microthrixaceae bacterium | reverse complement strand
CGTGGCCAACGGGTCCGTGGCCGCGGGGTCGAGGGCCGGGACGGAGCTCACGCCGGACAAGCTAACGGAGCCCTGGGCGTCGTTCACAAACGGGTGCCCGGTGCATCGTGACGGGGCCACCGGGGGGTCCAGGCGGCGTCCAAGCGCTACCGTCCGCACCGAACCACCGGAGGTCGCGCCATGTCCGCGTTCGATGCGAAGTACGAGCCCAGCCCATGGGAGCCGATCGCCCAGGAGGTGGAGCGCTACGAGCGATCCGGCGGGAGCGATCCGAGCGACCTGGTCGGCGAGGACTGGATGATCCTCTGGACCATCGGTGCCCGTTCCGGCAACGTCCGCAAGACGCCGCTCGTCCGTGTGACCGACGGAGCCGGCAACTACGCGATCTTCGGCTCGATGGGCGGCGCTCCGAACAACCCCCAGTGGGTGCACAACGTGCGGAGCCGGCCGATCGCCCGGGTGCAGGACGGCGCCGAGGTCGTCGACCTCGCCGTCCGTGAGGTCGATGGCGACGAGAAGGCCGAGTGGTGGGCGAGGGGAATGGCCGTGTGGCCCGACTACGACAGCTACCAGGCAGCCACCGATCGGGTGATCCCGGTGTTCGTGCTCGAACCGCAGGGCTGAGACGCCGCTCGACTGCGCGTCGAGGGCCCTGCCCGAGTAGAACGTCGGCGTCGCAAGAGGAGTGCAGCGGATGCCAGGCAGTTGGTTCGAGACGGTTGCGGTGGCCCAACGTCGGGCCAAGCGACGGATCCCCTCGTCGGTCTACGGCGCCATCATCGGTGGCGCGGAGAAGGGCGTCTCCCTGAGCGCCAACCAATCCGCGTTCGACCGGCTGGGGTTCGCTCCCCACGTCGCCGGACTGCGCGCTGAGCGGTCGATGGCCACCAACGTGATGGGGCTCGACATCTCGATGCCGGTGATCCTGTCGCCGACGGGTGTCCAGGCCGTCGATCCCGAGGGCGAGGTGGCCGTCGCCCGCGCCGCGGCCAACCGTGGTGTTCCGATGGGGCTGAGCTCGTTCGCCAGTCGGTCCGTGGAGGACGTCGCGGAGGTCAACTCCCAGACCCTGTTCCAGCTGTACTGGTCGGGGGGTCGTGATGTCATGGTCCAGCGCATGCAGCGCGCCGCTGCTGCCGGCGCCAAGGGCATCATCGTGACGCTCGACTGGACGTTCTCCAACGGTCGCGACTGGGGCAGTCCGTTCATCCCGGAGAAGATCGACCTGCGAACGGCGATCAAGCTGGCGCCGCAGGCCCTGTCGCGTCCGGCATGGCTGGCCCGCTACCTGCGCCACGGCCACATCCCCGACCTCACCACCCCCAACATGGCCGCTCCGGGGACGCCGCCGCCCACGTTCTTCGGCGCCTACGGCGAGTGGATGCAGATGCCGCCGCCGAGCTGGGAGGACATCGCGTGGCTGCGCTCCCAGTGGGATGGCCCGTTCATGGTCAAGGGAGTGTGCCGAGTCGACGACGCCAAGCGCGTGCGCGACGCCGGGTGCAGCGCGCTGTCGGTCTCCAACCACGGCGGCAACAACCTCGATGGCACGCCACCGGCGATCCGGATGCTGCCGGCGATCGTCGACGCCGTCGGCGATGACATCGAGGTGGTGCTCGACGGCGGCGTCCGCCGCGGGTCCGATGTCGTCAAGTCGCTGGCGTTCGGCGCCAAGGCTGTGATGATCGGCCGGGCCTACCTCTGGGGCCTCGCCGCCAACGGTCAGGCCGGTGTGGAGAACGTGCTCGACATCCTGCGCGGTGGCATCGACGCCTGCCTGCTCGGCCTCGGCCACGCCGACATCGACGAGCTGTCGCCCGACGACGTGATCGTGCCGCCCGACTTCTTCCTCTCGGCCGGAGGCTGACCCGCAGCCCACCGACGCTGCAGGGATCGGAGCGGCGGCGGCAGCGGCTGGGCGCCCGGGCGCGCTGATCGGGGAGCTCGTTGGGCAACGACTACGTTCGCTCCGTGCAGGACCCCGAGGACGTGCCCCGCGTCGTGCGACCCCGTCGGGTCGAGCAGCAGCGCCCTCGGCGCCGCCCGATCCTGCTCGTCCTGGGCGTCGTGGCTGCACTGATCGTGGTCGGAGCTGCAGTGCTCGTGACCATCCGCATGGCATCGTCGGATGGCACCGACGGCGCGAGCGACCGAACCCCGGCGACCGCGTCGACGGCGCCGATGACGGCACCGACGACCACTTCGACGACCGAACCGCCGAACGACCTCCTCGCCCCCGCTCCGACGGTGCTGCCGGCGCTGGATCAGGCAGGCATGGCGCCGTCGGTCCGACGGGTCGACACCACCGACCGGGTCATCTTCATCACGATCGACGACGGCCAGATCCGCGACCCGTCGTACCTGGAGCACTTCGAACGGCTGGGTGTCCCGTTCTCTTCGTTCCTGACCCAGCCGATGGCCAAGGCGGACCCGGAGTTCTGGAAGGCCACCCTCGCTCGTGGGGGGTCGATCCAGACCCACACGATCAGCCATCCCAACCTTCGCGCTGTCGGGCCGGCAGCGGCCCGTCGGGAGATCTGCGACCCGGCCGACACGTTCACGGAGCTGTTCGGGACCCGACCGACGCTGTTCCGTCCGCCGTACGGCAACTCCAACGACGCGGTGCGCTCGATCGCGCAGCAGTGCGGCTACCGCGCCGTGGTGCTCTGGACCGGGTCGACCAACAACGGGAAGCTGACGATGCAGGACGTGCACCTGCAACCCGGCGACATCATCCTCATGCACTACCGAGACACGCTGAACGCGGACCTCGACGACGTCGTGGCCCGCGCCCGGGCCGAGGGGTACCGGATCGGCCGACTCGAGGACTACCTGGTCCAGCCCTGAAGGTGCCTCGCCCAAGTGCTGGGCCGGCCCGTTGTTCGCCGAGCCCTGGTGGTCGACCAGCCCCAGTGCTACTGGTCGACCCAGAGCCCGAGGACCGGGTGTCCGGAGGCCAGTCCCGGGAACGGCTTGGCGCCGTCGGGCAGGTCCGGTCCGTACACGCCGTGGACGTCGGTCGCCGTACCCACCCCCCACTTCACCCATTGCAACCACAGGTTGTAGCCCTGCGTCGCGAAGCGCTTGTTGATGTCCTGGTAGATGCCCGTCGACTTCTTCTTGTCGGGTTCGGCCCGGCCGGCATCGAGCAGTGCGTCCATCTCCGGGTCGGTGAACTTGTTGAAGTTCACCGGTGAGCCGCTCTTCCACCAGATGTACTGGGCGTCGGGGTTGCCACCCGGGTGGTTGCGCCAGTCGAGCATGTTCCAGTCGTCGCCGAGCGCCGTGTCGATCAGCGCCGCCTGTTCGACGGTGCGGACGTTCGCTTCGATGCCGGCGGTCTTCAGCTGGCTCTGGAGGAGCTGGAGCAGGCGGGTCGTCCCGGGGTCGAGCGTGCCGACGAGCGTGAACTCCAGCTTCTGCCCCGATGCCTGCTCGTAGGCAGCGAGGTGCTCCTTGGACTTCTCCAGGTCGAACGACGGGTAGCCGGTGTCCTCGAGGTAGCCGATCTCACCGGGAGCGAACGGTCCGGACGCCATCTTGCCGAGGCCCATGCTGCCGACCTCGTTGATCGTGTCGCGGTCGATCGCGTAGATCACCGCGAGTCGTGCGTCGCGGTTGTCGAACGGTGCCTTCGAGACGTTGAACAGCTCGTAGGCGACATCGGCGAAGTCGGTCGTCGCGGTGAGGTTGATCTCGTCCTGCTCGGCGTCCTGCTCCATGAGGTCCAAGGTGTCGGCACCCGAGTCGTGCACGGCGTTGAGCTCGCCGGACAGCAGTGCGTTGAACCGCGCTGTCGCGTCGGTCATCGGTCGGAAGACGATCTCGTCGAGGTAGGGCAGCTGGGTCCCGTTCGAGTCCTTCTGCCAGTAGTCGGGGTTCTTCGTTGCGGTCAGTCGGTCGCCCTGCTTCCAGTCGACCAGCTTGAAGGGTCCGGTGCCGATGAGGTTGCGGTCGCACGTCGAGGGGTCGTCCAACTGCGCCTGGGCGATGATGCCCGAACGTCCCTCGTTGAACAGGTAGGAGGGGAAGGCAGGCCACGACGTGTCGGTGGTGACCTTGACGGTCATGGGATCGACCACCTCGACGGCGGTGATCGGCTTGTAGACGAAGGCGAACAGGAGCGGCGAGCGCGCCGGATACGCGCCCCGCCAAGCGTCGATGTTGTTCTTGACGACCGTGGCATCGAGTGGGGAGCCGTCGTGGAACGTCACGCCGTCGCGGAGCACGATCGTCCACTCGGTGAAGTCGGCGTTCGGGGTGACGGACTTGGCCAGGTAGGGCTGGGCGACGGCGTCCTCATCCGGGGCGGTGAGGGTGTCGTAGATGGCACGGGCGACCTGGATGCCGGCGATGGCGAGCTGCGCCTCGGGAAGGCACCATCCCCCGTTCGTCTCCGCCTCCAGCCCGTAGGTGACGGTGCCACCGGTGACGGGTGTTCCGGCGTCGTCGCCGTCGGCCTTGCTGGTCGATCCGCCCGATCCACCTCCGCAGGCAGCGACGACCATGGCCATGGCGATCGTTGAAGCGACGAGGGTCCAGCGGTTGCGGATGGGAACGGATCGCGACACGGCGACTCCTCGGTCGGGCCGCCGTGACCGGAGCTCGACCAGTCCGGTCGACGGCGAATGGCGGGCTGCCAGTGAGCATCATGCCTCGCAGCGGGCCCGGCATCGAACCACTCGAGCGGTGACGTGTGTCCGCCGGCCGGCGCTCCGGTGCATGCTGTTGTGCCATGGCGGTGACCGGGACCCGTTCCGATGCCTGACGCGACGATGGCGACCAAAGAGGACGACGCCGCCCCGGTCGCCCTGTTGCTGTCGATCATCGGCCTGCTCGGCTGCTTCCCCGTCGCCCTGACGGCGCTCGCCATCGCCTACCTGGCTCGGGAGCGCATCCGCCGCTCTGACGGTGCGCTGAGCGGTGAGCGGACCGTGCGGATCGCGATCGTCCTGGGCTGGGTCGGCGTCGGCGTGGCGCTCGTCGCCGTCACCGCGCTCAGCGTCGCCGCTGCCCGTCGCCGGGGCTGAGGTCACCTCGCACGCTCGGGCGAGTGGGGCCGTCCGTCCGATCCATGGCTACGGTGCCGCCTCGAGCAGGGATCGATCGACGGTGGAAAGGGGCAAGGTGAGCGACATCAGCACGAAGGACGGCCGCAGGTTCGAAGGGAAGGTGGCGCTGATCACCGGCGCCGGCTCGGGGATCGGCAAGGCGATCGCCCTGCTGCTCCTGGACGAGGGCGCGACCGTCGTCGGAGTGGACCTCAACGGCGATGCCCTTGCGGCAGTG
This sequence comes from Microthrixaceae bacterium, assembly GCA_033813615.1. Taxonomy (GTDB): domain Bacteria; phylum Actinomycetota; class Acidimicrobiia; order Acidimicrobiales; family Microtrichaceae; genus Dermatobacter. Next base: position 25,647 of record JAPXRJ010000014.1, on the reverse strand, counting down.
GCGGCAGAGGCCGGCGACGCGTTCGCCGCGCACGTTGCCGACCTGGCGGACCCCGAGGCGTGCAAGGGGGCCGTGGCCGCGTGCGTGGATCGGACCGGTCGCCTCGACGTGCTCGGCAACGTCGCGGGGATCGCTGCGTCGAGCCATCTCGGCGACGTCACCGTCGAGCAGTACCGCAGGATGATGGCGGTCAACGCGGACGCTTGCTTCTTCCTGTGCCAGGCGGCCGTCCCGCACCTCCTGGAGACGTCGGGCAACATCGTGAACCTGGCGTCGAACGCCGGGCTGATGGGCCAGGCGTACACCGTCGCCTACTGCATGTCGAAGGGGGCTGTCATCCAGCTCACACGGGCGCTGGCGATGGAGTTCGTGCGCACGGATCTGCGCGTCAACGCCATCGCCCCGGCCGCGGTGAACACGCCGCTGCTGCACAACTTCGAGGTTGCCGACGGCGTCGACGTCGAGCTGATGCGACCGTACATGGGCTTCCGCGGCATGACCGAGGCGGCCGAGCTCGCACGGCTGTTCGCGTTCGTCGCCTCCGACGAGGTGCCGACCATGCACGGCGCGATCATCAGCGTCGACAACGCGATCACCGCCGGTTGACCCGCCGAGAGGTCTGTGAAGCTCCTGGCGTCGAGCACCGCGCCACGAGCATCACGAAGTGGCCGGGAGGATCGTGAGCAGGTCCGCTGCGGGCCTCCCGAGCGCGGCCGCGACCGGTGCGTTCACCACCTGGCCGGCGATGGTGTTCACCCCGCGGGCCAGGGCCGCGTCGCGCCGCGCCGCGTCGGCGACGCCGAGACGGCTCAGCTCGGCCAGGTACGGCAGCGTCGCGTTGGTCAACGCGTGGGTCGACGTGTGGGGAACGGCACCGGGCATGTTGCCCACTGCGTAGTGGACCACGTCGTGGACCGCGAACGTGGGCTCGGAGTGGGTCGTCTCGTGCGACGTCTCGATGCAGCCGCCCTGGTCGATCGCGATGTCGATCACGACCGAGCCCGGCTTCATCGCCCGCACCATGTCCTCGCTGACCACCACCGGCGCTCGTCCACCGGGCACCAGCACCGCCCCGATCAGCAGGTCGGCGTCCGCGACGCAGCGCTCGACCGCACCGCGGTTCGACGTGATCGTGGTGATGCGTCCCATCTGGATCTGGTCGACGTGGCGCAGCCGGTCGATGTTCTTGTCCATCAGGTCGACCTCGGCCTCCAGCCCGGCCGCCATCCACGCTGCGTTCCAGCCGACGTTGCCGGCACCGAGCACGACCACGCGAGCCGGTCGTACTCCCGGTGCACCGCCGAGCAGCACACCCCGACCGCCGTTGTGGCGTTCCAGCAGGTGGGCGCCGATCTGCACGCTCATCCGGCCGGCGACCTCGCTCATCGGGGCGAGCAGCGGCAGCGCGCCGTCGGGGAGCTGCACGGTCTCGTACGCGATGCCGGTCACGCCGCTCGACAGGAGGGCGTCGGCCACGGCGGGGTAGGCGGCGAGGTGCAGGTAGGTGAACAGCACGAGTCCGTCGCGGAAGTGGACGAACTCGGACTCGAGCGGCTCCTTCACCTTGCACACCAGGTCGGCCCGCTCCCAGATCTCCTCCGCGGTGGCGACGACCTCGGCGCCGGCTCGGCGGTAGTCGTCGTCGGGGATGCTCGAGTCGGCACCGGCGCCGGCCTGGACGAGGGTGGTCGCTCCTGCGTGCTGGAGCTCGCGAACGCCGTCGGGTGTGATCGCCACCCGGTGCTCCTCGTGCTTCAACTCGGTGGGGACACCGACCGTCAACGGTTCCATGCGCAACGGTTCCATTCGCAGAGTCTTGCCCATGAGGCGACGTGCGCACCCGTGTTCCTGGGCGTCGAGCATCGGCACGTCGGCGGTACGCTCGCTCCGCTCGGCGCGTGACCGTGCGAACCCGGTGACCGTGCGAACGCCACGACTGGAGCGACCATGACCGACCTCTCAGTGAACGACCTCTTCTCCGTCGCCGGCAAGGTGGCGCTGGTGACCGGCGGGTCACGCGGCATCGGCGAGATGATCGCCGCCGGCCTCCTCGTCAACGGAGCGACGGTCTTCATCAGCTCCCGCAAGAGCGAGGTGTGCGACGCCACCGCTGAGCGCCTGCAGGCGACCTACGGCGGCAAGTGCGTGTCGCTGCCGGCGGACCTGTCGGGGCTCGACGGCGTGGACGCCCTGGCCGTCGCGATCGGCGGGCACACCGACCACCTCGACATCCTCGTCAACAACGCGGGGGTGTCCTGGGGTGCACCGATGGAGGAGTTCCCGGAGATCGGATGGGACAAGGTCTTCGACACGAACGTGAAGGGCGTGTTCTTCCTCACCCAGCGGCTCCTGCCCTTGCTCGAGGCGCAGGCCAGCTCCGAGGACCCTTCCCGGGTGATCAACATCGGCTCGATCGACGGCATCCGCACGCCCGTGTTCGACACCCACTCCTACGGGCCGTCGAAGGCCGCGGTCCATTCGCTGACCCGGCAGATGGCGGCCAAGCTCGTGAAGCGCAACATCCTGGTCAACGCCATCGCCCCCGGCCCGTTCCCCACGTGGATGCTCAGCACCGGCGTGGGAACCGGTGGCGACGTCGAGGGCACCGACTGGGACGCCGTCGGAGCGATGACCCCTCGCGGTCGGGTCGGCACCCCCGAGGACATCGCCGGACTCACGATCTTCCTGTCGTCGCGGGCGGGTGCCTACACGGTGGGCGAGGTCATCACCTGCGATGGCGGGTCGGTCGTGTCCTGACCCAGGCCGCATCCTCGGGAGGAGGAACGGGGCGTCAGCTCCGCTGAGACGTGGTGAGCGCCTCGCTCACACCGGTTCCGAGGTCGTCGACCTCGAGTGCGTCCATCCGGTCCTCGAGCAGCGAGAGGATCCGTGACTCGTCGCCGTCGATGATCGAACGTACCCGCTCGACGAGCTCGGTGACGGCTCGGTCGTCGAAGGGTCCCTGCTCGTCGATCCGGGCCATGTGCTCGGCCCTGAGCTCGGACAGCTCGGCGTTCCACGCAGCATCGTCGGCATCGCCCGGTGCGACCCGCAGCGCCAGCGGGTGGACGATCCGCTGCATCACGTCGACGTAGAGGTCGAGACGCGACCGCAGGTCGTGCAGCGCGTCCCGACGGTCTCCCGGGCCGAGCAACCGGTCCAGGTCGTGGCGCAGGTCATCGGTCAGCGCCACCAACGGCCGCATGGCCTCGGGCATGGTGTCGTGAACGCCGGCGATGGCCTTCGCCGCCTGCTGGTTGCCTTCGGCCACCGAAAGGGGCGGGCCCATGTCATCTCGGGGCCAGAGGTCCACGGGTGCGCTCCCAGAGTCGTGCTCGCCGAAGGTCCAGTCCGGCTGCTTCTCCCGAAGCACCGTCTCGAGCAGGGCTTGGCCCCCCACGATGTCGACGATCGGCAGCACCTCCAGGACGAGATCGCCCTGCGGTCGGCCGGGACCCGCTCGCAGCGCGTCCCCGAATCGGTCGAGCAGGCTGGTCACGACCACCTGTTGCTGGGTTGCGAGCGAGCAGCGCGCACCGTTGGCGACCGTGGACAACCGATCCCGCAGCTCCCTGACGTCGTCTCCGTCGGGCGTGGGACCGTCGAGCGACGCCAGCCGGGCGGCGATGGCACGGCCGTCGCGCTTGCACGGCTCGCACTGGCCGCAGGACTCGACGGCCAGGAACCGGGCGGCACCGGCAGCGACCGCGGCCACGTCGGTCCGGTCGTCGAGCACCAGGAAGCCGGCAGCGCCCAGCCCCGAGCCGATCGCTGCCATGTCCTCGTAGGTGAGCGGGGTGTCGAGGAGCTCCTCGGGGACGATCGCGTTGGCGACGCCGGACATCGCTCCGATCACCCGCGTGTGCAGCGGGCCGTCGCCGATCAGCTCGATCGCCTCGCGGAGCGACGTGCCCATCGGCACCTCGCCGACTGCATGGGAGCGGCACGCTCCCGAGATCGTGCACACGATCGTGCCGGGCGATGCTTCGGAACCGACCTGGCGGAACCACTCGGCGCCGTGCTCCAGGATCATCGCCACGTTGGCCAGCGTCTCCACGTTGTCGACCAGCGCCGCCGGGTCGGCACCGGGTTCGTCGCCGACCAGCGCAGCGGTCGACGCCGTGTTGGCCCCGTCGGTGGAGGGCGGCTCCACTCCTCGCCGGAACGGGGGCGCGACCCGGGGGAACGGTCCGCGGCCCGAGGCGACCTCCAGGAGCGCGGTCTCTTCGCCGAACAGGTACTCCGACGGTCCCTCGACGACCTCGATGGTGACCTCGGTCGACCATCGCTCTGCCTCGATCTCGTCGATCGCCCGCCGCAGCGCGGCCAGCTCGCGCCGGAACGTCGACTTCGTCGCCACAACCATGCGGCGTGCGCCGACAGCGTGTGCCGCGATGAGGGCTCCCTCGAGCACCTTGAAGGGGTTCATCCGGAGGAGCTGGCGGTCCTTGAACGTGGCCGGCTCTCCTTCGGCCGCGTTCACCACGACCCACGGCGCCCGGAGTGCGGCGCTCTCGGCGACGGTGGCCCACTTCACTCCGGTGGGGAACCCGGCGCCGCCCCGGCCACGCAGGCCCGACGCCGTGATCAGAGCGATCACTGCGGAGGGTTCCAGGCGGAGCGCGGCGTTGAGTCCCTTCCCGCCGCCTCGCTCGCGGTGGGCGGCCAGCGACGTGCACTCGGTGCGGTCGAGGACTCGTTCGATCAGTGGCATCGGGGCCTCCGGATGCTCGGACCCTCCGCCCCGTTCCCTACCCGGCGTCGCTCCAGCAGAGACGTCGTCGCGGACATGACGGCACGGGAGCGGCAAGGATGCCGATCGTGGTCGATCACCGGGTTCCGACGTTCCACCTGTTCCTCCCTCAGATGCGCATGACCCACGTTGCGATTGTGGAACGTGCGCTGGCGGCCGAGGCCGCCGGCTTCGAGGGCATCGCGTTCATGGACCACCTGGCGCCGCCGATGGCCGATCACCAGCCGATGTGGGAGGCGATGGAGCTCGCCGGTTGGGTCCTGGCGAGCACCACCACGCTGCGCGTCGGGCACCTGGTGCTCTGCGACTCGTGGCGCCACCCGGCCGTCCTGGCCCGTCAGGTCGTGTCGCACGACCACGCGTCAGGTGGCCGCTTCGAGCTCGGCATCGGATGGGGCAGCGTTGCCGAGGAGTTGCACACGTTCGGCATCGGCTCGGTGGAGCCCCGCGACCGGGTGCGTCGCCTCGGTGAGTCGTTGCAGGTGATGGAGGCGCTCTGGAGCGGAGAGCCGATCGACTTCGCGGGCGAGCACTTCACCCTCGTCGGAGCGCAGCAGCGTCCGGTGCCGATGGCACCGGTCGTGACCACGATCGGTGGCACCGGGCCTCGGACGCTGGAGCTGGTTCGCCGCCATGCGGACTGGTGGAACCTGCCGGTGCACCAGCTCGACCAGCTGGAGGAGCTGCGCGCAGCTGCGGGCGACGCCCGGGTCTCGGCACAGGTGATGGTCGCCGTGGTCCCGACCGAGGCGGACCGCGACGCGGTGACCGCGTCGGTCAGGCAGCGCTTCGGCGCCGACGGCCTCGGCGCGCTCGTGGTGATCGGGACGACCGCGGAGCTCGCTGCTCACATGGCCGCTCTGGCCGGACGGGGCGTGGAGCGCATCTACGTGTGGTTCGCCGACTTCGCTCCGCCCGACTCGCTCGCCCGCTTCGGTGAGGTCATCGTCGCCTCATCAGCGCCTGGTTGACAGAGATCCCACAGGGCCCGCAGATCCCGCTGCTCTCGCAGATCCCACAGCTCGCTCTGCCTCGTCGGCCGTCAGGCGGAGCGGGTCCGGTGGCGGTCCAGGAAGTCCAGCACCGCGGTGTTGAACACCTCGTTGCGGTCGCCGACGACCATGTGGCCGGCTCCCGCCACGTCCGCGAACTCTGCGTGTGGGACCCGTTCCAGGAACTCGCGGGCACCTTCCTCGCTGAGCAGGTCGCTCGACCGTCCCCGCACCAGCAGCGTCGGCACGGCGAGAGCATCGGCCGACCGCTCCAGGAGGTTCGGTCCGACGGTCGTGAAGCGCGTCTCGTCGGCGGAGCCGAACTTGCCGACCACGAACCTGGGGTCCCAGTGCCATCGCCAACGGCCGTCGGGCCCTTGGCGCAGGTTCTTGGCGAGGCCGTCGAGGTTCGTCGGTCGGGGCCGGTGGGGGTTGTAGGCGGCGATGGCGTCGGCGGCGTCGTCGAGCGTGGCGAAGCCGTCCAGGTTGTCGGTCATGAACGCGCCGATGCGGTCGGTGCCTCGCTCCTCCAGCTTGTGCGCGACGTCGACGAGCACGAGGCCCCGGGCGAGGTCGGCCTGCGGGTCGGCTCCGGCGATCGAGATCAGCGACGAGAGCCCGCCGAGCGACGCACCGACCAGCACGGGTGGACGGCCGGTCTCGCTGCCGAGGCTGCGGGCGATCTCGGTGACGTCGTCGGCGAAGGATTGCATCTCGTACTGGCCGTCGCCGGACCACTCGCTGTCGCCGTGGCCTCGCAGGTCGACGGTCCAGGCGCGCCAGCCGTGCTCCACCAGGTAGCGCCAGGTGCCGTGCCACGCGTGGCGGGTCTGACCACCTCCGTGCAGCAGCACGACCGTCGGACCGTCCGCTGGTCCGGCCACGTCCGCAGCCAGGCGGATGCGGCCGGCCCCGGTCAGGTCGGTGCGGGTCTCGCTGCGGTCGGATTCGCCGTCGGCCGGTCGATCGCTCGCATCGTTCATGCCAGCCCGTCCCGCAGCCCGATGAGTGCGTCGGCCAGCCGAGAAGGCTGGGACAGGAACGGCGAATGCGACGATGCGAGCTCGACGACCACGTCCGCTCCCACCTCGGCCACCATCCGATCCTGCTCCGCAGGCCGGATCGCCCGGTCCTCGTTGCAGCGGATGTAGGCCCTGGGCACCGACCCCCACCGCTCGGAAGTGGTGACGATGCTCGACATCGCCGGGCCGATCGGTTCCGGGCACAGGCGGCCGACCGCCCACGCCGTGTCGTCATCCGAGCAGTCGCCGAAGAAGAGCTCGCCCGCGGCGTCGGCCCTTATCGATGTGGTCAGCCCGTCGTCGGCGAGCTCGACGGCCTGCAGCAGTCCGCTGTCGGGGTCGTTCGCATGCAGGTCGGCTGGTGTCGCGCCCGACGGCTGCAGCAACGCGCAGAGGTAGACGAGGCAGGCGAGGCGCTCGGGCACCCGCTCGGCGACCGTGCTGATCGTCGCCCCGCCCAGGCTGTGGCCGACCAGGGTCACGGGTTCGTCGATGTGGGCGATCAAGTCGACCACCCGGTCGGCGTACGCGTCGAGGGTGAGGGCACCCGGAGGCGCCGGCTGGGCGCCGCGACCCGGTAGGTCGACGGCGGTGCTCAGGGCGTCGCGCTCGGTGAGCTGGTCCTTCAACCGCGACCAGCACCACGCCCCGTGCCAGGCCCCGTGGACGAGCAGGAACATGGCGGCACGGTATCCCGTTGCCTTTCGCCGTGTCGCCGTGTCGCCGTTTCGAGGTCCTCGTCCTGACCGCAGCGCGCGCCGTGCCCGTTGGCGCGATGATCGACCGACGGCACCTGGTCGCAGCGACCGGTGTCACGACGCCGTCGAGGGGGTCCGACGATGACCAACCACTACCTGCAAGGCAACTTCGCCCCGGTCGAGGAGGAGGTCACCGTCACCGACCTCGAGGTCGAGGGCACGCTGCCCGTCGAGCTGACCGGTCGCTACCTGCGCAACGGACCGAACCCGATCGGTCCGCAGGACCCGGATCGCTACCACTGGTTCACCGGCGACGGCATGGTGCACGGACTGCGCCTGGATGAGGGTCGGGCATCCTGGTACCGCAACCGATGGGTGCGCAGCGTGCCGGTGCTCACCGCGCTCGGTGAACCGGTGCCCGACGGTCGCGACGACACGTTCGGCGCCAACACCAACGTGATCGGCCAGGGCGGCCGGACGTTCGCGATCGTCGAGGCCGGTTCGGCGCCGTTCGAACTCACCGACGAGCTCGACACCGTCGGCCCGACCGACCTCGGCGGCACCCTCGAGCAGGGCTACACGGCACACCCCAAGCGTGACCCCCGGACCGGCGACCTGCATGCCGTGTCGTACTACTGGGGCTGGGGCAACCGGGTCGACTACACGGTGGTCGACGGCGACGGCCACGTCATCCACACGCGGCAGGTGGCGACCCACGGCAGCCCGATGATCCACGACATGTCGCTCACCGAGCGCTTCGCCGTGGTCTACGACATGCCGGTCGCCTTCGACGTCGACGCGGCCATGGCCGGGGTGCGACTGCCGTACTCATGGCAGGACGACTACCCGTCCCGGCTGGGGTTCGTGCCCCGTCTCGACGGCCCGGACGCCGACGGCGACATCCGGTGGATCGACGTCGAGCGCTGCTACGTGTTCCACCCGATGAACGCCTACGACGTCCTCGACGCGTCCGGGAACGTGGAGTCCGTCGTGTTGGACGTCGTGCGTTGGGACCGCATGTTCGACGACGGCCAGCAGGGCCTCGTCGGCAACCCGGCACCGTCGCTCGTGCGTTGGACCGTCGACCTGCACACCGGCAAGGTCCGTCAGGAGCTGCTCGACGACCACGACCTCGAGTTCCCGCGCATCGACGAGCGACTCCTCGGCCGGCACCACCGCTACGGCTACTCCACGGCCAACCTGGCGGCTGCGGGCGGTGACGGTGCCCGCGGCGCCATCCTCAAGCACGACGTCGAGCAGGGCGCCACGCAGGTGGTCGACCTCGGGCTCGGCGCGGGTCAGAACGAAGCCGTCTTCGTGCCGTCGTCGCCCGACGCGGCGGAGGACGACGGCTGGCTGCTGTGCCTCACCTACGGGGAGGACACGAACACGAGTCGGCTGGTCGTGTTCCACGCACAGGACCTGGATGGCGGTCCGGTGGCCACGGTCCGGCTGCCGGTGCGGGTGCCGTTCGGCTTCCACGGCAACTGGATCCCCGACGCCTGAGCAAACCCCACCCGGGGCCTGTCGCGGCACCTGAGCCGCCGGCTCACACCGAGGATGCCGAGGTTTGGCCCTCAGCGCGTCCGAATCGTGCGCTGGGGGCGAAACCTGGCCCTAGCCCTCGCCCAGCCCGAAGCTGGCGTTGATCAGGGCGAGGTCAGGCGCGGTAGGCGGCGATGGTCGTCTCGGCGAAGCGCTCCAGCGCGTCGATCTTGTCCTGGAGCGGCTCGGTGTCCGGCCCGACGGTGTAGGGCCAGCGGAACCCGACGATCACGTCGGTGACGCCCTTCTCCTCGAGGCGGCGGAGCCCGTCGACGCCGAAGGCGTCCGCGCTCATGACGTGGATCTCGAACGGCTCACCCTCTTTGCCGGACTCGCGGCGAAGCACGTGCAGCGCTTCGATGAGCTCGTCGAGGTCGTCGGTGCCACCGCCGTGGATCCAGCCGTCGAGTCGGGCCGCTCGACGCAGGGCTGGGGCTCCGTGGCCGCCGACGAGGATCGGCACGCGCTCGGTCGGCACCGGGCAGATCTTGATCGACTCGATGTCGAAGATCTCGCCGTGGTGGCTGTGGTAGCCGCCGTCGAGGAGGCCCGACACGATGTCGATGCACTCGTCCATCCGCTTGCCCCGCCGAGACCACGGGGTGCCGGTGATCGCGTAGTCCTCGGGCCACGGGCTGACGCCCACGCCGAGGTTCAGCCGGTTGTTGCTCAGCACCGCGGTGGATGCGGCGAGCTTGGCGGTGTGCACCGGGTGGCGGATCGGCAGCTTCAGCACCGAGATCGTGAACCGGATGCGTTCGGTGACCATCGCCAGCGCGCTGATCAGCGTGAACGGCTCGATGAACGGCTTGTCCTCCAAGAACTCCCGCGACCCGTCGGGTGTGAACGGGTACAGCGAGTCGGACTCCTCTGGGTAGGCGACGGAGTCGGGAACCAGGAAGCCGTCGTAGCCGGCGGCCTCGGCGGACTGGGCCAGGGGCGCGAGATGGGCCGGGTCGGTCATCGCTTCGGCGTAGGTGAATCGCAACGTGTCCCCTTGTGCGCTCTCGTTCGGCTGGGCGTGTCGTTCGGCTGGCCTGCCCGTCATGTGCGGCCGGTCGGCGTGGTGCTTCCGACGCGCGAGCAGGCTGGGGCGAGTCTGTCAGCCCCGGGTCGCGGACGTGCGACGACGCCAGCAGGCCGCGGCCCAGCGCGGGTCGTAGCCGGTCTGCGATGCTGCTCGGAATGCTGAGCTACGAGGAAGCGGTTCGTCGGCTGACGGCACCGGGGGCGCCCTTCGAGACGGTCGAGCAGCTGGTCGACGGTGTGCCGCGCACCCTGTTCCGGAACGCGCCGGGTTCGCTTCGCGACATCGTCGTGGACGCCGGTCAACGCGGCGAGGCCCCGTTCCTGGTCGACGAGGACGAGCGATGGAGCTTCGAGCGGTTCGGTCGGGAGGTCGCCGGGTTGGCACACGCCCTGGTGCACCGGTTCGGGGTCACCCCCGGCGATCGTGTCGCGGTCGCCATGCGCAACTACCCGGAGTGGGTCGTCGCGTACTCGGCCGCCGTGTCGATCGGGGCGATCTCCGTGTCCTGCAACGCGTGGTGGACGGCGGACGAGATGGACTTCGCGCTGCGGGACTGCGGTGCGGCCGTGCTCGTGGCCGACGAGGAGCGGATCGAGCGCAGCCGGGCCACGTGTCGGGCGCTCGGGATCCCGACGATCGCGGTGCGCGCGCCTGGCGTGTCGACGTCCGACACGCCCGATGCGCCGGTGCAGCCGTGGGCCGACGTGGTCGACCGCTCGGCCCAGCTGTCCGACCTCACTTCGGGGCTGCCCGACATCGACCCGGACTCGGATGCCACGATCCTCTACACCTCAGGCACGACCGGCCACCCCAAGGGGGCGGTGTCGACGCATCGGGCGGTCGTGCAGGCGCTCATGGGCTATGCATGCCGGTCCGCCATCGACCGGAGCCGCGACCCGAACCGCCCACCGTCCCTCGGCCCGCCGGTGTTCATCCTGGCCGTGCCGCTGTTCCACGTGACCGGGTGCGTTCCGGTCATGTTGAGCTGCATGCTCGGCGGTCTCAAGCTGGTGATGATGCACAAGTGGCAGCCGGAGCGGGCGCTGCTGCTGATCGAGCGGGAGCGGGTGACGAGCTTCGTCGGCGTCCCGACCCAGAACGTCGACATGCTGAACTCGCCGGAGTTCGATCGCTACGACACCTCCAGCCTCCGCAACGTCGGAGGCGGGGGAGCACCGGCGCCCCCCGAGCTCGTCGCCCGCATCGCCGGCACCTACGCCACGGCGACGCCGGGCGTCGGCTACGGCATGACCGAGACCAACGCGTACGGCCCGCAGAACAGCGGGCTCGACTACTTGGAACGGCCGACGAGCGCAGGCCGGACGACGCCGATCATGGCCGTCGAGGTGCGGGACCCTGACGGCGTCGCGGTTCCGGCGGGTGAGGTCGGGGAGATCTGGTTCAACGGCCCGAACCTGATCCGCGGCTACTGGCACCGGCCCGACGCGACCGCCGAGGTCCTCGTCGACGGGTGGCTCCGCTCTGGCGACATCGGCCGGCTCGATGCCGAAGGGTTCGTGTACGTCGAGGACCGGATCACCGACATGGTGCTGCGCGGGGGAGAGAACGTGTACTGCGCCGAGGTCGAGGCCGCATTCCACGAGCATCCGGCGGTGCACGAGGTCGCGGTGTTCGGCGTGCCCCACGATCGCCTCGGCGAAGAGGTCGCGGCGGTCGTCGTGCTGCGTGCCGGTGAAGCAGTCGACGCCGAGGACCTCACGGCCTTCGTGGCGGAACGCCTGGCCGCGTTCAAGGTGCCGTCGAGGCTGCGAGTCAGCCGGGAGCCGCTGCCCCGCAACGCGGCGGGCAAGTTCCTCAAGCGGCAGCTGCGCCGGTCCGAGCTCGAGGCGACCGAACGGGCGTGAGGCACGGCCGTCCCGGGCCGCCTTGATCCCGGTGAGGGAGACCCCACTACCTTGAGGCCACGATGGACGCTGAAACGCAGACGGACGCAGGAACCAAGACCAACCCGGGCAACTTCTTCGAGGACTTCGCTCTCGGACAGCGGATCGACCATGCCACGCCCCGCACCGTCACCGTCGGCGACGCCGCGTTGTACGGCTCGCTGTACCCGACGCGGTTCGCGATCCCGTCGTCGAACGAGTTCGCTGCCGCCTCGGGCCTGGTTCCTGCGCCGGTCGAGGACCTGATCGGGTTCCACATCGCGTTCGGCAAGACGGTGCCCGACATCTCGCTCAACGCGGTGGCCAACCTCGGCTACGCAGAGTGCCGCTTCCACCGGCCGGTGCGTCCGGGCGACACGTTGAGCGCCAGCTCCGAGGTCATCGGCCTCAAGGAGAACTCGAACGGAGCGACCGGCGTGGTCTGGGTGCGGTCGACCGCGACGGACCAGGAAGGCCGCACCGCGATCGACTGGGCCCGCTGGGTGATGGTCCGCAAGCGGGACCGCTCCGCGCCCGCTCCCGAGACCGTGGTCCCCGAGCTGGCGCCGTTCGTGGCCCCGGGCGACCTGGTCGTCCCTGACGGGTTGGACTTCAGCACCTACGACGACACGGCCGCCGGGTCGCCGTTCCGCTTCGGCGCCTACCAGATCGGGGAGAAGATCGACCACGTCGACGGCGTGACGCTGTCGGAGTCCGAGCACATGATGGCCACCCGACTGTGGCAGAACACCGCCAAGGTGCACTTCAACACCGAAGCGCGCGACGACGGCAAGCGCCTGATCTACGGCGGCCACGTCATCTCCATGGCGCGTGCCCTGTCCTTCAACGGCCTGGCCAACGCACAGCTGATCGCAGCGATCAACGCCGGTGCACACACCAACCCGGCGTTCGCCGGCGACACGATCTACGCGTGGTCCGAGGTGCTCGACGCAGCGGTGCTCGACGCGGCCTCCGGCGTCGGAGCGCTCCGGCTGCGGCTGGTGGCCACGAAGGGACGTGACGAGTCGATGACGTTGAAGGGCGACGACGGCAAGTACATGCCGCACGTGCTGCTCGACCTGGACATCTGGACGCTCTGCCCGCTCTGAGGTCGGTTCGGGCCGATCTCGGGGGAATCCGACGTCTCACACGTCGGTATCCCCCGAGTTCGCCACCAAGCGGGTCGGGTCAGGCCTCCTTGGCGTCGGCCTCGATGGCCTTCGCGTCCGCCTTGAGCTGCTTCTCCTCGACCTTCTTGGCCTTCTTCATGGCGTGCTCGATCTTCGATTGCATGTCGGCGACGGCGACCACGACCAGGCCCGCCGTGCCCTCATCGAGCTGCTCGCCGGCCTCCTTCAGGTCCTTGCGGCTCATCCCGGCCGCGGCATGGCCTGCGAGCGAGCCCAGGATGGCCCCGCCGGCCGTCGTGCCGAGCACGAGCCCTCCGCCGATGGCCGCAGCGGGGAACAGCGCGATGACCAGACCGGTGGCCAGGCCGACGCCACCGCCGAGCACGCCGCCCACGCGGGTGGGTGTCTCGTGCTTCTTGATGATCTTGACCTTGCCGTCCTCGCGCTTCTCCACGACGGCTGCGTCGTAGGCGTCGATGAGTCCTGCCTCGGTGTGCAGCAGGTGCACGGACTCGTAGTCGTCGAGCGCGTCGGCAGGATCGTCGTAGACGCCGAGGTAGGCGTAGAAGGTGTCGATGGCCATGTGGTCTCCCTTGGGTTCTGCCGAGCACCGGATGCCCGGTGGTCGGCTCCTACGTGTCGGATCGTAGGTGCCGAAGGCGTCGGAGATGCCGCTCGATCATGGCGGCGGTCGAAGTGCGAACGTGACGGGATCCCGGGACGTTCCCCCTGGTGCGGGGCCCCGTCGGGGACCACGATGAGGGTGTGGGTGCGCTGGTGGTGTCGCAGGTGTGCAAGCGCTTCGGGCGCACCACGATCCTCGACGGTGTCGACCTCAGCGTCGCCCGCGGGGAGGTCGTGGCGCTGACCGGCGAGAACGGCGCGGGCAAGTCCACGTTGATGCGCATCTGCGCCGGGCTGGAACGTGCCGACGCCGGGACGGTGCGCGTCGATGGCCGAATCGGGTACTGCCCGCAGGTACCGGGGCTGTTCGAGCTCCTGACCGCTGAGGACCACCTGGTGATGTTCGGCCGTGGCGCGGCGATCGGGCGGGCCGAGTCGCTGGAGCGGGGTCGTCGGATCCTCGCCGAGTTCGACTACCCGCTGCACGAGCGGACCGTGACCCGGGACCTCTCCGGTGGCACGCGCCAGAAGTTGAACCTGGCGCTCGCACTGCTGGGCGATCCGACCGTCCTGCTGCTCGACGAGCCGTACCAGGGCTTCGATCGTGGCACGTACGTCAACTTCTGGGACCACTGCGAGGTGTGGCGCCGAGAGGGTCGAGCCGTCGTGGTGGTCACCCACATGCTCGCCGAGCTCGAACGAGCGGATCGGGTGGTCGAGCTGCCGGCACACCCGTCGCGCCGCCCAGGGCGAGCGTCGAGGTGACCGACAGGGCCGCTGCATCGGGTGCCGGCCCCTCGGGTCCGGGCTCGTCGGGTCGCGGCACGTCGGTGCACGGCTCGCTGCGACGGATCGGGATCATGGCCGAGATGCACGGTCGTGACCTGATGCGGCGTCACGCGGCGCTCGGTCTGCTCGTCGCGCTGCCGCTCTGCTTCTACCTGGCCTCGATGGGGTCTGGGCCGAGCGCCGTGGTGGCCGGGGGAGTCGGCATGGCGTTCTCGGTCTCGGGTGCCACGTTGTTCTCGTTGCTGTCGTCGGAGGAGGTCGACCAGCGGCTCGTGCTCGGTGGGTATCGGCCGCTCGATCTGCTGCTCGGTCGGCTCGGCTTCCTGGCCCCGCTCGGCCTGGCGATCGCCGGGGTCTTCAGCGTGTTGATGCTCACGGTGTCGCATCCGGACCGGCCGTGGCTCGCGTGGCTCGGGGTGTCCGCTGTTGCGGTGCAGGCGATTCCGTTCGGACTCGCGGTCGGCGCCGTGGTCCCGAAGGAGCTCGAGGGGACGCTCGTGCTCATCGGTGTCGTCGGCATGCAGCTCGCGGTCAAGTCCGACAACGCCGTGGCCAAGCTGCTGCCCTTCTACGGTCCGCAGCAGCTGATCGAATCCAGCCTCGCTCCGGGCGGCGGACCGATCTTGTGGCCGCTGCTGCTCACCGCCGGGTACGGCCTGGTCCTGATGAGCGTCGCTCGGGTGTTCCTCGGTCACCGGTTGGAGGTGACCCGACACGCCCGATCGGTGGCCTGAGCCGTCACCTCTCTGCGTCGACGACGCGCCCGTCGTCCATCTGGATGACCCGGTCCGCTGCGTCCGCGACGTGGTCGTCGTGTGTCACCACCACGACAGTGACGTCCTCCTCGGTGCGCAGCTGCTCGAGCAGCTCCAGCACGAGGTCGACCGAGCGGCTGTCGAGCGAGCCCGTCGGCTCGTCGGCGAGGAGCAGCCCGGGCCGGTTGGCCAGCGCCCGCGCGATCGCGACCCGCTGACGCTCTCCGCCCGACAGCTGCGGTGGCCGCCGGTGACCCAGGTGGCCGAGCTCGACCAGATCGAGCAGCTCCAGCGCCCGTTCCTTGCGCTGAGCGCGACTCGTGTGGGTTCCCAGCATGGCGACGCCGATGTTGGCCAGGGTGTCCAGGTGCGGGAGGAGGTTGTGCATCTGGAACACCAGGCCGACCTCGTTGCGGCGGTAGCGGTTCACGTGGTCGGGGTGGGTGATGTCGTGGCCGGCGACGCGGAGCGTGCCGGCATCCGGGCGGTCGAGCGCGGCGAGCAGGTGCATGAGCGTCGACTTCCCGCACCCGGATCGGCCGGTGATCGCGACGTACTCGCCCGCCTCGACGCGCATCGTGAGACCGTCGAGCGCGGTGACCACACCTCGGTCGAACGTCTTGCGCACGCCGATCGCGTCGATCGCCGGCTCGCGCTCGATCGTGGATGTGATTCCGGACGTCGACGGTGCTGACTCATTCACGACGCTGACTCATTCACGACGCTGACTCATTCACGACGCTGACTCATTCACGACGCATTGCCTCCTGGGGTGAGAGACGGGCGGCGCGCAACGCGGGGTACAGCGCCCCGAGCGCAGTCACCGCGGTGGCGGTCACCAGCGCCCGTCCGAAGATCCACGGCTCGAACGACGGCTTGAGGATGCCGGCGAGGTCGGGGAGGTCGGCAAGGATCCAGACGCCCACGAACGCCAGGCCGACGCCGATGCAGGCGCCGATGAACGCGATGATGGCCGCCTCTCCGAAGATCAGCGCGATCAGCCTCCGGCGGGACCACCCGATCGCCCGGAGCACGCCGAACTCGCGGTACCGCTCGACGAGCGACAGGAGCATCGCGTTGGCGACCACGATCGCTCCGACGGCGATGGCCACGATCGTCGCCGCCTGGTCCGCACCGCTGATCAGCTGGTAGCTGCGGTCGGCCCGACCGAACTCGAGCAGGTTCTTGATGCCGATCAGGATCGGGTTGTCGTGCTCGATCCGCTGCTCGACCTCCTTCACCACGGCGGCCTTGTCGGCGCTCGAGCCACCGCTGTCGGCGACCTTCACGAAGAACAGCGACAGCCCTCCGGGCTGACGCTCGAACGCCTGGAACGGCACGAGCGGGAACATCACCGCGCTGTCGCCGAACGTGTTGCCCGTGTTGAACACGCCGACGATCGTGTGGTCGGCGCCCGCGATGTGGATCGTGTCGCCGGGACCCACGCCCAGATCCTGGGCGAGGCGGACCCCGATCATGACCTCGTCCTCGCTGTCGGCGCCGAACGCCCGCCCGTCGGCGATGCGCACACCGAACGGCTCGAGGTCCTCGGGGCGGATGCCGACCTCGACCACCAGCGGGTGATCGGCATCGAGCGACTCGGTGTCGAGCAGCACCCCGATCGCGCTGGCGACCCCCGGATCCTGCTGCACCCGCTCGAGCTGCTGCTCGGTCAGGGCGCTCTCGAGGATGTCGTTCAGACCCTTCTGGGAGATCGTGAAGTCGGCGGCACCGACCTTGAGCACACCCGCGGCCGTGGTCCGGATGCTGTCGGTCACGATGCCGAGCACGACGACGACCAGGACCCCGACCGCGACGGCGGACGCGGTCAGCATCGACCGCACCTTCTTCGACCAGACGTTATGGCCGATCAGCCAGAGGAACGACATGAACGATCCTTCCGTCGCCGCCGCTGGAGCGCGTCTGACCAGTGTGCCGCGCTGGTGACTCCGACGGCGGCCGCAACGTGCATCGGCGCGTGCCCGGTCGGATCCGTTCCTGCGCTCAGACGAACTTGGTGACCCAGCCGTTGCGGCGGAAGCGCCGAAGCTGGTTGGCCACGAACCACATGGAAGCGGCGGCGATGACGACGGTGCCGAGCGCAGCGATGCCGAGCTGGCCCCATGCCACGGTGTGCTCGTCGACGCCGACTCGGACCGCGTCGAACACGTGGGTGAGCGGGATGAGCTGGGCGACTCCCTGCAGGACGCCGGGCAACGACTCGATCGGGTAGAAGACGCCCGACAGCGGCATGAGCAGCACGAGCGTGCCCCAGGAGAACACCTCGGCCCGCTCGCCGTACTGCAGGGTCAGCCCGACGACGAACAGCGCCACCGACCATCCGAAGGCCAGGAGCAGCGCCGCCGCCGGCACGAGCACGAGCCCGGCCGAGGTGGGTGACACGGCGAAGAACACCAGACCGACCCCACCGATGACGATGACCGACGCGCCGGTGCGCAGCAGGCCGACGATGGCGAACGAGCTCAGCAGCTCGCGCTCGGTCAGCGGCGTCGCGATCAGGTTCAGGAGGTTCCGACTCCACACCTCGTCGAGCAGACCGAAGCTGCCCGCGAGGGTGAGCTGCCAGATCAGGTGGAACAGCATGATCCCGGTGATGAGCAGCACGACCGGCCCGTCGCCGGTCCCGTAGGCCACACCGATCGAACCGAACAGCAGAGCGTCGACGATCGGCAGCACGAGGAGCAGGAACCAGAAGTCCGGATTCCGGCTCTGGGCCAGCAGGCTGCGGCGGACCATCGCCCGGACCCGCCGGGTCGAGAACCCGGTCGCACCGGCCGCTGCAGCGTCGGTGGTGGTCGCCATCAGACCTCCTCCTCCCGGAGCGCCGCCGCTTCGGCCAGGAACATCTCGTCGAGGTCGAGGTAGCCGTGATCGGCAACCACCTGAGCCGGCGGGCCGTCGGCGATGATCCGGCCCCGGCGAAGGAAGACGACCCTGGTGGTGAGCTCGGCGACCTCACGCATGTCGTGGCTGGTGAGCAGCAGCGTGGCGTTGCGCTCCTCGCTCATCGCCTCGAGCCGGTCGCGGACCCGCATCGCCACGTCGGGATCGAGCGACGCGGTCGGCTCGTCGAGCACGACCAGTCGCGGATGGTGGATGACCGCTTTGGCGAAGCCCACCAACGTGCCCTGCCCCGACGACAGCGACTCGACTCGCTGCTCCGCCAGGCGTCCGATGTGGAGCTCGTCGAGCACCTCGGCGGCCCTGGTCGACGGGTCGGCGACGCCGTACAGGCTGGCGAACAGCTCGAGCGTCTCGGTCACCGTCAGACCCTCGGGCAACGGGAGGTAGCCCGCAGCGAAGCCCACCCGGGCCATCGCCCTGCTCCGACCCTCGGGCAGCGGTTCGCCGACGAGCTCGATCGACCCCTCGTCGGGGTCGATCGCACCCAGCAGCATCAGCAGCGTGGTGGTCTTGCCGGCGCCGTTGGGGCCGACGATGCCGACCCGTTCTCCGGCCGTGATCGTGATGTCGACCCCGTCCACGGCCTGGGTGTCGTCGAAGCGCTTGCGGAGCCCTTGAGCGCGCAGCACCGACGTTGGCAGGTTCCGGCGGTCGTCACGGCGGTCTGGACCGGCGTGATCGCCGCCAGCACGCGACGCGGCCGGCTCCATCGGATCATTCTCGTCCGCCGATGCACCGTGGTCACCGGAATTCCCGGCCAGCCCGCCGCCGCTGATCTATACGGTGTATAGTTCAACCGGTGTCGACGGTGACGAAGCGCTCCAGGGGGTCGTTGACGGCGGCCGAGATCCTCCGGGCGGCCGACGCGCTGATCGTCGAGTCCGGCGTCGACGCGCTGAGCATGCGTCGGCTGGCAGGTCGGCTGGGCATCAATCCGATGACGCTCTACGGGCGCTTCGCCAACCGCGACGACCTCGTGGCCGCGGTCGTCGCGGAGCGGTTGGCGGCGGCCTTCGCTTCGGCGCCGGTTGCAACGGCTGTTCCGCAGGCGGGCCCGATCGGCGACGACGTGGCGGTCGAGCAGCTGGTCGCCTTCGCCCGTTCGGTCAGGGAGGCGCTCGTCGAGCTCGGACCCCTCGTGACCGAGGTGCACAGCAGCCCTCGCATCGCGGCATCCGTCCTGGCGCTGACCGACCGCGGCCTGGCAGCCGTGTGCGCGGCCGGCCTGGATGGAGCGGCGGCCGTCGCTGCGTTCCGGTCGCTGTTCTGGCATGCGGTCGGGTTCGCCGTGCTGCAACCGCAGCTGTGGGCGCACGCCCCCGCACTGCTCGACGGCGTCGCGATCGACGCTGCCGATCACCCGACGCTCGCCCGCCTCGCGCCGGAGCTCGGCCACTTCGACGGCGACGGGCTCTTCGACACCACCACCCGGGCGCTCGTGGCCGGCCTCATCACCGACACCGACCGCATCGACCGCACCGACCGCACCGACAGCACCGACAGCACCGACAGGGCAGCCAGCAAGGGGGCCACCAGATGAGCGACACGATGGATGCGACCACCACGGCCGCGGGCGATGGCGCGGATGTCCCGCCGCCCGAGGACCGGAACCCGGCCGCGATCGGGGCGCTGCGCGTCTCGCTGCCCGGCAGCGATGTGGAGGTCGGGCCGGTCGCCTACCTTGCCGCCGAGCGGCACCGGCTGGACGCGCTCACATGGGAGCACTTCGACGTCGCCCGCTGCTCGGCGACGCTCGGGGGCGAGGTCAGCGGGCTCTCCCTGGCCGACGACCTGCCAGAACCGGTCCTGGCGGACCTGCGCCGAGCGTTGGCCGACTACAAGGTCCTGTTCTTCCGGGATCAGCCGATGACCGCAACCCGTCACGTCGCCTTCGGCCGCCGCTTCGGCGACCTGGAGGTGCACCCGTTCCTTCCCGCGAACGGCGAGATCCCCGAGGTGGTCCGCTTCGCGAAGTCGGCTGACGTGGGCGGCTACGAGAACGGCTGGCACCACGACGTGACCTGGCGGGCGGTGCCGTCGATGGGAGCGATCCTGCACGCGCTCGAGGTTCCGCCGAGCGGTGGTGACACCGTCTTCTCCGACGCCTACGCGGCACTCGATTCGCTGGATCCGAAGGTGCGCGACCGCGTCGATGGCCTCCTCGCCGTGCACGACTTCGCTCACGTGTTCGGCCACTCGATGTCGCCCGACGACCTGGCTCGCAGTCGGGAGCAGCACCCGCCGGTGTCGCATCCGGTGGTCGCCACGCACGAGGTCACCGGCCGCGACCACGCCTATGTGAACCGGTTCTTCGTGTCGCACCTGACCGAGGCCGACGGCACGCCGCTCGACCCCGACGAGAGCTCGGCACTGATCGACGTGATGTGCCGGCCTTTCGAGCTCCTCGAGCACCAGTGTCGGTTCCGCTGGGAACCCGACTCGGTCGCCTTCTGGGACAACCGCGCCGTCCAGCACTACGCCTGCAGCGACTACTGGCCCGACGTCAGGGTGATGGAGCGCGTCAGCGTCGTCGGAACGGCACCGAGGCGCATCCGCTGAGCGCGGCGTCGTGGAGGCGCCCGTCGCCCGTCGCGGTCGTGGACGGTGCCGCGGCGATCAGCTGCCGGCGATCGGCGTGAAGCGAGCGGGCATGTGCCTGAGGCCGGCGACGAACGCCGACGGCGCGCGGTCGGGCAGCCGGTCGGGGTCGATGACCGAGATGTCGGGCAGGCGTCGGAGCAGCTCCTCGAACACGACCTTGATCTCCATGCGGGCCAGGTTGGCGCCCATGCAGAAGTGCGGACCGAACCCGAACGCGACGTGCGGGTTGGGGTCGCGGTCGATGCGGAACGTCTCGGGATCGTCGAACACCCGAGGGTCGCGGTTCGCGGCCTGGTAGAGCAGCAGGACGCGGTCGCCCTCGTGCAGCTCGGTGCCGTCCAGGGTGATCGTGGCGGTCACGGTGCGGGTGAAGTTCAGCACCGGCGACGTCCAGCGCAGGATCTCCTCGACTGCTGAGTCGATCAGGGAGGGATCGGCGACGAGCCGGTCGCGCTGATCGGGGAACTGGCTGAACGCCCGGAGGCCGCCCGCGATCGCGTTGCGGGTGGTCTCGTTGCCGGCGACCATCAACAGCACGCAGAACATCAGCAGCTCGTCGTTGCTCAGCTCGTTGACGTGTCCTCCGGTGCCATCCGCCGTGCCTTCGTAGCTGGCCTTGATCTCGTCGGCGTAGGTGAGGTCCCCGGCGTCGTACGCGGCAGCGAGGATCGACAACATGTCGTCCCTGGGGTCCTCTCGGCGTTCGTCGAGCACCTTGGACACCATCGTGGTGTACTCGCCGAACGCCCAACCTGCCCGTTCCATGAGCTCGACGTCGTCGCCGGCGGCCTCACCGGCGATCATGGCCTCGGACCACTCGTAGAGCGAGCTGCGGATGTTCGGGTCCAGGCCGAGCAGCTCCGAGATGACGATCAGCGGCACGTGCGCCGCGAGGTCCGACACGAAGTCGATCTCGCCCGACGCCTCGACATCGTCGATCACGTGGTTGGTCAGCTCGCGCACGTGGTCGGTCATGGTGCGCACCTGGCGGGGGGTGAGGCCCTTGGACAGGATGCGGCGCTGGCGGGCGTGCTCGGGGTCGTCGAGAGAGACGATCGACAGCGGCACCAGGCTGACCGGGCGGACGCCCTGCGCGGAGCTGAAGTGCTCGGCATCGCGGGATGCCTCGATGACGTCCGCGTGCCGAGACACCGCGTACAGGTCGGAGTTGGCGTCGTGCCAGATCGGTTGCTCGTCCCGCAGCCACGCGTAGAACGCCCACGGGTCGTCGTAGACCGCGGGGTCCGTCAGGTCGAACAGCTCGAAGTCCGTCACGGGTACGCCTCCTGGGGGCCCTGGTCCTGAACGATCGTTCGCTCCTGACCGTACCTGCATGCGATCACGCCCGCCTCGCGCGCCACCGCCTTCCCGCTGGTGCCACCGCCTTCCCGCAGGTGACACAGGTCGGGTGCCGCCTGCACGCCGGCGCGGCGATCTCTAGCGTGGACCCGTGGCGCTGCGGTTCCTGACCGACTTCGAACCCGACTACGCCAGGCCGGTCGACGTGTCGCCGGGCGTGGTGCGCGTCGTCGCCGAGAACCCGTCGAAGTACACGGCGTGGGGGACCGGTACCTACATCGTCGGCGACGGCGAGGTCGCGGTCATCGACCCGGGCCCCGACCTGGCCGCGCACATCGGGGCGCTGCTCGCCGCGCTCGACGGCCGTCGCGTGACCCACGTGCTCGTCACCCACACCCACGCGGACCACTCGCCGGCGGCTACCGCGATCAGCCGGGCGACCGGGGCGCCGACCTACGGGCACGGTCCGCACCCACCGGAGGCGACCTCCGGCGACGACGGCACGGGAGTCGGTGGCGAGCCTGGTCGCGACGATGGCGGCGAGGCAGTCCACGAGTCCGGCGACCTGACGTTCGTGCCCGACGTGGTCGTCCGTGACGGCGACGTGCTGGCCGGCGACGGGTTCCGCTTCGAGTGCCTCCACACGCCCGGTCACATCTCCAACCACCTGTGCTACGCAGAACGCGAGCGCAACCTGCTGCTGTCCGGTGACCACGTGATGGGCTGGTCGACCACGGTCGTCTCGCCGCCCGACGGCGACATGGCCGACTACGTCGCCAACCTGTCGCGGCTGCTCGATCGGGGTGCCGGTGGCCTGGACGCCACGTACCTCCCGACCCACGGCCCTCCCGTCGTCGATCCGATGCCGTACGTGGCGGCGCTCATCGAGCATCGGGGCGAGCGGGACCGACAGATCCTGGAGCTGCTCGACCGCGCCGCGTCCGCCGGGAGCGGAGGCGGGATCGAGGGTGGGGCGACCGTCGAGGAGCTGGTCGCCGTCATGTACGCGGACGTGCGTTCCGAGCTGCACGCACCGGCCGGCCGGTCGGTGCTCGCTCATCTCCTGTCGCTCGAACGTCGCGGTCTGGCTCGTCGCGCTGCGGTGTCCAGGGCTCCCGAAGGGGCGAACCGGCGACGGGACCAGAGGTGGCAGCCGGGTGACGGGCGGGGCAGGCTGGAGCCATGACGACCACCGGGCCGGAGCTCGCCGTTGGCGTCGCGTCCGAGGACTGGGCCGACGGCACCGGAGACGATCGGGGTGACCGGGCGACCGACGGCGCTCGCTACTTCGAGTACACCGCCGCGGCGGACCCGATCCGCTCGGGCCACACGCCCCGGGTGCCGGTCGTGTCGTTCCCCTCGGCCTTCTCCGGCGAGCACCCCAGCGGTGTCGAACCGCTCGACCTGTCGGACCGGATGGGCGAGCCCATCCCCGGGGTGAAGGGTCCCGCCACCAGCCCTGCGCTGCTCGCGTCGTTCCTGCACATCCAGCCCGGCGACTCCGTGGCCACATCCGTGGTCGCCACCTCCGAGCTGCACGTCGTCCTGCGAGGCAGCGGACGGACCGAGCTGGCCGACGCCACCATCGGATGGGCGGCAGGCGACGTGCTGGTGCTCCCCGCCGGTGGGCGCGCTGTCCACGTCACCTCCGAGCAGCCGCTCCGGAGCGACGGCGAGCTCGAGTCCGCGGTTGTCTACCGGGTGACCGACGAGCCGCTCCTGCGCTACCTCGGGGTGGCTCCGACGGGGGCGCGGTTCGCGCCGACCCGCTGGCCCGCCGCGGACATCGCCCGGGAGCTGGCGGCCGTGGCCGCCGATCCCGCGGCCGCCGCCCGCAACCGGGTGAGCGTGCTGCTGGCCGGATCCGGCCAACCGCAGACGCTGACGGCCACCCACGTGCTGTGGGCCATGTTCGGCCTGTTGCCCGCCGGTGCGGTCCAGCGTCCCCATCGCCACCAGTCCGTCGCGCTCGACCTCATCGTCGACTGCGAGCCAGGGTGCTTCACGCTCGTCGGCCACGAGGTCGACGAGGCCGGCGCCATCGTCGACGCCCAGCGTGTCGACTGGGTGCCGGGTGGCGTGTTCGTGACCCCTCCGGGCATGTGGCACGCCCACGTCAACGAGTCGGGCAACCCCGCGCACCTCTTCCCGGTGCAGGACGCCGGGCTGCACACCTTCCTGCGCTCGCTCGACATCCGCTTCGTCGGCGCCTGAACCCGGTGTCGCCCCGTTCCGACGGAGCCGGCGGAGGGCTGCCCGCACCGCGAGCGACGACGCCCGAGGTCCGGGCCGGCTTCCCGCTCGCCGTCGTGTCGGCCACGGCGTTCGGCCTGTCGGGGTCGCTGGCATCCGCGCTGCTGGCGACGGGCTGGAGCGCCGGTGCCGCCGTCACGGCCCGCGTCGTCATCGCCGCCGCCGTCCTGATCCTGCCCGGGCTGCGGGCGTTGCGCCGCTCCGACGGCGGTGGCATCGACTGGAGCGTGCTGCGTCGCAACGCCGGGACGATCGTCGCCTACGGAGTGCTGGCCGTCGCCGCGACCCAGCTCTGCTATTTCTACGCCGTGTCGCGCCTGGAGGTCGGCGTGGCGCTGCTGATCGAGTACACGGCGCCGATCGCCGTCGTCGGCTGGATGTGGGCGGTGCACCGCCAGCGCCCGAGCCGGCTGACCATCCTCGGTGCGGTGATCGCGACCTGCGGCCTGCCCCTCCTGCTGAACATGCCCCTGCTGTGGGGGAACCCCGACGCGTCGGGTCGCGCCGTCGATGCGGTCGGGGTGGCCTGGGCGCTGGCGGCGATGGTCGGTGCTGCTTCGTACTTCGTCATGTCGGCCGACGACTCGACCGGTCTGGCGCCGATCTCCCTGGCCGCCTCCGGCCTGGTCGTCGGCGGGGTGGTCCTCGGCGCGGCGGGGATGCTCGGCGCACTGCCGATGGCCGCCGGCACCGCAGACGTGGATCTCCGAGGCGTGGCCGTGCCGTGGTGGCTGCCCGTCGCCGTCCTCGGACTGGTGACCGCTGCGCTGGCGTACGTGACCGGCATCGCCGCAACCCGGCGCCTGGGTTCGCGCCTGGCGAGCTTCGTGGCGCTCACCGAGGTCGTCGCCGCCATCGTCTTCGCGTGGCTCCTGCTCGGCCAGGTGCCGCTGGGCGTCCAGCTCGCTGGCGCGGCCGTCGTGCTGGTCGGCGTCGCCGTCGTCCGCCTCGGCGAGTGATTGCGTTCTGTTCTGCAAAATCGACCGAAATCAGTCGATTTTGCAGAACAGAACGGGTTGGGTGGGTTGGGTGGGGTGGGGTGGGGTGGGGTGGGGTGGGGAGAGCGCTACTTGATGAGCGGATCGCGGGGGAGGCCCAGGATGCGCTCGCCGATCTGGTTGCGCTTGATCTCCGACGTGCCGCCGGCGATGGCCATGCCCCTGTGCCACAGCACCAGTGCGCCAGAGGTGATCCCTGCGGCGTCGAGGTAGGCGGCGTCGGGGTTGAGCGCGTTGAGCACCGCCGCGGCCTCGGCCAGGTTCTCGGTGAGCACCAGCTTGGTGATCGCGCCCTCGGGCCCGGGCGCCGCGCCGGCCACCGCCCGATGCGCGCTCCGCAGGTTCAAGAT
>JAPXRJ010000013.1:2984-31849 GCA_033813615.1 Microthrixaceae bacterium | reverse complement strand
CTCGGTCACCTGGGCGACGTCGCTGCCGACAAGGTCAGGGACGTCGTGGACCGGCACCCTGACGAGGAACCACCACGCGGCGGCCCCGCCCACGAGCGCGAGCACCGCGGCGGCGACGAGCAGCTTCGGGGACCACCGCCGGCGCCGGCGGGTCGACACCGACGGCGGGACGGCGATCGCACCCTCCCCGTCGCTGACCGGTCCCGGCACGAACGGCTCGACCCGGCCGAACGACGCGGGACGTGATGCGGCGAGCAGGTGGTGCTCCTCGGCGACGACGATCGAGTTGCGCTCGAGCACGATCGGCTCGTCGGGCTCGTCGGGCTCGTCGGAGGGGCCGGTGTCGACGGCGTTCTGCTCCGGCCGGTCGCTCAGCACAGCGACGGCACCGAGGCCTCCGATGCCCTCGACCAGTCGCAGCTCGGCGGTGATCTGGGTCTCGTCCAACGTGGCCACCAGCGGCAACGGCTCGGGCCGGGGCATGGTCTCGGCCGCCGCCATGAGTGAGATCTCGACCTCGTCCGCGTCGGGACGTTCGTCCGGGTCGAGTCGTCCGGCCCGTTCGAGCGTGCCACGCAGGTCACCGAGCTCGGGCGGGACCTCCAGGTCGGCGTGGGTTCGCAGCGCCAACGTGGCGGTCGTCGTGTCACCGGCGAACGGGACCTTGCCCGTGACGCACTCGACCAGCACGAGCGCCAAGCTGTACACGTCGGAGCGGCCGTCGAGGCGCCGGCCCATCGCCTGCTCCGGCGACGCGTAGCGGGCCGTGCCGAGCATGGTGCCGGTCGGTTCGGTCCAGGCCGCCTCGGCCAAGGCCCGCGCCAGGCCGAAGTCGGCGAGGCGCAGCCGGCCCTCGGTGTCGAACAGGAGGTTGCCGGGCTTCACGTCGCGGTGGATCAGCCCACGACGATGGGCGTGACCGAGGGCTCGGGCCGTGTCGAGCCCGACGATCAGCGCCTGGCCAGGACTGAGCGGTCGACCCCGGTCGAGGATGCGACGCAGGCTGCCACCACCCAGGTACTCGGTGACGAGGTAGGGCACGACGCCCTCGTCGGTGACGTCCTCTCCCCAGTCGTAGACCGCCACGATGTTCGGATGGCTCAACGCGCCTGCCGCCCGGGCCTCGGCGCGGAACCGTCGGAGGAACGTCTCGTCGGCCGCCAGCGCGGCGTGCAGCAGCTTGACGGCCACCCGCCGCCGGAGCTGGGTGTCGACGGCGAGGAAGACGCGCGACGACGTGCCGATGCCGATCGGCGCAACCAGGCGGTACCGTCCGCCCAGCTCGCGCCCGATCTCCGCCTGTGAGCTCGTGAAGTGGGTGCTGGACACGACCCGACGATCGTACCCCCGTCCACGGGACCCCCGAGGGAGCCGACCTGAGCACCGAGCCGGTGACCGACTAGAACGGTCCCCGCCACCTGGAACGGATCCCGCCATGACCGACGAGCAGACCGCCACTCCCCCCGCACTTCCCGCCGCCGACGAGGGCCGTCCCCGCCGACCGCGCCGACGCCGGGAGCTGTCGGACCGCTGGGCCTACAGCATCATGGCACTGCTGATCATCGGTGCCCTGGCCGGCATCGTCGTCGCGACCATGGCCGCCAGCACCGGTGACGACCGGACCTCCGAGGTGCTCCCGGAGTACGTCGACCGTCTCGTGCCGACCTCCGGCAGCGACGTGCTCAGCCAGTCGACGGTCGGCGTCGACGTCGCCAGCGGCTTCGACGCCTACCTGATCGTCGACGGCAAGGAGATCAAGAGCACCGCCGACGGCCTGGTCAAGCAGCTGAGCACCGGGCTCGTGCAGTTCACGCCCGGTGAGGGACGGCCGGTCGAGTCGTTGCCGAGCGGCCGCAACTGCGTGACGGCCATGGTGTGGGAGGCCGTCGACGGCCCTGCGACCGCCAAACCCACCAACTGGTGCTTCGACGTCACCTGATGAGCGAACGCAGCTCGGCCAGCGCCGCCGGAACGTCGCTCCGCTGGTGGCCGATGTGCACCGCTGCCATCCCCACCTCGAGGGCGCCGGCCACGTTGCCGGGCGCGTCGTCGATGAACACGGCGTGCTGGGGGGCGATCCCGCCGAGGCGTTCGAGCGACAGCCGGTAGATGCGTGGGTCCGGCTTGCGCATCCCGACGGCGGAGGAGTCGACGACGTCGTCGAACAGCTCGTCGAGCGGGACGAGGTCGCGCCAGAACGTCTCGAACTCCTTGGCGTTGTTGGTGAGCAGCCCGGTGCTGATGCCCTGGCCGCGAACCTCCCGGCAGAAGTCGACCACCTCGGAGCGGATCTCACCGCCGGACAGCTCGGCGAGCACCACGAAGGGATCGATCTCGGGACCGCCGTCGACCACCGAACCGGCGACGATCTGGTCGCGGGCCTCGATCACGGTGATCTCCCCACGCTCGAGTCGGTGCCACGGGTGGTCGGTGTCCTGGTCGTACGGTCCGAACACGACGTCGCTCAACCGCTGCGGGTCCAGCCCGTGACGGGTCGCGGCGTCCGCGACCGCTGCGAACGGCGAGTCGATGAAGACGCCGCCGAAGTCGAAGACGACGGCTTGGATGCTCACGGGGGTCCTCCTCCTTCGTTGTCACCTGTCGAGGGCAGCTCACCCGACTCCAGAAGGGTTCCGAAGCGGTCGCCGGAGAGCATGGGGACGCCCAACGCCTCCGCCTTGGCGACCTTGGACGCACCAGGGTCGTCGCCCACGACCACCGCGAACGTCTTCTTGGACACCGACCCGGGCGACTTGCCGCCCCGGGCCTTGATGGCCGCCTCGGCATCCTCCCTGCTGTAGCCCTCCACCGTCCCGGTGACCACCACGCTGCGGCCTGCCAGCGTCTGGGGCAGCACGGAGCGGTCGGGCCCCGTGGTGTTGACACCGGCGTCGATGAGCCGCGCCACGAGCTCCCGGTTGTCGGGGTCAGCGAAGAAGGCGTGCACGGACGCGGCCACGATCGGACCCGCGCCGTCGACGGCGGCGATGTCGTCGATCGAAGCGTCCATGATCGCCTGCAGGCTGCCGAGCCCGCCGGCCAGCGCCTCTCCCCCGGCCTGACCAAGGTGCACGATGTTCAGGCCGAACAGCAGGTTGGCCAGCGGCCGCCGCTTCGAGGCCTCGATCGCGGCGCGGAGGTTGCGCACCGAGGTCTCGCCGTAGCGGGGCAGCTCGAGGATGCGGTCGTAGTCGAGCGCGTACACGTCAGCGACGTCGTGCAGCAGGCCGAGCTCGAGGAAGAGCTGGACCTGCTGCTCACCCAGACCTTCGATGTCCATGGCGCCGCGCGAACCGAAGTGGGTGACTCGCGCCAGCACCTTCTGCGGGCAGTCGGGGTTCACGCAGCGCGTCTGCGCCTCGCCGTCCTCACGGACGAGCGGTCCATCGCAGGAGGGACAGGTGACCGGGAACTCCCACTCGGGGAGACCGTCGGGGCGCAGCTCGAGCACCGGGCCGACCACCTCGGGGATCACGTCGCCGGCCTTGCGCACGATGACGGTGTCGCCGGGACGCACGTCTTTGACCTTGACCTGGTCCTCGTTGTGCAGGGTGGCCAGGCCGACGGTGGAGCCGCCGACGAAGACCGGCTCGAGCACTGCGAAGGGCGTGGCCTTGCCGGTACGACCGATCGAGACCTGGATGTCGAGCAGCCTGGTGGTCCGCTCCTCGGGTGGGAGCTTGTAGGCGATCGCCCAGCGGGGCGCCTTCGAGGTGGAGCCGAGCGCGGCCTGCACGGCGAGGTCGTCGACCTTGATGACGATGCCGTCGATCTCGTACGGGAGGTCGTGGCGGTGCTCTGTCCAGCGGTCGCAGAACTCATAGACCCGATCCAACGAGTCGACGACGCGGGTCTCGGGGTTGACCGGGAACCCCAGGCCGCGGAGCCACTCCAGCGTCGCCGAGTGCGTGGCCGGCACCTCCGCTCCGACCACCTCACCCAGCTGGTAGCACCAGAACGACAGGCCGCGGGATGCGGTCACCGATGCGTCCTTCTGGCGCAGCGAGCCCGCCCCCGCGTTGCGTGGGTTGACCGGCACCGGCCTCCCCTTGCGGCCGGCCGCCTCGGCCGCCTCGTTGTCCGCGACCGTCTGGGCCTGCAGCCGGCGGAACGCGTCGATCGGGAGGTACACCTCGCCGCGGACCTCCAGGACGTCGGGAGCGGCGCCGGTCAGCTGGTCGGGGATGTCGGCGATCGTGGCGACGTTGGCAGTCACGTCCTCGCCCGTGCGGCCGTCGCCACGGGTCCCAGCCCGGACGAAGCGACCGCCCTCGTAGCGCAGCGACATCGCCAACCCGTCGATCTTGAGCTCGCAGACGTAGTGCTCCGACGGGGCGCTGTCGCCGTCATCCGCCGTGAGTCCGAGCGATGTGAGCCGACGGGTCGTGCGGTTGCCCCAGCCGCGCAGCTCGTCGCGATCCATCGCGTTGTCGAGGCTCATCATCGGCACGCCATGGGACACCGGGGCGAACTGCGTCGACGTCGGACCACCGACGGTGCGCGTCGGGCTGTCGGGGGTGATCAGGTCGGGGTGCAGCGCCTCCAGCTCCTGCAGCTCACGGACGAGCGCGTCGTAGTCCGCGTCGGGGATGGTCGGGGCATCGTGCTCGTAGTACGCGCTGTTGTGCTCCAGGATCTGGCGGCGCAGGTCGTCGATGCGACCGACGGGATCGAGCTCGCCGTCGGGTTCTCCGGTCGGACCGACCATCGCTGATCAGGCGCCGATCAGGCGCCGAGCGACAGCCGGGCAGCGACGGCCTGGTGGCCCACGCGCTCGGCCACACCGCTGGTGAGCGACATGACCAGCTCGGCCTGAGCGGGCGCGAAGTGCGCCAGCCCGTCGGCGGGCGAGAACGACGACCGGAGGCGAAGCAGCATCGGGTCGACCCCCTCGGCCACGAGCGAGGTCCACAGCTCGATCAGGCGCCGCCAGTGCGGCTCGGTCGAGGTGCCGAAGGGACGATCCACCGGAACGACGCCCCAGCAGAGGCGCCCGCCGCGCTCCAGGTAGTCGCCGAGCAGCGACGCCCAACCGACCAGCGAGCGATCGACCGGCAGCCCCAGCACCGATGCACCGCTGCCGACGACCGAGGGCAGGTCGCAGGGGCCGGGGACGTGGACTCCGATGAGGCGGGCGTCGGCCACGACTGCGGCGTCGAGCGCGTCGACGACCGGATCGAGGAGCGAGCGCACCTCGCTCGGCAGCAGCGGGAAGGTGGGGTGTGCGGAGCCGACCAGTCCCGGCTCGCACAACACGACGACCACGGTCGTGGCGTCACCGATCGACCGCTGGAGGTGGCTGAGCGACGTGACCGCACGTGCCGACACCGTCGCGACGGCCACCCGATCGGCATCGGCAGCAGGATGGCCGGCTGCACGCAGCGAGCGCGACAGGGTCACGGGGCCGAGCACGGGGAGGCGCACTGCGGCCGGCTCGACCGACCTTCCAGCGGGCGACAGGGCTGCGGCAGTTGCGCGCAGCGCGTCGAACGCGGGTGCGTCCAACCGTCTCCCGGTCGCAGCCGCCTCAGCCGATGACGGCAGCGTGCCGTTGGCGACGAGCGCCTGTCCCGACAGCGCAGGTCCGTCGAGGACGACGCCGGCGAGTCCGTGCACAGCCTGGGCCAGGAGGGATGCCGACGCCTCGGTGGTGACCGGGACCGTCGGGAAGCGGGGCGCGACCGCGAACGCGAACTGCACGGCGTCGACGGTGGACCCGAAGGGGACCGGGCCGACCGACGACGCCAGCCCGAAGGCCAGATCGGTGCGTCCCGTCATGCACCGTTGCTAGCGGTGCCCCTGCGAAGCGCGCAAGTCTGTACCGCCGTGAACGCAAAGCCGCTGACCTGGACCGTGCGCGTCCTGTGGATCCTGCTCCCCCTCACCCTCGGAGGGCTCCTCGGCGACGCAGCGGCCACCGGCGACGGCGCCACCGCGCAGACCGCGGTGGCCTGGGCGGTGTGGGCGATCGGCCTGTTCGCATCGTTCGTGCAGCTGCCCGCAGCACTGGTGCTGTTGCGCGTGGTGGTGCCGCTCCCGCTCGTCGGTGGCGTCGTCGCAGCGTTCACCGAGACGCCCGAGCCCCTCGGCTGGGCCGGACTCGCCAACGCGGCAGCCGTCGCCGTCGTGGCGATGTCCGCGGTCGTCGGCGGCGACTTCATCAACGGCTCGTCCTACGGCGACGAACACCGGATGTCGCTGCGCATGCCGACCGCGCTGCTGCTCGGCCCGATCGAGGCGGTCTGGTTCTGCACGTCAGTGCCGCTCCCGTTGGCGATGTCGGTGCTCGGCCGGGGGCAGTGGGTCGGCGGCGGGGTGCTGCTCGTGGTCGGCGCCGTGCTCGCGTTCGCCGGGTTCAAGGCGCTGTCGCGACTCGCTCGACGCTGGGTCGTGCTCGTCCCAGCCGGCCTGACGATCGTCGACCCCATGGCGCTCGCCGAGCCTGTCCTCCTGAAGCGAACCGCCATCGGCCGCCTCGGCCCGGCGTCCGTCGACACCGACGCGATGGACCTGACCATCGGGGCCGGCGGCCTCATCATCCAGGCCGACCTGAACGAACCGGTCGAGCTGGTCCGGGCCGTCACCCGGCGAGCGGGAGTCGGCACCGCGGTCGAGACGAACTCGATCCTGGTCGCGCCGACACGGCCCGGCGAGCTGCTCGCCCTCGCCGAGGAGCGCAGGATCGCCGTCGACCGCACCTGACCTGCCGGTTCTGTTCCCGAATTCGGGCACTTTTGCGCGCTGATTCATGAACAGAAC
Source organism: Microthrixaceae bacterium (assembly GCA_033813615.1). GTDB lineage: Bacteria > Actinomycetota > Acidimicrobiia > Acidimicrobiales > Microtrichaceae > Dermatobacter. Next base: position 25,090 of record JAPXRJ010000013.1, on the reverse strand, counting down.
CGGCAGGTCAGGTTGCAAGGCCGCCGGCCAGCACCAGGGCACCAGGTCCATCGCTGTCGTAGAGGACCACCGACTGGCCCGGGGCGACACGCCGCTGCGGGACATGCCAGCGCAGCGTGAGCCGCTGAGCGGTGGCAGGCTCGACGATGGCAGGGTCGACGACTGCGGGACGGACCTCTCCGTGCGCCGAGCACTGCACCCACACGTCGCTGCCGGCGAGCATCGCCGCCGTGACGCCGGACGCGCGACGGACCGCGCCCACCTCCAGCTGGTCGACCTGGAGCCGCTCGGGCGGTCCGACGGTGATCGTGCGACCGGCCACGTCGACGTCGAGGACGAAGCGGCGGTCCGCTCCCCCGGCCAGGCCGAGGCCTCGACGCTGTCCGATCGTGACCAACTCCACCGCCTCGGAGCGGCCCACGATGCCACCGTCGAGGTCGACCACCTCGGAGGAGTGCAGCTCGATGCGCTCCCGCAGGAACGCCTCCCGGCCATCGGCCCGTGTGATGAAGCACACGTCCTGGCTGTCGGGCTTGGACGCGGTTCTCAGTCCGAGCGCCGTCGCTCGGTCCCGCACCTCGGCCTTGGTCAGGTGACCGATCGGGAAGAGGACCCGGTCGAGGTCCCCGTCGACGATCGGGTGCAGCACGTAGGACTGGTCCTTCGCCGGGTCGGCACCCCGGGCGATGCGTCGTGCACCGGGCGCTCCGACGAGTCGGGCGTGGTGGCCGGTGGCCACGGCGTCGAAGCCCAGGAGGTCCGCCCGCTCGACGAGGAGGTCGAACTTGAGGTGGCGGTTGCACTCGATGCACGGGTTGGGCGTGCGGCCCACGGCATGATCCGCCACGTACGGATCCACGACGAACCGTTCGAACTCCTCGGAGTAGTCGAAGACGTGGTGGTCGACGCCGAGCTGGGCAGCAGCGCGCCGGGCATCGCTCACCTCCGATGCCGAGCAGCATCCGGTGTCGGACGGCCCGCCCCACAGGCGCATGGTGACGCCGACGACGTCGTGGCCGTCGTCGGCGAGCACGGATGCGGCGACGGAGGAGTCGACGCCGCCGGACATGGCGACCAGCACCTTCACGAGGCGACCTCCACCCGGCGTCCTGCGACGCGCAGGTGCTCGACCGTCGTGATGATCGCCGACGACGCGGTGTCGATCTGGTCCTCGGTCGCGTCGTGGCCGAGCGACAGCCGCAGCGCGCCTCGATGCTCGGAACCGGACACGGCGTCGACTCCGAGCACGGCGCCGAGCACGTGCGACGGGCGGGCTGCACCCGACGCACAGGCGGAGGACGCGGAGGCAGCCACTCCGTGGCGGTCGAGGAGGAACAGCAGCGGTTCGCTGTCGACGCCGTCGATCAGCAGGTGCAGGGTGGCGGGCAGCACGTCAGGAGCGATGCCCAGCACCGTCGCATGCACACCCGGGAGCGCCGTCAGCTCGGAAGCCAGGCGATCTCGCAGCGCCGACACGCGGGCGTTGGTCGCGTCGCGCTGCGCGGCCACCTCGGCCAGCGCCGCGGCCATGCCGACGACGCCGGCCACGTTGGTGGTCCCCGACCGCCGCTCCCACTCCTGACCCCCGCCGTGGAACAGCGGCCGGAGCTCCGTTCCGTGACGGATGACGAGGGCACCGATGCCCTTCGGCCCGCCGAACTTGTGAGCCGAGATCGACACGAGCGGCGCGGCGTGGGCGACCGTCGCCAGGTCGAGCCAGCCGGCCGCCTGCACCGCGTCGGTGTGCAGCACCGCTCGCGGGGCCCGGGCCCTGACCACCTCGGCCACGGCGTCGAGGTCGTTGATCGTGCCCAGCTCGTTGTTCGCCGTCATGACCGACACGAGCTCGACCTCGTCCATCGCAGCGCCCGACCCGGCGAGTGCGGCCGAGAGGGCGTCCAACGCGATGCGCCCGTCACGACCGACCGCGACCGTGTCACCGCCGAGCGCCTGCACCGTGTGGAGCACCGCCGGGTGCTCGACCGCCGAGCACAGCACGCGACCCGTCCGAGTCGGGACGCCGCCGGTGATGGCATGGACGTCGGACTCGGTCCCGCCCGAGGTGAACACGACCTCGTCCGGTCGGCACCCGAGGAGGCCGGCCAGCTGCTCGCGAGCCTCATCGACCGCCCTGATCGCGTCGCGCCCGAGCGAGTGCGCTGCGCTCGCGTTGCCGTACCGGTCGGTCAGGAACGGCTCCATGGCCGCCCGGGCGACCGATCGCAGCGGTGCCGTGGCAGCACGGTCGAGGTCGACGATCACCCCACGAGGCTACGTGAGGGCCGACATCGCTCGACCACGACCTCGCTCGCCACGTTGGGACCGGCGCCGAACGGCAATACCGTGAGGTCGGCGTCGCCGACCTCACGGTCGGAACCCACGACGCTCTCCCATCGACCTCCACCCGAGGAGCTCCCCCACATGTCCCAGTTGCCCAACGCTCGACGCCCGCTGCTCGCCCGTCTGGCACCCCTCGTCGTCTGCACCGCGATCGCCGTCGGTGCGGCGTCCTGCTCGTCGAGCGACGACACGTCTGATGGGAGCGACAAGAAGGAGACGACCACGTCGACAGCAGCGGACTCCGGATCGACGGACCCAGGTGGCGGCGAGAGCGACGGCACCAGCGCCGAAGACCGCACCAGCGCCAACGCGGATGGCGACGCCGCCGCGGTCACGCTCACCGACGGCGAGGCCAGCCCCGAGAATACGATCACCTTCGGTGCCGACGACGCGTTCAGCCCGCCGGAGCTCACCGTCGCCGTCGGCGAGAAGATCACGTTCAAGGCCGGCCCCGATGCCGGCACCCATGCCGTGCGCTTCGGCACCTCGACCGACACCTACACGATCTCCGGCGGCCTCATCGAGACCTTCACGATCAGTGAACCCGGCAGCTACACCGTGACCGAGGATCTGACGGAGGCCACGATGACGCTGACGGTCACCTGAGCACGACGGCGGCGGCGATCACCTGGGCAGGTCGCGGAACGGGACGCCCTTGTCGGCGCGCAGGTCGCCGGGGAGGCCGAGCACCCGCTCGCCGATGATGTTGCGCTGCACCTGGTCGGTGCCGCCGCCGATCCGTGGTGCCCACTGCGCCATGAACAGGTCCTGGAATCGACCCCCGTAGGGCGCGTCGTCGTGCACGAGCATCCCGGCCGGGCCCTCCAGCTCCACGATCAGGTCGCCGCCGACCTCGTAGCGGGCCGACACGGCCAGCTTCATGACAGAGCTCTCTGGTCCGGGCACCTGACCGGCTGCGGCCGCTGTGCGCACCCGGTAGCCGAGGAACCGCAGGATCTCGTCACGCGTGTAGAGGTCGGCGAGGCGCTGGCGGACCGTCGCATCGGCGTCGCGGCCCATCTCCCGGGCCAGCTGAGCGACCTGCTCGAAGGAGTACATGCCCCCGCCGCCGATCGACGCCCGCTCGTTGGTGAGCATCGTCATGGCCACCCCCCACCCGTGGCCGACCGGGCCGATCGTGTTCGCGACCGGCACGCGCACCTCGTCGAGGAACACCTCGTTGAAGTGGATCGCTCCGTCGATCTGGCGCAGCGGACGGACCTCGACGCCGGGGGCGTCCATGGGCACGGCGATCGCGGTGATCCCACGGTGCTTCGGCACGTCGGCATCGCTGCGGGCGAGCAGCAGCCCCAGGTCCGAGTAGTGCGCGCCCGATGTCCACACCTTCTGGCCGCTGATCACCCACTCGTCGCCGTCGCGGAACGCCTTGGTCGACAACGCCGCCAGGTCCGAGCCCGCGCCAGGCTCGCTGAACAGCTGGCACCAGATGTCGTCGGCCCGGAGGATCCGGGGCAGGTACCACGCCCGCTGCTCTCCGCTCCCCCACTCGATGATCGTGGGGCCCACCATGTCGGTGCCCACGGAGAACATGCGTCCCGCGACGTCGTAGTTGGACTCCTCCGACGCGAACACGCCGGCGAGCAGCGGCGACAGGCCACGGCCACCCAGCTCCGCCGGCCAGGTGGGAGCAGCCCAGCCGGCATCGGCCTTGGTGCGCTGCCACCGCCGGGCTGCTTCGACGAGCGCCGCGTCCTCTTCCTCGGTGTGGGCGCGGTAGGTGCGCATCTCCGACAGGGACTCGCCGTCCATGCGGACGGCGTGGCCGTCGAGCCAGGCCCGGGCCTCGACCCGCATCGCCACCTCTTCCGGGCTGTCCTCGAAGTCCATCGCTGCGCAGTGTTGTCCAGAGGTGGAACCTGGTTCTAGTCCGGGGGTCCCCGGCCTGCCCGTCGGTGGATCAGCGGCGACGACGGCGGGTGCGGTCGGCCACGACCGGAGCACGCGGTTCCAGCGGTGCCAGCGGTGCCAGTCCGAGCGCGGCGTCGGCCAGCAATCCGCCCTGGCGGTACTGGAACGCCGAGGCCACGCAGACGAGGAACAGCTCCGGATCGATGCGGTCGGGCAGCGTGTGGCGCATTCGACCGCGGACCGCCTCAGCGAGCTCGAGCGCCATCGAGCGACGGGTCGACTCGTCGAGCGCCTTGACGCGCAGCAGGAACGAGCGGATGAGGGAGAAGTCCTCCTCGTCGAGCGCACCCACGTCGAGGGTGGACACGTAGTGCTCGAAGCCGGGCGGCGAGTGGAACGCGATCGGCACCTCGATCGAGCCGCCCACCCGGGAACGGATGACGACCGTGCCGGCAGCCAGGTCACCGGAGCGCTGCGACAGGTTGGAGAACATCGCCGTCACCGTGGCCAGGAAGCCGAGGCTCAGGTAGAAGTCGACGAGGCCGACCAGACCGCGGACCATGCTCTGGCGAGTGCTGACCGGCGCGCCGTCGACGCCGACCACGCGCAACCCGAACATCGACTTGCCCACGCTGCGCCCGTTGCTGAGCACCTCCATCGCGATCGGTACGACGAGCAGCACGACCACCACGAGGACCAGGCTCATCAACACCGGGCTGCCGCCGACGAAGAGCAGCACGCTCAGCACCCAACCGCCGATCATGGCGACGACGAGCTGGACGACCAGGTCGACGAGCCGGGCGAACGCCCTGGTGGCCACACCAGCGGTGGGCAGCTCCAGGACGACCGCTTCGGGAGTGACGGTGCCGGCGTGCATCGCGGTCGAGGCTAACGGGACAGCCGGTTCACCGGGCTCGGCCGCAACGGAACCTGGACGGCCTGGACGGCCTGGTCGGCCTGGTCGGTCCGCCACGCCGATAGCGTGCGACGGACCACCACCACACGAGACTCGACCGGAGGTCGAGCAACCGGATGGACATCGATCGCTACATCCAGCGCAACGATCCGATGTGGCGCCGGCTGCAGCAGCTGGCGGAGGGAGCGCGCAAGCGGCGGCGGATGCTGTCCGACGACGAGATCGCCGAGCTGGTCGCGCTGTACCAGCGCGTCTCGGCGCAGCTGAGCCATGCCCGCACCACCTATGCGGACCCCGAGCTGAACGCTCGGCTGAGCCAGGTGCTCGGCGAAGCGCGCGTCGTCATCTACCGCACGCGGTCGAACCCGGCGAAGACCGCGGCGACGTTCGTGACCCGCACGTTCCCGGCCGCGGTCTACTACAGCCGCAGGTTCATGCTGGTGGCCACGATCGCCTTCATGGTGCCGGCCGTCGCGCTCGGCGTGTGGCTGTCGAACTCACCGCAGGTGCTCGACGCCAGCGTCCCTCCTGAGCTCCAGCGGGTGATCGCCGAGCGGGAGTTCGCCGAGTACTACCGCTCCGACGCCGCGCAGAACTTCGCCGGAACGGTCACCGTCAACAACGCTCTCGTGGCGTTCCTGACGTTCGCGTTGGGCGTCATCCCGGTGCTCGGACCGGTGTCGGTGCTGCTGACCAACGGCATGAACGTGGGAGTGATGGGGGCGGTGATGCACCACGCCGGCGAGGGCCCGCAGTTCTGGGGGCTCATCCTCCCCCATGGCCTGCTGGAGATCGCCTCGATCCTGGTCGCGGGCGGCGCCGGTCTGCAGATCTCGTGGGCGATGATCGCTCCTGGTGAACGCACCCGCGCCGCTGCCCTCAAGGACGCCGGCCTGCGCTCGGTGGTGATCGTGATCGGCCTCGTCGCCTGCTTCGTGATCGCCGGCTTCATCGAGGGCTTCGTGACGCCCTCGGACCTGCCGACGGCGATGCGGGTGGCGATCGGCGTCGCCGTCCTGGTGCTGTTCGTCGCGTACGTCGTCGGCTTCGGCTCACGTGCGGTCCGCGACGGCGCCACCGGCCTGCTGGGCGAGGACCCACCGGCCAGGATCCCGCAGCGCCCCGCTCAGAGCCTTCCCGACGACTTGGCAGCCAGGTAGGCGTCGGTCACCTCCACGCCAAGCCGTCCGGGCTCGGCATCGACGACGGTGGCGCCGAGGGCTCGCAGCTTGACCGTCGTGCGCTCGCGGTCGGCCAACGCCTGCACCGCGGCGACACGGCGGTACACCTCCTCGTCGTCGTTCGGTCGGGCCTCGGCCCACGCCACCACCTGCGGATCACGTACCGCGGCGACGACCACCAGGTGGGTGCGGGTCACGAGCGGTAGCGCAGGCAGCACCGAGTCGAGCACCGCCTGCTCGTTCAGGTCGGTGAGGACCACGAGCATCGCCCGGCGACGGTAGCGGGCGACGACCTCGGCGAACGCTCCCGTGTAGTCCGATTCCGCGAGCTCGGGCTGCAGTCGGTACAACGCCTCGGCGACTCGACCGACCTGGTCGGCGTGACGGGCCGGCGGGACGACCTCCCGCACCCGGCGGTCGAACGCGACGAGCCCGCAGCGGTCCCCGAGCCGGCTCGACACGGCTGTCAGCATCATGGCCGCGTCCATCGCGTGCTCGACGCGAGGCACGCCCTCACTGCGTCCCTTGCCGGCCATCACACCCCCGGCAACCTTGCCGGCCATCACCCGGCCGTTGTCGAGCATCACCACGACGCTCTGGTTGCGCTCCGCCCGGTACGTGCGGACGATCGGCTTGCCGGTCCGGGCCGTGGCGGTCCAGTCGATGCGCCGGAACTCGTCGTCGGGCCCGTACTCGCGGAGCTGCTCGAACTCCGTGCCGCCGCCGATGCCGCGGAACGACCGCAACCCGATGTCGAGGATCCGGGCGCGGCGGATGCGGATCTCCGCCTCCTCCCGCGAAGGGAACGCCGGATGCACCCGCAGGACGGTGGCCAACGGCACCGATCGCTGCCGGGCACCGAGACCGAGCCGGCCCACGATCCGCACGGTCAGCACGTCGAGGGCGAAGCGGCCGCGCCGCGTGGGACGGAACCGGGTCGAGGTCCGAGCCGTTCCGCCCGACGGGATGAGCAGGTCGAGGCGATGCGCACCAGCGTGCAGGGAGGGGGCAAGCGAGTCCGACACCTGGACGCGGAGCGTCCGCTTCGCGTCGGAGCGGATCACCCACGTCATCGTCGCCTCCCGCCCCAGCTCGACCACCGGGGGGTGGTGTCGCTCAACGACGAGCTGACGGGGGCGGGTGCCGATCGCCCCGTCGAGCAGGCCGATCGCGACCAGCACGGCGGTCACGACCAGCACCGCCCATCCGATGGGCAGGTCGTCGGCCGCGCCGGTCAGCGGGAACGCGAGCATCGCCAGCGCCACCACGGCGGTGACCACCGCCAGCCGGCGCGTCGGCAGCAGGTTCACCGCGGCGTCGGGACGGTGGCGAGCACGCTGTCGAGCAGGCCGTCGGCGGTCACCCCGTCGAGCTCGAGCTCCGGCCGCACGATCAGCCGGTGACGCAGGGTGGGCTTGACGACGGCCTTGACCTCGTCGGGGGTCACGAACGTTCGTCCCGAGAGCCACGCCCACGCCTTGGACGCGTGCAGCAGCGCTGCCGCACCGCGGGGCGACACCCCGAGCTCCACCGACGGGGACTCCCTGGTCGCCCGACACAGCGCCACGATGTACTGCTGCACCGTCGGTTGGACGTCGACGAGGTCCACCTGCGCGCGGGCGAGGGCGAGGTCGTGAGCGTCGGCCACCGGGCGGACGCCGGCCGCATCCAGGTCGTGCGGATCCAGACCCCGGTGATGGCGGGCCAGGATCTCGGTCTCCTGCTCGAAGCTCGGATAGCCGACGAGCAGCTTGAACATGAACCGGTCGAGCTGCGCCTCCGGCAGCGGATAGGTGCCCTCGTGCTCGACCGGGTTCTCCGTGGCGATGACCACGAACGGGTCCGGCAGCGCTCGGGCGACGCCTTCGGCGGTCACCTGGCGCTCCTCCATCGCCTCCAGGAGCGCGGACTGCGTCTTCGGTGGCGTGCGGTTGATCTCGTCGGCGAGGAACAGGTTCGTGAAGATCGGGCCTTCCCGGAACCGCAGCCCCGCGGCGGAACCCGGATCGAGCACGAGTTGACCGGTCACGTCCGACGGCATGAGGTCGGGCGTGAACTGCACTCGCCCGAACTGGAGGTCCAGCGCCTGGGCGAGGGTCTTGACCAAGAGCGTCTTGGCCACGCCCGGCACTCCTTCGAGCAGCACGTGGCCGCGGACGAGGAGTGCGGCGACCAGGCCCGACAGCGTGCCCTCCTGGCCGACCACGACCTTGCCGATCTCGTCGCGGAGGGCGACGATCGAGGCTCGCGGATCTCGCCCGTCGGGCGCGGAGCCGGACGAGTACTGCGGGGGGTTCGGGACCTCAGCGGACGACATGGTTGGACAGGACCTCCTGGCGGATGTCGGACAGGGAGTCGGCCAGGCGCACGAGCGCCTCGGCCGTGGTGACGGGTGCGTCGGCGAGCGCCGCGGCGACGTGCTCGGGGTCGCGACCGCTGCGGTTGGCGACGACCGACACGAGGACCTCTGGCGGCGCGCCTGCCGGCACGCCCAGCCGGGAGGCCAACTCGCGGCGGGCATCGGCACGCAGCACGTCGGCGGCGCGCTGCGGCGTGCCCTTGCGCCGCAGGAGGTCGCCGACCGCGATGACGAGCTCTGACCCGGCGATCTCGACCGGCATCTTCTCGCTCACCACCGGACCGAGCCGCCGTGCCCGCCACCACGCGTACACGACGAAGGCGGCGACGAGCTGGAGGATCGCCAGCTTCACACCGATGGGCAGCAGTTCGACGGGGTTCCGGGAGCCGTCGGGTGCCACTCCAGCAGTCGGACGTGCGTCCACGAAGGTGACCGACGTGGCGCCCGTCGCCCCCTCGCTGCCAGGTCCGAGGAGCCGCAGCGCCGTCGCCGCGTTGTCGAGCGGCCGGCCGCCGTGCTCCTTGTCGGGCTGCAGCCGGGCGTTGACCCAGAGGTACGGCGACCCGAGCGTGACGAGCGTTCCGTCGCCGATCCGCTCCTCGGTGATGTAGGACCCGGACGGGTCGCCGTAGCAGGAGCGCACCTCGGCGACCGATGTGGTGGGGTCGATCGGGGTGGCGAAGGCCGTGTCGATCGGCCCCAACCCCTCCAGACGGTCGATGTCGCAGGCTCCCGGACGGGAGGGCTCCGCCGGCGTCTCGGCCAGCAGCCTCCCGTCGATGAACGCGGCGTCGAGCGAGCCGAACAGGCCGTCGAGGCCGTCGAGGCCGTCGGCGTCGCTGTCGTCGCCTGGGTCCTCGGGCCGTGGCGAGCCCAGCACGACGACCGCGCCGGCCCTGGCGGCGTCGTACACGGCGCGCACCTCGGGGTCGGTCAGCAGGTCGGGAGCAGGGACCACGACCACGGCGCCGGCCGTCACAGGGTCGCTGGTGACTCGGGCCGCCGTTCGGCTGCGGACGTCCGCGCCACGGTCGCGGAGCAGGATGGCGAGCGCCTCGTAGCCGTCAGGAGCCGGCGACGCGGCGTCGAACGGCGTCGTGTTGCCCTGGCGCGACGCCATGACCGCCACGGCGATCGCGGCGATCGCCAGGATCGCCCCACCGATCCACGCGCCACGTCCGCTCACCGACGGCCCTCCCCCTCGCCGGGCCCTACCGTCACGACCTCCAACGGGCCGAACGACGGGGACGGGTCGAACCGGTCGACGACGGTGGCGGCGAGCACGTCGGCGGCAGCGGCCTGGAACCGGGCGTTCTCGTCCGCACCGGTCGCAACCCCGGCGTACCACGCCAGCTCGAAGAGCTGGCTGCAGGTGTCGAAGCCGTCATGTGCCGTCGGCGTGGTCTCGTCGAGGTCCTCGCGCAGCTCACCGGTCGTGCGTCCGGCGACGTCGGGGACCTGGCGCCGGTCGACCAGGGTCCGTACGAGGTTCCGGTATCGAGCGCGCAGCGCCCCCTTCCACTCCCCCTGCGCCTCGAGCTGCTCGGCGTCGACCAGCCACTCGTGGGCACGACGTCGGTGCTCCACCTCGACGGGGCTCAGCAGGTCCTCGGCGGCCACGCGGGTGCGGCCGGTGCGGTTGGCGACGATCCACACGACCAGCGCCACGATCGCCACCACCGCGGCGACGATCAGCAGCCAGCCGATGAGCGCGCCGATGCCACCGCCGAACGATGAGCCGGCGCCCATCTCGTCACCCGGCTCGAAGATCTTCGCGAGCTGCTCACCGATCCAGTCGAGGGCCCGTTCGAACCACGACGGCGAGTAGTCGAACTCCGGCCGGGACATGACGTCGCGCACCTGGTCGCGCACCTCGGCGGGGGCGACCGGGGGCTCGGCGCCGCCGCCTTCCTGGGCTCCGACCGGTGGTGCCAGCACAACTGCGCTTGCACCGATCACCACGAACAGGACAGCGCAGCAGAGCAGTGCTGCGACCGGGTTCCGGACGGCAGCTCGCCGATGGCGGTCAGACCAACCCACGGGCCGTCATCCTCCTCGAGAGGTCGAAGCCCTCGACCCGGCAGCGGAGATCGACGTAGGCGCGGGCGGCGATGCACGCGGTCATCGGCATCGTGATGAGCATCGTCAGCGAGCCGATCTGGTCGGCCAGCACCGCGAACCACTCGGGGAGCCCGAGGAACGAGACGAGCGCGAGTGGACCCAGCGTGAGAGCGAACCGCAGGACCGACGTGATGGCGAAGCCGCCGAAGCAGATCGCAAGCGCGCTCCCGTACGCACCCTTCGCCAGCGACACGCTGCGACCGATCGTCGCCCACGGCCCGATCCGCTCCGCGCCGGCGAGCGGTCCGGCGATGAAGAGCAGCGCGTCGACGAGGAAGAACCCTGCGCCGCCGAAGCACGTCGCCGCGGCCTTCGCCGGCAGCGCCACCACCAGGACGAGCGGGGCGACCCACGCCCGCCGAGCGACGGCGGCGACCACGGTGGCGAACGGGTCATCACGACCGCCGAGCCACCCGTCGACCAGGTGGCCGGCGGCCATGCCCAGGAAGAACAGCGCCAGGGCCTGCAGCGCGACGAAGCACACCGTGAGCCAGCCCGACACCGTGCCGCCGACGTCCAGCACCTGGAGCGACGCGAACGGGTCGGCAGCATCGGTGGCCGTGGCGGTCGGGCCGGAGCGGAGGGCGACCAACAGGTCGAGCAGCTGCAACGGGAGGAACAGGACGGCGGTGAGGGCCAGCAAGCGCCGGAAGCCGAAGCGCAGCAGCTCGAACGATCCGTCGAGGACGCCGCCCGGTCCGACGACGCCGAGCGAGCGCAGGGGGTTGCCAGCGAGCGCATCCGCCGGATCTTCAGCGGTGTCGCGCGTCCGGCCGCTGCCGAATCGCGCGAGCGGAGTGCGCTGCGGCGCGGCGCCGCGATGGCGCCGCGCATCTCCACGGGCGACCGCAACACCGGCGGATCCAGGTTCGGCCACCTCCGACACCCGGCCATTCTTACCGGGGTCGCCGCCGTTCCGGCTCACCGGAACCAGCCGGCAACGGACCCGATGGCAGACTCCCGACGTGAGCGACACCTACGGGCGCAGCTTCGCCGACGTGTACGACCAGTGGTACCCCGCCGATGAGCGGACCTCGGCCGCGGTCGCCGCCGTCGTCGCGCTGAGCGGACCGGGTGCCACGGTGCTGGAGCTCGGCGTGGGAACGGGACGCCTGGCGCTGCCGCTCGCAGCCGCCGGCCTGGCGGTCACCGGCCTGGACTCGTCGAGGGAGATGCTCGACCTCCTCGCCACCAAGGACCCTCGGGGTGCGGTCGTCGGTCGCCTCGCAGACGTGGGCGCGCCCGACGACGGCTGGCCCGACGGTCCCTTCGACGTGGTGCTCGCCGCGTGCAACCTGCTGTGCAACCTCACCGACCCGGGCCGCCAGGCGGCGTGCGTCACCGGCGCGGCCGAGCGACTGCGCCCGGGCGGCCACCTGGTGGTCGAGGCGTTCGTGCCCGCGCCGCTGGTGGCCGGACCGCAGCTCAGCGCCAGCGAGGTGCGCGGGGACGCCGTCGTGCTGATCGCCACCGACGCGGATCCACTCACCGGCGTCGTCGTCGGCCAGCACATCGAGCTGCACGACGGTCGACCGGTGCGCCTTCGGCCGTGGAGCATCCGGGTGACGTCACCCGAGGAGATCGACGCGTGGGCCGACGCCGCCGGCCTCGAGCTGGTGTCGCGCTCGGAGCGGTGGGGCGACGGCGGTGGTGCCGACGAACCGACATCGGACGGGCTGGTCAGCATCTACCGTCGTTCGCCGACCGGGACGTAGCGACCGGTGTCGACCGCCGTTACGGACCCGCCAGCGCGCCGGCGACGACGACGGCGAGGAGGCCCAGGCCGATCGCAGTCAGGACCAGGAAGCCCTCCCGGATGCCGACGGTCGTCGTCGGTCGGGCCTCGGGCGTGACGAAGAGGCCGGCGAACGCTCCGGCGAGCAGTCCACCGACGTGGCCGCCGATCGAGATGCCCGGCACGGCGAACGTGATGACGAGGTTGATGATGACCAGGCCGCCCAGTCCTGTGCTCCACGGATTCTGGCGTGCCCGCAGCTGCAGCACGACGAGTGCACCCATCAACCCGAACACCGCTCCCGACGCGCCGAGCGTCGCGTCGTGGGGTGACAGCAGCATCACCCCGACCGCTCCGCCGAGCAACGAGACCGCGTACAGGAGACCGAACCGCAGGTGACCGAGCGATGGCTCCAGCTCCTTGGCGAGCAGCCAGAGCAGGAACATGTTCATCAGGAGGTGCAGCGGGCTGGCGTGCAGGAACCCGCCGGTCACGACCCGCCACCAGTCGCCCGCCGCGACCGCCGGGCCGTAGGTGACGCCGTGCACGTACAGCGGTCCGGCAGGGCTGGTGGACCCGCCGAGCACGACCATCAGTGCGTACGCGGCCACGTTGAGACCGACGATCACCTTGCCCACGATCACGTCGGAGCCGGCCCGACCGAACGCGGCGGGACCCGTGAGCACCTTCTGCGGACGGGCGTGGGTGCAGTCGGGGCACTGGTAGCCGACCGACGCCGGGACCATGCACTGCGTGCAGATCGGCCGACCGCAGCGCTGGCAGCCCACACCCCCGGGGCGATCGGGGTGCCGGTAGCAGGTGGGCAGCTGCGTGGCCTCCTGCCCGACGACGGGCGGCCCGGGTGGGTAGGTCACGTCGGCAACCTACCGGCGCCGGTCGCTGACCCGGATCTCACCCTGAGCTGTGGGTGGGGCGAGGATGACCACGGCGAGCGGGGGAAGGGTCAGGCGCAGCGAATGGGGCTGCCGCTGCCACGGCGTCGTCTCGTCGACCGCCAGGGTCTCGCCGCCGTCGGGCACCAGCTCGTGGCCGCTGCCGCCGTAGCGGCGGTTGTCGGTGTCGAGCAGCACGCGCCAGTCACCGGCCATCGGCACGCCCAGGCGATAGCCGTGGCGCGGCACCGGCGTCAGGTTGGCGACGACCGCGACCAACTCTGCCCCCGCAGCGCCCTCAGCGGCACGGACCGGGTGGTCGTCGGGGATCCGGCGGCTGAACGCGAACACCGACTGGTCGCGGTCGTCGGCCTCCATCCACCAGAAGCTGCCATCGAGCGCCTCGTCGCCGGCCCAGAGCGCGGGGTGCTCCGCCTGGATGCGGTTGAGGTCCTCGACCAGCGCCTTGACTCCCATGTGGGCCGGGTGCTGCAGCAGCCACCAGTCGAGCTCGCGATCGTGGGACCACTCGCGCTCCTGTGCGAGCTCGGCTCCCATGAACAGCAGCTGACGACCCGGATGGGCCCACTGCCAGGCCAAGAGGGCGCGCAGGTTGGCGAATCGCTGCCACTCGTCGCCGGGCATCTTGGCCAGCAGCGACCCCTTGCCGTGGACCACCTCGTCGTGGCTCAACGGGAGCAGCCAGCGCTCGTGTGTGGCGTACACCATGGGGAACGTGAGCTCGTGGTGGTGATGGGCCCGGTGCACCGGCTCGTGTTCGAAGTAGCCGAGCGTGTCGTGCATCCAGCCCAGGTTCCACTTGCGGTCGAAGCCGAGCCCCTCCCACTCCAGCGGCGCGGTGACCCCCGGCCACGACGTCGACTCCTCGGCGATCATCAGCGCGCCCGGGTGCTCGGTGTGGACCACCTCGTTCAGCTCGCGGATGAAGCCGAGCGCATCCAGGTCCTCGCGTCCACCTTGCTCGTTCGGCACCCACTCGCCCGGTCGGCGGGAGTAGTCGAGGTAGAGCATCGACGCGACGGCGTCGACTCGCAGCCCGTCGACCCGGAACTCCTCGAGCCAGTACAGGGCGTTCGCGATCAGGAAGTTCCGCACCTCCCGCCGACCGTGGTTGAAGACCAACGTCCCCCAGTCGGGGTGCCAGCCACGACGTGGGTCTGCGTGCTCGTAGAGCGCGGTGCCGTCGAAGCGTGCCAACGCGAACTCGTCGCGGGGGAAGTGCGCCGGCACCCAGTCGATCAGCACCCCCAGACCGCGGTCGTGGCACACGTCGACGAGGTGGCGCAGGTCGTCGGGCGATCCCAGCCGGGCGTCGGGGGCGAAGTAGCCGCTGACCTGATATCCCCACGACCCGCCGAAGGGGTGGGTGGCGACCGGCATCAGCTCGATGTGGGTGAAGCCCAACCCGGCCGCCCAATCGGCGAGCGGCTCGGCGAGCTGGCGGGCGCTGTGGGAGCTGCCGTCGGGGTGGCGACGCCACGAACCGAGATGGACCTCGTACACCGACAGGCGACCGGCGTTGCGCTCCGCCCGCTCACGCCGCCACGGTCCGTTCGGGTCCCGCCACGGCGACGGCTCGCCCTGGGCGACGGCGAACGCTCCCTCGGACGTCAGCACCGACGCGGTGCGCGGCGGGACCTCGGCCTGACGGGCCACCGGGTCGGCCCGCAAGGTCGTGATGCCGTCCGCGCCGGTGATCTCGAACTTGTACCCGTGGCCGACCCGGGCCCGAGGCTCGAGTCCCCACCAGATCCCGCTCGAGCGCTGCGGCTCGAGGTCCAACGCCTCGTGGTCGGTGGACCAGTGCTCCCAGTCCCCCACCACCCGCACCCGCCGCGCGTTGGGTGCCCACACCGCGAACGTGGCGCCGCCGCGAGGGAGCAGGTGACCTCCGAGGAGCTCCCACAGGCGCCGGTGACGACCCTCGTTGAACAGGTAGACGTCGACGTCGCCCGGCGGCGACGGCAGCGGAGCGGGTGGTTCCCGGGACGGGTTCACGAGAACAGGTCCTCGCCGTCGGGCGGATGCTCCGGCAGCTCGTCATCGAAGTCGAGCAAGCGCTCCACGGCACGGATCGGCAGGTCGACCAGGTCGGGACGATGCGCCAGCTCGTAGGCGACCTCGTAGACCGCCTTGTCCATCTCGAAAACGCTGAGCAGCGCGTCGCGAGACGCTCGCGCCTGCGGCAGCAGCCGGTGCACCTCGTCGATCTCCGCGTACCCCGAGAGGAACGTGTTGATCGCCCGCTCCGCCCACGCGTCGGCCAGGAGGCGCAGCTCCTTGTCCGGCGTGCCCGTCTCACGCAGCGCGATGCCGGCCGCGTAGTGGAACGACCGGGTCATGCCGGCCACGTCGCGCAGCGGCGACGAAGGGCGTCGTCGCTCGTCCATCGGCCGATCCGGCTCCCCCTCGAAGTCGAGGACCATCCACGAACGGGCGAGCCGCAGGACCTGACCCAGGTGCAGGTCCCCGTGGATCCGGATGGCGGCTCCGAGGTCGTCGGCCGAGCGCAGGCGCTGATACACCTCTTCGATCCGGTGGGTGTCGAGGTGGCCGTCAGCGATCCGATGCAGCTGCGCCGACATGTCGTCGGCCCAGCTCCCACCGTCGGCCTGCTCGGCGCCGAACGCCTCGGCCAACGCCACGTGCAGGCTCGCCACGTCACGACCGAGCTGGTGGGCCTCCTTGGCGAAGTCCAGCTTGCAGTCGCGTGGCGGACGACGACGGTTGAACATCTCGCGCAACGAGGCCGTGGCGAGCTCGACGCCGTCACCCCGGCTGCGTTCGTAGCGGCGCACGACGGCGAAGTCCGTGTTGCTGCGCCGCCACGTGGCGACAGGGACGGGGACCGCGCCGAAGCCGACCCGACCGAGCGCCTCGGTGACCTCGATGTCAGGGTTCGGGCCCGGCTGGACGCGGCGGAACACCTTCGCGATCCACCGCTCGTCGAGCACGAGCGACGTGTTCGACTGCTCGCCGGGCTGGGCCCGCACGCTGCTGAGATCCAGGTCGGGAGCGATGATCGAGCAGAACTCCAGCGCCAGCTCCTCGTCGGCCAACGCGTCGAACAGGTGGGCGTCACCCCGAGCGGTGGCCATGTGCCCCACGTGGGCGACGTCGGGGAGCTCGTCGGGCCGCTCCGACGCCGCACCCAGCGGAACCTGGTACCAGGACGGCTCACCGCGACCGCCGTCCCCACGCACCTCGACCAGCACCCACAGCAGGCTCGGCCACCCGTCGATCAGCGTGTCCACCCGCCGGATGCGGATGCTGGGCCGTTCGACCGCGACGAACCACCGCTGACCGGCCAGGAACGGGGGCAGCAGGCGGGCGAGCTCGGCGGAGAAGGAACCTGCGTCGATGCCCGAGTTTCTACCCGCTCGTGGGCGACACGCCGAAAACGCCGGCCACGGGCCGTCCATCCAGGAGCCGCGCCGGCACCTAGCCTCTCCACGTGTGCACCTGACCCGATCCGACGGCTCGACGATCCGACTTCGGTCGACGCCGGCGCCCGAACCGCTCGGTCACGTCCCCGCCCTCGACGGCATGCGAGCGGTGGCCGTCGTCGCGGTGATGGTGTTCCACGGGGGCTTCGCGGTCGCTGACGGGGGCTTCCTCGGCGTCTCGGTGTTCTTCACCCTGTCGGGGTTCCTCATCACCTCGCTCGTGCTGCGAGAGTGGTCCGCGACCGACGGCATCGACCTACGCTCCTTCTGGTCACGCCGGTTCCGACGGCTCCTCGCCGCGTCGTGGCTGACGATGGCGCTCGTCGTGGTGATGGGCGCGCTCGGGGCATGGGACGACTCCCAGATGCGCGACCTGCGCGGCGATGTCCCCTGGTCGCTCGCCGAGCTCGCCAACTGGCACTTCATCGCCAAGGGCACCAGCTATGGAGCCTCGCAGTCGCCACCGTCGCCGCTGGAGCACTTCTGGAGCCTGGCGATCGAGCAGCAGTTCTACATCCTCCTGCCGCTCCTGCTGGTCGGGCTCCTGGTCCGGGGCCGTGGCACCCCACGCCGGCGACTTCGTTCGACCCTGGGCGTGCTCGCCGCACTGGGTGTGGCGTCAGCCGTCGCCAACGGCTGGTTCGCCCGCACGTCGATCGACCGGGCGTACTTCGGCACCGACACCCGGGCCGCCGAGCTGATCGCCGGGGTGCTGCTCGCCGGCTTCCTGCTCCGGCGGCTCAGACTCCACGGGCGCATCCGACAGCTCGCCCTGGTCGCCGGCGCGGTCGGTTCGGTCGTCCTGGTCGCGCTGTTCCACCTCGCGGACCTCACGAGCCGCTGGCTCTACCCCTGGGGACTGCTGCTCACCGCAGCCTGCAGCGCTGCTGTCGTCGTCGCGTCCCTGCAGAACGGTCCGATCTCACGGGTCCTCTCGCTCGCACCGCTCGTCGCCATCGGCAGGGTCAGCTACGGCCTCTACCTCCTGCACTGGCCGGTGTTCCTGTGGCTGACACCGGCGCGGACCGGTCTCGATTCGCCCGGAGCGGAAGCCATCGCCCTGTTCGCGCTCCGGATGGCGGTCACCTCCGTCGCGGCGATCGCGATGTTCCGCTGGATCGAACAGCCGGTCCGGTCCCGTCGGATGCTCACCACCAGCCAGGCGCGCGTCGCCGTGCCGTGCGCGGCGGTCCTGTTGTTGATCAGCAACTTCGCGGTGACCAGCGGCGTGCCCGACGAACCCGACTACCTGCGCCCTCGCGAGCCCGGGGACGTCGACATCCGCGAAGCACCGGTGATCGCGGCGCCCACCACGACGACTGAGCCGCCACCCACCAGCGCGCCGCTCGACACGACGCAGCCACCGACGGCGCTCGGCGCGACGGTCCCCGCGCCGTCCCCGGCACCGTCGGTGGCACCGCCACCGCCGACGACGCCCCCATCGCGCCACCCGAGGCGCGTGCTGCTGGTCGGCGACAGCGTGGCCGCGAGCCTTCAGGACGGCCTGGGGGACGCGCTGCAAGCTCGGGGGATCACCTTCGCCACCGCAGCCGCACCTGGATGCGGCGTCGTGACCGGCGACCCGGCAGACGCTGCGGGCAACGCACTGAGCTTCACGTCCGCGTGCAACGGCGCCATCCCAGGACTGCAGACGAGCTCGGTGGCCAAGGCCCGACCGGACCTGGTCGTCGCGATGTCGTCGTGGGAGTCCTCGGACCGCATCGTCGCCGGACGGTGGTACGAGTTCGGCACCCCCGATGCCACGTCGATGCTGCACCAGCTCTACGGCGCCACCATCGGTCGACTTTCGGGCCGGGGGGCGAAGGTCCTGCTCGTCAACGTCGCCGAGTTCGTCGCCGGCGAGTCGATGCCGGTCGACCACGACGCCAACCGGCGCGGAGCGCTCCTGAACCAGATCATCGCGGACATCGGCGCGAACGCACCCGGCGTCGACTCGTTCGACCTCGACGGGCTGGTCTGCCCCACCTCGCCGTGCCCCACGACGGTGGACGGCATCGTGTTGAGGCCCCGTGACGGTCGGCACTTCGACGGCGCCGCCGCCCAGCGATGGGTCGGCGAACGGATGGCCGATCAGATCGCAGCGCTCGACCTCGACCGCATGTGACACAGACCGTCAGATGGGGTCGGTGAGCTCGAACCACAGGAACTCGTACGGCGGAAGGGTGACGAAGTACGGCAGCTCGCCGATCGCCGGGAACTGCACGCCACCGAGCAGCTCGACCGGCACGCTGCCCGCCAGTCGGCTCAGGATCAGCTCGGCCGGCTGGGCCTTGCCCGAGAAGTTGTTGACGCACAGCACGGGTCGAACCGAGGCATCGGCGCCGTCCTGCGGGGTGCGCAGGTAGGCGAACACCGACGGAGTCGAGACCTCCAGGATCTCGAACCCCCCCAGTCCGAAGATCGAGTGCTGCTGGCGCACGTGGATGATGTGGCGCAGCCAGTTGAGGAACGACGCCGAGTCCCGGCGCTCTGCCTCGATGTTCACCGCCTGGAAGCCGTAGACGGGATCCATCAACGGCGGGAGGTACAGCTGGGCGAAGTCCGCCGTGGAGAACCCTCCGTTGCGGTCGGGGTTCCACTGCATCGGTGTGCGAACGCCGTCCCGGTCACCCAGGTAGATGTTGTCGCCCATGCCGATCTCGTCGCCGTAGTACAGGATCGGCGTGCCCGGCATGGAGAACAGCAGCGCGTGCAGAAGCTCGGCCTGGCGACGATCGTTCTCGAGCAGGGGGAACAGCCTCCGGGCGATCCCCACGTTCCGACGCATGCGCGGGTCCCTCGCGTACTCCGCGTACATGTAGTCGCGGTCCTCGTCGGACACCATCTCGAGGGTCAGCTCGTCGTGGTTGCGAAGGAAGATGCCCCACTGGCACCCGTCGGGGATGTGGGGCATGCGCGCCAGGATCTCCGCGATCGGCGTGGACTCCTCGCGGCGGAGGCTCATGAACATGCGCGGCATCAGCGGGAAGTGGAAGCACATGTGGCACTCGTCGCCGGCACCGAAGTACTCGACGACGTCCTCGGGCCACTGGTTGGCCTCGGCGAGCAGGACCTTGCCGGGGAACTGGTCGTCGACCTCCTTGCGCAGGCGGCGCAGGTAGTCGTGGGTCTCCGGCAGGTTCTCCCCGTTGGTCCCGTCGCGCTCGAACAGGTACGGCACCGCGTCGAGGCGGAACCCGTCGAGCCCGAGCCCGAGCCAGTGGGTCACGACGTCAAACATGGCCTGCTGCACGTCGGGGTTGTCGTAGTTGAGGTCGGGCTGGTGGTGGAAGAACCGATGCCAGTAGTACTGGCCGCGCGCCGGGTCCCAGCTCCAGTTGGACGCCTCGGTGTCGGTGAAGATGATGCGGGCCTCGGACCAGCGCTGGTCGTCGTCCCCCCACACGTACCAGTCGGCCTTGGGGTTGGTCCTGTCCTGGCGGCTCTCCTGGAACCAGGGGTGCTGGTCGGAGGTGTGGTTCACCACCATGTCGGCCACGACGCGGATGCCGCGCCGGTGCGCCTCGTCGATCAGACGGGCGGCGTCCTCGGTCGTGCCGAAGTCGGGATGCACCTCGTAGAAGTCCGCGATGTCGTAGCCCCCGTCCTTCAGCGGCGAGGAGTAGAAGGGCAGGAGCCAGAGGCAGTCGATGCCCAGCCACTCCAGGTAGTCGAGCTTCTCGGTCAGGCCGCGGAGGTCACCGTTGCCGTCGCCGGTGGCGTCGTAGAAGCCGCGTACGAGCACCTCGTAGAAGACGGAGCGGCGGAACCAGTAGGGGTCCGCGACGGGCAGGGAACCGGTGGAGGGGGGCTGCATCATCTGGCGCCCAATGTATCGGCGCACCCCGCGCACCCTGGTGTGCTGGCACCCCCTTGGGGCCACCTGAACACACCCTTCCCCTGAGCGGCCCACGGGCGCAGAGTGGAGGAAGGGAACGCGGGCGACGATCACCCGCAGGACAGGAGGAGCACCGCGCATGAGCACTTCAGCAGAACGACGCGCCCGGAGACGGACGCGACGCGGCGGATCGGGACCGGCACGACGACTCGTCGCCGCATTCGCCGCCATCGCCATCGCCGTCGCCACGACCGCCGTTGCGGGCACGGGCGTGGCCGGCGCCGGGGGCTACGGCAGTGGACAAGGCGGGAGCGGGGGCGGGAGCCGTGTGACCACGCTGGCCGACGGTCTGGTCGGGCCGCTGCACCTCGACGTGTCGCACGGTCGCAAGGGACCGAACGTGCTGGTCAGCCAGTCGTTCGCCGGCGCGGTGTCGCGGGTCGGCAAGGGCGGCGTGTCCGACGTCGTCAGCAGTCCGGGCAGCTTCACCGGAGGCGCCGTGGCCGGACCGTTCGGCACCGTCGCCTACCTCGTCAGCGGCGAGGCCGGGACGTTCCTCAAGGTCCGGATGCCGAACGGCGCTGACCGCACGATCGCGGATCTGGGCAAGTACGAGGAGACCCGCAACCCGGACCAGGTCAACCACTACGGGATCCAGGGTGCGTCGGACGAGTGCCTCGAAGAGCTCGCGGAGCGCTTCACACCAGAGGATGAGATCCTCCCCTACACCGGGGGCATCAACGCGAACCCATACGAGTTGGTGGTGACGCCGTTCGGAACCTATGTGGCCGATGCCGGAGCGAACGCCATCCTGTTCGTCGAATGGAGCGGCAGGATCCGGACGTTGTCGGTGCTGCCGCCCCGACCCGAGGTCATCCCCGCCGAAGCGGCCGAGGCCTTCGGGCTGCCGACGTGCACGATCGGGCTCACGCTCAACTTCGAGCCCGTGCCGACCGACGTGGAGTTCGGTCCGGATCTGCATCTGTACGTGTCCTCGCTGCCCGGCGGTCCCGAGGACGCCAGCGCCGGGGCGAGAGGTGGCGTCTTCCGGGTGCATCCGATCAACGGTCGGGCCAAGCTGATCGGCACCGGCTTCCTCGGAGCGAGCAACCTCGCGGTGGCTCCCGACGGCACCGTGTACGTGGCCGAGCTGTTCGGCAACAGGGTGTCGAAGCTCCGCAAGGGTGGCCCGGTGACGGTCGAGGAGCTGTCCCAGCCGGCCGCGCTCGAGTGGTCGGGCGGGCGGCTCTACGCGACCGTCGACGCGCTCGGACCGGAGGTTCCCGAGGGAGAGGAGCCACCACCGCCGAACGGCAAGGTCGTCACCTTCCGGCCGTGACGCCGTCGGGCACCGACCGCCAGCGGTGCGATCCGTCCCGTCGACGGA
>JAPXRJ010000013.1:0-2974 GCA_033813615.1 Microthrixaceae bacterium | reverse complement strand
GATCGCACCGCTGGGTCGCGTCAGGAGCACCGGACGGAGAACACGTGCGCGGGTCGCTCGGCCGGGTCGACCAGCACGTAGTTGGCCGACCCGCCCCACGGGTACGTGCGGCCGTCGAGCTCGTCGTGGACGTCGAACGGCGTGCCGTCCGGGAGACCCATGGCCTCGAGATCGAGGTGCACGGTCCCCTGCCGCGCCTCGGTCGGGTGGAGGTTGACCACGCACAGCACGCGGTCGGGCCGGTCCAGCGTGAGGCCGCCGAGCCGGGTCCCCGCCGGCAGGTGGTGCGAGTAGGCCAGCAGGTCGTCACCGTCGACGTGGTGGAAGCGCAGCGAGCCGATCCGCTGCAGCGACGGGTGGTCGCGACGGATGCGGTTCAGCCTTGCCAGGAGCGCCATGAGCGAATCGGGGTCAGACCAGTCACGCTCTCGCAGCTCGTACTTCTCGCTGTCGAGGTACTCCTCGTTGGTCTCCGACGCCGGACGGTTCTCGCCGAGCTCGTAGCCCGAGTAGACGCCCCAGCTCGGCGACATCGTGGCTGCGAGCACCGCCCGCAGCCGGAACGCTGACAGCGGACCGTCACGCAGGGGCCCCGACAGGATGTCGGGCGTGTTCGGCCAGAAGTTCGGGCGGAAGTAACCGGCGGCGGGACCCCACACCAGCTCCTCGCCGTACTCCCGTAGCGCCCACGCGTCGGTGCGCCACGTGAAGTACGTGTAGCTCTGGTGGAACCCCACCTCGGCGAGGGTGTGCATCATCGCCGGCATCGTGAAGGCCTCGGCCAACAGCACCAGGTCCGGCCAGCGTTCGAGCAGCTCGGGGATCACCCAGGCCCAGAACGCCACCGGCTTGGTGTGCGGGTTGTCGACCCGGAAGGTGCGGATGCCGCGCTCCGCCCAGAACTCGAACACGCCCCGGCACGCCTCCCACAGCGCCACGCGCTCGGCCTCGTCGTCGGGCCAGAAGTTGATCGGGTAGATGTCCTGGTACTTCTTCGGCGGGTTCTCCGCGAAGCGGATCGAGCCGTCGGGCAGCTGTGTGAACCACTCGGGATGCTCGGACGCCCAGGGGTGATCGGGGCTGCACTGGAACGCGATGTCGAGCGCCACCTCCACGCCGAGGTCGCCGGCCCGGGCGACGAACCGGTCGAAGTCCTCGAGCGTTCCCAGGTCGGGGTGCAGCGACGTGTGGCCGCCGTCGCCCTCCTCGGCACCACCGGCCAGGCCGATCGCCCACGGGCTGCCGACGTCGCCTGCGCGCGCAACCAGCGTGTTGTCGGGGCCCTTGCGGTTGGTGACGCCGATCGGGTGGATCGGCGGGAGGTACAGCACGTCGAAGCCTGCCGCGGCGACGACCTCCAGCCGATCCCACGTCGCCGCTCCCTCGACGAAGCCACCCTCGGAGCGGGGGAACAGCTCGTACCAGCTGCCGTACGCCGCGCGCTCGCGATCGGCTCGTACGACGATGCGCTCCGAGCCGGCCAGCTCCTGCGGGTCCGGCACTCCGGCGAGCAGCACGGCGACTGCGTCGTCGAGCCCTGCGGTCAATCGCACCTGGTCGCTGCACGTGGTCGAGCGGAGCGCGTCGACAGCGTCGCTCAGTCGTGGCGCCGACGACGTGGGCACCTCGCCCACGAGCGACTCGATCAGTCGGGCACCCACCTCGAACTCGAGCTCCAGATCCTGGCCGGCGGCGGCCCGCTCGCGCAGGTCGCGGCGCCACGTGGCGAACCGGTCGAGCCATGCCTGCACCTGCAGCTCGTAACGTCCGGGCTCGGGGAGCTCGACGGCTCCCTCCCATCGACCCGAGCCGTCGGCCCGGTCAGCCAGCGCTGCGACGCTCCAGCGCTGCTGACCGACCGGAGAGTCGTCCCGATCCAGTCGTCGCCATCGCACCCGCGCCGACAGCAGGCCGTGGCCGTCGCGGACCAACGTGGCCGCGACCGTCACGGTGTCGCCTGCGATCGCCCGGGCCGGCCAGCCATGTGGACTCTGCGGTACCAGGTCACGGAAGGTGATGCGACGCGGAGTGGACGAACGTGCCATCTCCGTCCGACGGTAGCCGTGAACGTCGCGTGAACCGCGCGTCGACCCGACGGTCCGGAGTCGACCGGCAGGTACCCTCCCCGAAGTGAAAGCACTGCGTTCCTTCACCGTCCGACCGCGTCTGCCTGAGGCCCTCGCCCCGCTCGATCGCCTGGCCAGCAACCTCCGCTGGTCCTGGGACCGGCCGACCCGCGAGCTGTTCGCCGGAATCGACCCCCACGTGTGGGACGACGGTGGTCACGACCCCCGTCGGGTGCTGGCCGAGGTCGCACCCGAACGGCTGGACGACCTGGCGTCGGATCCGGCGTTCCTGGAGCGGCTCAGCGCGACGACGGCGTCGCTCGACGCCTACGAGTCGCTGCCCCGCTGGTTCCAACACGAGCTGTCGGACGGGCACGTGACGACCACAGCGGACGGAGAGTCCGCGCTCGACGGTGGTGTCGTCGCGTACTTCTCCCCGGAGTTCGGCATCACCGAGGCAGTACCGCAGTACTCGGGGGGTCTGGGCGTCCTGGCCGGCGACCACCTCAAGGCCGCCTCCGACCTGGGCGTCCCGCTCGTCGCGATCGGTCTGTTCTACCGCCACGGCTACTTCCGCCAGTCGCTCACCGTCGATGGATGGCAGCAGGAGCGCTTCCCCGACCTCGACCCGTACGCGATGGCCCTCGAGCTGTGCGATGGCGTGCGTGTCACCGTGGATCTGGCCGGGCGACCCCTCATCGCGCAGGTGTGGAAGGCCACCATCGGTCGGACCCCGCTGTACCTGCTCGACGCCGACATCGAGGAGAACCCCCACGACCTGCAACTCGTCACCGACCGCCTGTACGGCGGCGACGTCGAGCACCGGCTCCGCCAGGAGATCCTCCTCGGCATCGGCGGGGTCCGCGCCCTGGAAGCGCTCGGCGTCCCCGCACACGTCTTCCACACCA
>JAPXRJ010000012.1:0-32028 GCA_033813615.1 Microthrixaceae bacterium | reverse complement strand
CTCCGGATCGTCGGCCACGACGTCGCGGTGGCGACGCACCGAGGCCACGAAGAACTCCTCTCCCCTGGGGAAGACGGCTGACAGCGTCGCCAGGAAGTGGCTGAAGATCGGGTCGTCGTCCACGATCGACGGTCCGAGCTCGTGGCGGGCGTGGTCGTGACGCAGACGCCGCACAGGGATGTTGCGACCGGCGGACTGACGGGTCGAGCGTCGCCTCGCTCGGCGGGTGCGTGCGGTGATGGTGGCGGTCATGGGTCCTCCGGTGCGGGCTCGATCAGTCGGGGGTCACGGCGGCGAGCGCCGCAGCGAACGGCGCGAGGGCTGCAGCGGACGCCATGACCTCGTCGGGGTCGCCGAACCCCTCGATGCGGGCGACCGCAGCCCCCTGGAACAGCGCGAACGCGAACGAGACGATCCGCCGTGCGGCGTCGCGGTCGTCGATCTCGGGGGAGAACCAGAGCAGCAGGTCGATCACGGTGTGCTCGAGTGCGGCGGCCACGGCGTGCACGATGCTGCGCAGCTCGTCATCGGTCCTGGAAGCGACCACGACCTCGAGCACGGCGGCGAACGTGGGCTCAGCGGCGATCTCCCAGAGTGCCTCGACGGCCCGGTCGAGGGTCCGCTCGGGTTCGGGCACCTGGCGGAACGCGTCGGTGAACCGGCGGGCGTGCTGGTCGAAGAGGCGCTCGACGGCGGCGACGACGAGGTCGCGCTTGGTGGGGTAGTGATGGGTCTGCGCGCCGCGTGAGACCCGGGCGTGGTCGGCCACCAGGCGAGTGGTCGTGCCCGCGTAGCCGTACTCGACGAGGCAGTCGATCGTGGCGTCGAGCAGCGCGGCCTGGGTGGACGCGCTCCGATCGACCTGCGTACGGCCGCTCGATCCGGATCTTGGTGGTCTCCCCACGGTGCTCCTACCGATTCGCACGCGACTCGCTGGCCCTCAGGTCGCTCGGGCTGCGTCCGAACGGGAACTCTATCGAAGAAACCAACCAGATGGTTTGTTTGTCTTCATCGGCGACCAGCGGCCAACCACCGGACGAACGGCGATGGGCTCGTGACGGCTACCGTCGGATCGATGCCCAACGCCGAAGTCCCGTCGCTCGTGCCCCTCACCGGCGGTCGGGGTCTCCGGCTGATCCGCTCGCCGGCCGATCCGGACCTCGATGCGATCGGCTACCTCCAGTCCGAATGGCGAGCTTCGGGGACCGCCGGATCGCTCGACGCCCCCGACGGCCTGAGTTCGGACGGCCGGTGGTCGTTGGTGCCTGGCCCGGAGCGCTCCTTCACCACCCGTCTGGTCCTCCGCCGCCCCGCCGAGGACCTTCGGTGCAGCGGGACGCTCGTGGTCGAGTGGCTCAACGTCAGCAGCGGCACCGATACCGCGCCCGTGTTCGGCGTCGCCGGAGCGGAGATGGCCCGCGCTGGCCACGTGTGGGTCGGCGTGTCGGCGCAGTGGGCGGGCGTCGTCGCCGCACCCGCGCTCGTCGACGTCGGGGACCTGAGCGATGCCGGCGGCCGGAGCGGCGCGGGGATGTCGGCGTTGCAGGCGGCCGATCCGCAGCGCTACGGCGATCTCCACCACCCGGGTGACGCCTTCTGCTTCGACCTGTTCACCCGTGTCGTCGATGCGCTGCTGGTCGGCAGGAAGTCCGACGGCTCGGTCAGTGGCGGCCCGCTCGACGGTCTGCAGGTGGATCGGGTGCTGGCCGTCGGGGAGTCGCAGTCCGCCTACGCCTTGACGACCTACGTCAACGGGTTCCAGCCGATCAGCGGCCGCTTCGACGGGTTCCTCATCCACAGCCGGGGCGGCCCGCCGATGGCGCTCGGCGCCATGGACCGCGGTGTCGACCTGGAGGTCGGTCGCCACGACCCACCGTGCCTGCTGCGCGACGACCTCGACGTGCCGGTGCTGGTGGTGCAGACCGAGACCGACGTGCTGGGACACCTGTGGTCGTTGCCGGCCCGACAACCCGACGACGCGACGCACCGATTGTGGGAGGTGGCCGGTTCCGCGCACGCCGACCGCTCCATGGTCGGCGACTTCGAGGAGCTGCTCGGCTGCGACGAGCCGATCAACCGCGGCCAGCAGCGCTTCGTGGTCCGCAGCGCCCTCCGGCACCTCGACCGTTGGGTCGCCGACGGCGTGGCACCTCCGAGAGCGGACCCGATCGTCGTCGACGGCGACCCGACCGCGGGTCGCAGCGCGTTGAGGTTCCGGACCGACGACGTCGGCAACGCAGTGGGCGGGGTCCGCACGCCATCGGTCGACGCTCCGGCCGAGGTGCTGTCAGGCCTGACCGGACCCGATGCGAGCCATGTGTGTCGTCTGTTCGGGTCCCGTCGACCGGCGTCGCCCGATGTGCTGGCCGCCCGCTATCCCGGCGGACCGGAGGACTACCTGTCGGCGTACGCCGCGGCCACCGATGCAGCGATCGCGTCCGGGTTCGTGCTCGCCGACGACCGTGACGAGATCATCTCCGATGCCCATCCCGAGCTCATCCCCGATCGTGAGGTCGGCTGAGGTGGCTGGATCGGCTGGGGGGCTGGGGCGGCTCAGAAGGGGTCGTCGCCCATGTCGCCCATGTCGTCGATGCCGGTCGGATCGTCGGGGACGTCGACCGCATACCGACGGAGCACGTCGAGCGGGACGAGCTCCAGCACCCGTTCGTGGGTCGAGGCGAGCACGACGGGCGCCGCGACGCCGTCTCCGTGCGCCCGAAGCCAGTTGAGCGCGGTCACGCACCAACGGTCCCCGGGCACCAGTCCGGGGAAGCGGTATGCGGGAGCCGGTGTGCTGAGGTCGTTGCCGATCGACTGCTGGTGCTGGAGGAACTCGGCTGTCACCACTGCGCAGATGGTGTGGCTGCCACGGTCCTCAGGCCCGGTGCGGCAGCACCCATCGCGGAAGAACCCCGTCAGGGGGTCCGTCCCGCACTCCTCGAGCGGGCCACCGAGCACGTTGCGTTCCGTCTCCACGCCCACCAGCCTGCCCGACTCGGCGCACACCCTGGTTCTGTTCGTCGTTTCACTAGGAAAACGTTGTGGAACGACGAACAGAACCGGTGATGGCGGGGGCGGCAAGACGGCCGAGCTTGATGGTCGCGCTCACCATCCCGACCAGCGACGCCACGAGCAGCAGGTCCTGGGCTCGGCCGATCCGCAGGTGCTCCTCGTACGCGGTCAGGGCGAGCGCCATGGCGACGATCGGCTTGAGGATCGTGACGGTCGGGAGGCTCGTCTGCACGTCGCCCGCCTGGTAGCTCGACTGCTGCCAGAACGTCCCGAGGGTCGCGGTGAGCGCCATCGCCCAGAGCTCCCAGGTGGAGATGCCGACGATGAGTCCTTCGGAGAAGCCGTGGATGCCCGTCTTGGTCAGCGGGGCTGACAGGCCGAGCATCACACCGGCGGCGACGGCGAGCACCAGGGACCGCTTGGTGCCGTGCGGCAGCGATCCGGCTGACCACACGCATGCCGCCACCAGAGGCGCGCAGATGACGAGCGCCGGGATCCAGGAGCGGAACGGCGGGTGGTTCAGGCCGGCGGAGGGTGCTCCGACGATCACGAAGACGACGAGCGACGCGATGAGCACCGCAGACCACGCCCACTCCTCGCCGGTCAGGCGGCGCTTGTTGGCCCACGCGTTCAGCGGCAGCGCGAACAGCAACGTGGTGACGATCAGGGGTTGCACCAGCATCAGGCTGCCGATCGTCAGGGCCCACGCCTGCACGCCGAACCCTGCGACGTCGGCGACGATGCCCGTCACCCAGACCGGACGTCGAGCCAGCGTCACGAGCATGCCGGCGCCGAGCGCGTCGTCATCCGCGACGCTGGAGGTGCCGCGCTGCTGGAGCACCGAAGCGACGGCGAACAGCAGCGCTGCGAGGAGCGAGAGCGCGATCGTCAGCGCCATCGGTGCGCCTCCGCCAGCTGGTGCCGAACGATCACGAGATCGCTGTGCCGTCCCACTGGACGTCGAAGAACTGAGCTGCGACGAGGTCCTCGCGCGACCGCTTGTCGATCCCCAGGGCCTTTCGGTACTGGTGCACGTGTTGCAGTGACAGCACGGTGTAGAGGAGCGGCAGGTGGTCGTGGGGCTGGGAGTACACGCCGCCGGCGCCCTTGGCCGCTTCGGCGTCGGCCTTCGCTCGGCGCAGGTGCAGGACCACGTCGCGCAGCACCGCCTCCTTGATCATCTTCTTGCGCCCGGCCGCGACCACCACCGGTGCCGCCGGAGCCGGGCCGAACAGCGCCTCGTCGAGCTCCTGGGCCGTGGCGATCGTGCACCCGGCGGTCGGCCGAGGGTTGCACTCGACCATGTGGTGGACGCCGTCGTCGGTCACCAGGTAGTCGAAGCTGATCTGGCCGGTCCATCCCAGCTCACCGACGATGGCCTGCGCTGCGGCCAGCGTCTGGGGATCGTCGACCGACTCGAACACGATGCCGCCACGGTCGTCGATGGCCAGCGGATGGCGGTACGTGGAGTGCAGCAGCACCTGGCCGTCGCGGGCCACGCTCCAGCTGCAGCGGTCCTCGCCCTGGAGGAACTCCTGCACCAGCCACGGGTTGTCGTCGGTGGGGTGGACGTCGGCGGGGTCGCCGTCGCCGGCGAGCGGTCCGGCGTTGGTGAGGATGTCGAGCCCGCCTCGTCCGAACGCGGCGCGGGCGAACCACTGGTCCCACCGGCTGATGGCAGCGGCGAGCTCCGCGTCGCTCGTGGTGGTCACCGACTCGGCGACGGGGAGTCCGAGGTCACGGCAGAGCTGAGCGAACGTGACCTTGTCGTGCACGCGGGCCAGCGTGTCGAAGTCGGGGAAGAACAGCTCGACGCCGTCGGGCAGGTGATCGCGGTGCGCTGCCAGGTAGAAGACCTCCTCGAACATGGGCAAGAGCAGAGCGACTTCGAACTTCTCGATCGCCGCGACCACGTCAGCCACGAACTGCTCTGTCTGCTGCGTGGGGGCAGCAGTGACGATGTGACGTTCGGCGCCTCTCGAGTGGCTGCCGGGAGCGGAGTCGAAGGTGTCGGACGCGGTGACCACGTTGCCGGTCTCGCCGAGCTTGTGGATCTCGTCGACCGCGAAGGGCATGCGCGACGTGGTGGCGAGGATGTTCACGGGAGGGTGAGCCATCCGGCGAGCGTATCGGCGTGCGGTGCCGTTCTGGCCGACCACGAACGGCGATGGAGCCCCGTCGTCGTCTGCCGATGGCGGTGTCAGGACGTGGCGTCGATGAAGTCCGCGATCACCGTCGCGAGCTCCGTGCCCTTGTCCTCCTGGAGGAAGTGGCCGCCGCCTTCGATCGTCGTGTGGGGCCGTCCGGCGGCGCCGGGGATGCGCTCGCGGAACGGGCGGTCGCCACCTCTGGTGATCGGGTCCGAGTCGCTGAACGCGCACAGCACCGGTCGGTCGAAGGAGCCGAGCACGTTCCAGGCCGCAGCGTTGGCGATCCCACCGGGGTCGTCGGGGCTGGTCGGGACGAGAACCGGGAACGTGCGGGCGCCGGCGAGGAAGGAGTCGTCGGGGAACGGAGCGTCGTACGCGGCGACGACCTCCTCGGAGAGCTCCGACACGGTGCCCCCGTTGATGATGAGGCCGACGGGGAACACCTCGGTCTCCTGGGAGAAGCGCTGCCAGCTGAGGAACGCATCGGAGACGTGGCCGGTGCCGTCGGGCAGACCGGTGTTCGCGACGACGAGTCGGGCGAAGCGGTCGGGATGCGCGGCAACGACGCGGAGGCCGACGAGGCCGCCCCAGTCCTGGCCGAAGAACGTGGCGTCGGTCAACCCGAGCTGGTCGATGAGCAACCCCGACATCCAGGCAACGTGGCGGGCGTAGGTGTAGTCGTCGCGCTCGGTCGGCTTGTCGCTGCGTCCGAAGCCGACGAGGTCCGGCGCGACCACGCGGTGGCCCCGATCGACGAGCACCGGGATCATGTGGCGGTACAGGAACGACCACGACGGCTCGCCGTGCATCAGCAGCACCGGCGCCGCGTCCCGGGGGCCCTCGTCGAGGTAGGCGACGCGGAGGGTGGACCCGTCGGCATCGGTCGGATCGAGGGTCGGCACCTGCGCGTAGTGCGGCTCGAAGTCGAAGTCGGGGAGTCCGACGAATCGCTCGTCGGGTGTGCGGACGGTCTGCATGGAACGGCGCTCCTCGTGCTGCACGGAGGGGTGGGTGGACGGGTGGGTGAGACGGGCGGGCTGGGATCGGGGTCGGTCGCTGCTACTGGCGCGACATCTGGTGTGCGGCGTCAGCGGCGTCGACGTCGGGCGTACGCCCGGGGCTGAGCTGGATCGTCACCTCCTGGAGGATTCCGGTGAACGGGTTCGGGGCGGTGTACCGCCGTGACACGGCGGAGCCGTGGTCGTGGCCGATGCTGGCGCCGACCGAGCTCATGATCGACATCAGCAGGGGCAGCTCGGCGCTGCCGCACGGTTCGCTGTCGATCTCCAACGTCACGCTGCCGGCGCGGCCCTCTCCGCGGCGGACCTTCAGCGTCAGCTGGGTGCTCCCGGCGGGGACCGGACGGTCTGACACGACGATCGTGTGGTCGTCGAACGCGTTGTAGTCGACGACCAGCCGGTCCTCCTGGACGAAGAGGCTGAGGCCGGAGTTCTCCGTTCCCGTCGCGTACAGCACTCCTTCGTCGCCGGTGCTCCGCTGGACGCGGGCCACCAGGTCGATGTCGCGGCCGCCGATCGGTGCGCCGGCCTGCATCGGCATCTGCCACGGCGACGGTCGGTACACGTAGCGCCGACTCTCCGGATGCGGCGACAGCGGCCGGAAGCGGGTGCCGAACAGCTCGATCAGGCGATCGTCGAGGGGGAGCACCCGGTTGGCCTCCGCCTCTTCCCACCACAGCTCGATCAGCTCCGCCAGCAGCTCCGGGTGGTCGCTCGCGAGGTCGTGGCACTCGGAAGGGTCGGCGACGAGGTCGTACAGCTCCCATCGCTCGTCATCGAAGTCCGCCCCCTGGTCGTGCTTGCACACGGCCTTGACGAGCCCGCCGTTCGAGTCGCCTCGGACCAGCGCCCGGCTGCCGGCCATCTCGAAGTACTGCACGTCGTTGGTGGCTGCTGCGGTGCTGTCCCGGAGCACCGACGCGAACGAGCGCCCGGTGATCGGGCGCTGCGCGACACCCCGGAAGGTGTCGGGTGCAGTGAGGTCGAGGAGGTCGTAGATCGTCGGCGCCACGTCCGATGCGTGGACGAACTGGTGGCGCAGCGTGCCGGCGTGGTCGCCGAGGCCCGCGGGCCAGCGCACGAGGAGCGGCACGTGGACACCGCCCTCGTGGGTGTTCTGCTTGTACCAGCGGAACGGCGAGTTGCCGCACTGGGCCCAGCCCCACGGGTAGTTGGTGTGGCTGTGGGGCCCGCCGATGTCGTCGATGCGCTCGATCGCCTGCTCCGGCGTCTCGAGGATGCCGTTGAAGAACTTCATCTCGTGCATCACGCCGTAGGGGCCGCCCTCCTGGCTGGCGCCGTTGTCGGACATGAACATGATCAGCGTGTTGTCCAGCCGGCCGAGGTCGGCCAGGCCGTCGAGCAGCCGACCGATCTGGTCGTCGGTGTGGTCGAGGAACGCGGCGAACGCCTCCTGGAGCCGACAGGCCAGGCGCTGCTCGACCTCGGGGAGGTCGTCCCACGCCCGGACGCCCGGATTGCGGGGTGCGAGCTCGGTGTGCGGTGGCACGACGCCGAGCGATCGCTGACGATCGAACCATCGCTCACGCACCACGTCCCACCCCTCGTCGAAGCGGCCCTGGTACTTGGCCATGTACGCCGCCGGTGCCTGGTGCGGGGCGTGGGTGGCACCCGGCGCGAACCACGTGAAGATCGGCCGGTCCGGACGCACGTTGGTGCTGGCGGTGACCATCTCGAGCGCCCGGTCCACCAGGTCCTCGGTGAGGTGGTAGCCGTCCTCTGGCCGGGCCGGCGGGTCGATGTGGTGGTTGTCGACGGTCAGCGACGGGTGGAACTGGTCGGTCTCGCCGTCGAGGAACCCGTAGAAGCGATCGAAGCCCCGGCCGAGCGGCCACTGGTCGAACGGGCCGGCGGCGGAGCACTCCTCCATGGGGGCGAGGTGCCACTTGCCGAGGGCGAACGTGGCGTAGCCCGCATCGGAGAGGACCTCTGCCATCGTCGCGGTGCCGGTCGAGACGTGGCCGAGCATGTGGGGGAATCCCGTGCGGAAGTTGGACAGGCCGCGCATGCCGGCGTCGTGGTGGCTCCGGCCGGTGATGAGCGCGGCGCGAGTGGGGGAGCAGAGCGGCGTGACGTGGAAGTTGGTGAACTGCACCCCGTCGGCGGCCAGCGCATCGATGTGGGGTGTGTCGATGTCGGATCCGAAGCAGCCGAGTTGGGCGAAGCCGGTGTCGTCCAGGAGGATCACGAGTACGTCGGGCGCATCGGGACCGGGGTCGACGGGCACCTCGAAGTCGGGCGTGGACTCGGCGAGCGTTCGGCCGATGGTCCCCTGGAACCGCTCTCTGCGCATCGGACCCCTTCAGAGCTAAAGTGAGACTCATGCTCTCAGAACATGTGAGCGCCGTCCAGCACCCGGTCGTCCAACCGGACCTCCATCCGGTGGAAGGGTCCGCAAGTCGGTCCGCGGTCGACGGTCGCTCCGCGCGTCGAGCGCGGGGCCGGGCGGCGGCGATCCAGGCGGTGCTGGAGCTGTTCGACGCAGGCGAGCTGCGACCTTCTGCAGACGTGGTCTGCCAGCGCGCCGGCATCTCGACGGCGTCGCTGTTCCGCTACTTCCGCGGACTTGACGAGCTGTACCTCGCCGCGTTCGACGAGCAGGTGTCGAGGGCACGTCGACTGGCCCGGATCGACGACCTCGGCGACCTGACCTTCGACGAGCGCGTGCGGCGGTTCGTGACCGGCCGGATCGACGTGTACGAGTCCGTGGTCGGGGTGGGCCGCATGGCACGGGCCCGGGCCGTGGACCACAGCCACGTGGCCGACGCCCTCGATCGGGCCCGTGCCGCGTGGATCGCCCAGGTCCGCCACGTGTTCCGCCCCGAGCTGGCCGGCCGGTCGCGATCGGAGGCCTCGTCGCTGGCGGCGGCGGTCGACGCGGTGGCGAGCTTCGAGGCGTGGGACCTTCTCGTGGGAACACGGGGCACGTCGCGACGGTCGGTCGAGCGCCACTGGGGCACCGCCGTCACCGCACTTCTGTCGTCCTGAGCTCGGGCCGGGGTCAGTCCGGCGGCGGGACGAGGTTGCCGGGGTTCATGATCCCGGACGGGTCGACGGCGGACTTGAGCGTCCGCAGCAGGTCGACACCGGCCGGCCCGAGATCGTGGTGCAGGTACGGCACGCGCAAGCGACCGGACCCGTGGTGATGCGCGATCCCGCCACCGTTGGCGGCCGTCGCCTCCATCGTGCGATGCCAGCACTCGAAGTAGCGAGCCTCCATGTCGGCCGGGTCTGCCAGCACCGCGAACGAGAAGTAGAGGTTGATGCCGGAGCGGTACACGTGGGAGCTGTGGGCCGACGCGTTGACGATGCCGTCCACCTCGTTCAGCGACGCGACGACCGCGGTGTACACCTCGACGATGCGCGACCAGGGCGCGGAGATCTCGATGGTGTCGACCACAGCGCCGCGCTCGAAGAAGTCCGACCACATCGGCACGTGGTTGCGCTTGGTCAGCCACTCCTCGGTCGCAGCCGGCCCGGCTGGGCGGAGGCCGGCTTCGGCGGTGAGCGCGGTGACGTCACCGATCTCGGCGTCCACGCGTGCGGCAGGACCTTCGTGGACCATCAGCAGCAGCGCATCGTCACCCGAGACGTGGTCCGGGAAGCTCCGCCGCACCTCGGCTGCGTCGTAGAGCCGCATCACCGGCGGACGCCAGTCCGCCTGCACGATCCGTCGTTGGGCTTCGATGCCGCTCGTCACGTCGGGCGCGTGGAAGGCGGTGAGGCGCCGGGCCTCGGGTGTCCGTCGCAGCGAGAAGGTCACGCCGGTGACCACGCCCATCGTCCCCTCTGCGCCCATGACCACGTGGCGAAGGTCGGGACCGGCGGCGGCCCGGGGCGCCTTGCCCAGATGCACGAGGTCGCCGTTGGGGAGCACGGCCTCGATCGAGTAGACGATGTCCTCGATGTTGCCGTAGGCGGTCGAGAACTGGCCCGACGCCCGGGTCGAGACCCAGCCCCCGACGCTGCTGACAGCGATCGATTGCGGCCAGTGGCCGATCGTCAGCCCGCGTGCGGCGACCTCCTCCTCGGCCGCCATCCCGTTCTTGCCGGCGTCGAAGGTGGCCAGCAGGTCGTGCTCGTCGATCTCCCTGGTCCGAGCCATGGCTGACATGTCGAGCAGCACCACGTCGGAGGTGGGCAGGATCGCTCCGCACACCCCCGACCCGAGGCCGTAGGGCACGACGGCGACGGCGTTCGCGGATGCATGGCGCAGGAGCTCTTGCACCTGCTCGGGGCCCTTGGGCTGGACCACGCAGCCGGGTTCGCCGAGCGGCTCGCCCCGCCACTCCCGGAGGTGCGCGGCGGCCCAGTAGTCGTGGCGTCGGTCGGCGAGCAGCTCCGGGTCGGTGCGGACCACATCGGGGCCGAGCAGGTCGCGGAGCGTGTGGATCGTGGCGTCGAGCATGGTGATCCTCTCTAGGGCGTGGCGGCGGGCTGCTGGTCGCGATCCTCGTCGACGGCGTCGTCGACGCGCTCGGACAGCGGCGTCGACCCGAGGTCGGGAAGGCAGCGCATCGAGTCGGCGTGGATGCGGCGACACGAGGCCACCTCGTCGGAGAGCCGGACCGGTGACCATCCGAGCAGTTCGGCCATCGCCGCGGCGGCGACCTCGAGGTCATCGCCGACGGGGTCGTCGGTGAACCACGCCCGGGCACCCCGACGGATCCAGTAGTCCTCCAGCCGCAGCGCGCCCTCGTGGAGGACGGCGTGGCGCACCTCTGCGTCGACGCCGCCGCCGTCGGCGGCGATCCGCTCCGCCTCGGACCCCCACAGCTCGACCAGACGGCGAGCGTCGTCGACGTTCGCGGTCCCGGGTCGGCCGGCCAGGCGGGCGACGAGCCCGTCGACGTCGACGTCACCGCCGACGAGGGCCACATCGGCGGTGCGGCACCGCGTCGCTCCGGTGCCCAGGTCGGCGACGAGGTCGTCGACGATGCGCTCGGCCATGGAGCGGTACGCCGTGAGCTTGCCTCCCGCCACCGAGACGACCCCTGCAGGGCCGACCCACGTCTCGTCCCGGCGCGACAGCTCCGACGGCGAGGCGTCGCCGGTGCCGTCCTGCGGAGCGATCAGCGGACGGACCCCGGCCCACATGCTCAGCACGTCCTCCGCGCCCAGGCGCGGGCCGTCGAAGGTGCGCTCCATGGCGTCGAAGAGGTAGTCCACGTCCGAGGAGTCGATGCGGGGCCACTCGTCGGCATCCGCGTAGAAGGTGTCGGTGGTGCCCAGGTAGGTGACCGGTCCGGAGTGCACCGCGAACACCGGTCGCTTGTCCTGGCCGAGGGTGATCACGGTGTCGCGGACCGGGAGCCTGCGGTGCGCCACCACCACGTGGATGCCCTTGGTCAACGCGAGTCGCCCCGCTGCCGCGGGCTCCTCCAGCTCTCGCACGGCGTCGACCCACGGTCCTGCCGCGTTGACGACGACCCGGGTTCGCAGGACCGCACGGAGGTCCTCGCCGGGCAGCGCACCGGCCACCTCGACACCGGCGGCACGTCCGTTCGAGCCGACGATGATCCGGGTGGCGGGGGAGTGGGTGATGACCGATGCGCCCGATGCGACCGCGGAGCGGACGTTGGCGACGGTCAGGCGGGCGTCGCTGGTGAGGAACTCCGGGTACACGACACCGGTCGGGAACGCCTCAGGCGTCAGCGTGGGCTCCAGCTCGAGCAGCTCGGCGGCGCCGAGGGTCCGGTGGCGCTCGGCCCGAGGCACCCTGCCGAGTCGCTCGAAGGCGACCAGGCCGGCTCGCACCGTCGCTGTCGAGCGGCGGCTGCCGGGCATCACGAAGGGGGACAGTCGGGTCAGCTGCGGTGCGATCGTCCGAAGGACCTGGCGCTCGGTCGCCGCCTCGCGGACCAGGCCGACGTCGCCCTGGGCCAGGTAGCGGAGCCCTCCGTGGATCATCTTCGAGCTCCGGCTCGATGTGCCCGAGGCGATGTCGCGCGCCTCGACCAGGGCGACCCGCAGCCCTCGCAGCGCGGCGTCGCGGGCGATCCCCGCACCGGTGATGCCTGCGCCGATCACCACGACGTCGAACTGCTCCCGTTCGAGGTCGGCGAACGCTCGGGCGCGGTCGCGAAGGTCGAGGGAGCCGGAGACGGGTGAGCGGGCGGTCGGCATCCGTGCAGACGGTACGCTCATGGAGGTGCATGTCATATTGCATGCAACGCATGACGCCGGTGCCGTTCCCGCGGCGGACGTGTTCAGGACATCCACGTCCACCGTCGGGAGCGAGACGAGCGAGGTGACCTGTGCAGCTGCGTCAACTCGAGCACTTCGAGGCGGTGTACCGGCTCCGGAGCTTCACCCGAGCCGCCAAGGAGCAGTTCCTCAGCCAATCGGCCCTCAGCCGCAGCATCCAGTCCCTGGAGGGTGAGCTCGGCCAGCAGCTCTTCGATCGAACCGGTGCGGTCGAACCGACCGCCGCTGCCGAAGCACTCATCGGACACGCGGTCGACGCCCTGGCATCGTCGCGGGAGCTGCTCGACGCGGCGAGGCTGCTGCGCGACGGGGAGGGCGGCGCGGTGGCGATCGGCACCGGCCCGTACCCGGCCCAGCCGCTGATGACGAGGGTCGTCCGCGAGCTCTCGTCGCAGCGGCCGGGGCTGCAGGTCACCGTGTCGGGCGGTGCCGCGTCGGATCTGCTGGCAGCGCTCGTCCGGCGGGAGTTGGACTTCGTGGTGTGCGACACGAGCAAGGCGGAGGAATCACCCGCCGCAGCCGAGATCGAGGTCGTCGCGCTGCCGAGCGAGCCGCTCGCCGTGGTGGTCGGTGCGGACCATCCGTTGGTCGGCACCGATCCGGATCCGACCGAGGTCGCCAGGCACCCGTTCGTGCTGCCGCCCCCGGCTCCGATCGGACGGCGGCACCTGGCCCGATCGGTCGACCCGGGTGCCGCTCCGCGGCGAGTTCCCTTCTACGAGGTCGAGTCGACCGCAGCCTGTCTCGACGTGGCGGCCGACCAGCGAAGCGTGACACTGGTCCCTGTCTCCCTGGCGCGACGCGAGTGTCGGTCCAGGGGGCTGGCCTTCCGCATCGCCGGGCGCGGTCAGGTGACCCACGACGGCGTGCACGTGTTGCGGTCCCGGACCCTCGGCGCCGCAGCGGCCGTCGCCCGTGAGGTGGTCCTGGCCGAGGCGGCGGCGATCGCGGCCGATACCAGGGCCTGGCGGCGGGCCGCCGATCCAGGCTGGCAGCTGCCTTCCTGAGCTTCGAGCCCGTTCTGTTCGTCGTTCCACAAGGTTTTCGTTGTGGAACGACGAACAGAACGGGTCGGGCAGGGGGTTCGGCGTGCGTCAGACGAGCTGGACGACCGGTGTGGCGGCAGCATGGGTGGTGTCGCCGTGGCCGAGCAGCAGGACCGTGCGGTCGTCGAGGGCGTCCAGGAGGTCGCCGAGAACGGCGTGGGCGGTCGGACCGTCGAGGTGCGCGGTGGGCTCGTCGAGCACCACCACCTCATGCCGGGCCAGCAGCACGCGTGCGAGAGCGAGTCGCTGGCGTTGGCCGCCGCTCACGGCGGATCCGTCGCGTCCGACGGGTGTGGACAGCCCGTCGGGCAGGCCGACCGCCCAGTCCGACAGGCGGACGGCATCGAGCGCCGCCCACAGCTCGTCGTCGGTCGACTCGGGAGCGGCGAGCAGGAGGTTCTCCCTCAAGGACGTCGATGCCAGCCAGGGCGACTGCTGACACCACGTGACCACCTGACGCACGTGGTCGCCGCCCTCGATCGCCGTGTCGCGACCACCCAGCGTGTAACGACCCTCGTGCACCTCGATGAACCGGACGAGCGCGGCGGCGATCGTCGACTTGCCCGACCCGCTGGGTCCGTCGATGCGGGCGCGGGCACCGACGGGGAGCCGGATGTCGAGTCCGGCGACCACGTCGGTGTCGGTGCGTGGCCATCGAAGAGCCACCCCGGCGAGCACCACGTCGAACGGCGCCGGCACGGGCTGCGGATCGAGTGGTTCGGCAACGGGATCGGGAGCGTCGAGCAGCGCCCGAAGCCGCAGCGCAGCCATGTCGACCTCGGCCTGGTGTCGGCCGGCGGCGAGCAGCGGGGTGAGCACCTCGACCAGCGCGAAGGGCACGAGGACGAGCACGCCGAGCAGGGGCCCCGAGGTCGTGGCACCGGTCATCCGGTCGACGATGACGACGGCGGCGGCGAGCACCGGGGCCGCTGCAGCAGCCAGCGCTTCGACGCCACCGAGGCGCCGTCCCCGTCGACGTTCCTCGAGTCCCAGTCGGCTGACGGCGTCGTCGATCCGTGACCGCCACGCGACGTCGGCCCCGGTGGTGGTCAGCTCATCGGCGTGCTCGACCAGCTCGAGGGTCGCTCCTGCCAGCTGAGACCTGGCGTCGACGGTCCTGCGAACCGTCGACGAGGCGAGCACTCGGGTGAGCGCCGGGAGCGCGACGCCGACGAGTGCCACCGCCGTGGCGTAGGCCGCCCCGTAGCCCGGCGCGGCCAGCGCCGCGCCGACCACGGCACCGATGCCCACGGCCAGCCCCGACACCATCGGGCCGGTGACCCGGAGCTCCTGGTCGGCCAGTCGGTCGACGTCGTCCACCACTCGGGACATGACGTCGCCGCGCTCCATGCCCGGCACCCCGGCCGGTGCGATCCGGCCGAGTCGGTCGACGACCGCGCCACGGACATCCGCGAGGAGCCGGAACACCGCGTCGTGCGACACCAGGCGTTCGGCGTAGCGCAGGACGCCCTTGCCCAGTCCGAAGGCCCGTACGGCGACCGCCGCGATCGCCAGGTCGGCGAACGACGGACCTTGCGACGCCCGCACGATGAGCCACGCCGCGGTGCCGGCCAGACCCAACGTGCAGGCTTCGGCAGCCATGCCGAGCGCTCGGCCGAGCCACAGTCGGGCGCGCACCGGCCGGAACCACGCCAGATCGCCCCCAAGCCCCGTTCTGTTCCTCGAAACCGACGGATTCGCGTCGGTTTCGTGGAACAGAACGGGTGGGAACAGAACGGGTGGGGGTGGGGGCGGGCGTGGTGGTGGGAGCTCGACGGCGAAGCCGTCGGCGTTGCTGGGCAGGTCGTCCAGGAGCACCACGCGGTCCGCCGCCTCCACCAACCGGCTGTCGTGGGTGGCGATCACCACGGCGGTCCCGGTCGACGCGGCGGACCGGAGCGCGGCGAGCACCTGCTCGGCGCGGTGGTGGTCGAGGTGTGATGTCGGCTCGTCCGCCAGCAGCAACCGGACCGGGTCGGGACCGGCGGCGCTGGCGAGCACCGTGAGCACCGCCCGGGCGACGGCGACCCGCTGGCGTTCGCCGCCGGAGAGCGAGTCGGGCGCCCGGTCGGCCAGCTCGAGCAGGTCGAGCGATGCCAGGATCCGGTCGATCGACTCCGCGACCCGCGTCGAGGCCGACGGACCGATGCCCGCTGCCCCGAGGCCTCCTGCGACGATGGAGCGCACGTCGCTGCCGACCGGGTCGGCGAGCTGCGGGATCCAGGCGACCGCTGCGGCGCGAGCGGCCCGTGACAGCTGGTTCACCGCGACGCCGTCGAGGTCGACCGACCCCCGGTGCAGTGGTACTCGACCGCGGACGGCGTCGAGGAGCGTGGTCTTGCCGGCCCCGCTGGCGCCGACCAGCGCAACCAGCTCGCCGGCGCCGACCTCGGCGTCGACGGGCCCGACGCGGCGGCCCCGTTCGGGGTCGATCACGGTGGCGCCGTCGATGCGCAACGTCGGAGCGCGGTCGACCGGTTCGGGGAGTCGTTCCAGCGGGCCGTCGGGCGTGGTCGAGGTGGTGAGCACCTCGTGCAGCTCCTGGGCGGCGTCGGTGCCGGCCTGCGCGGCGTGGAACGCCGCGCCCACGCGTCGGATCGGCAGCGAGCACTCGGGTGCGAGCAGCAGGACGACGAGCGCGGTCTGCAACGTGACGGCACCGATCGTGAGCCGGTAGCCGATCGTCACCGCGACCAGCGCCACCGACAACATGGCCAGCAGCTCCATCATGGCCGCCGAGAGGAACGCGACCTTGAGGGTGCGCATGACCGCCTGTCGGTACTGCTCCGCCACGGCACGCACCCGCTGGACCTGCGCCTGCTCCCGGCCGAACAGCCGCAACGTGGGCAGTCCGACGAGCACGTCGTGGAAGTGACCGGCAAGTCGCTGCAGGGTCGCCCACTGGCGGTCGGTGCGCTCCTCGGCCAGCTTGCCGATCAGCACCATGAACACCGGGATGAGCGGGATCGCGATCAGGAGGATCACCGCCGACGCGGGATCTGCGAACAGGATCCGGGCACCCGCTGCGAGCGGCACGACGCCGGCCAGGCACAGGGCAGGGACGTAGCTGCGGATCCAAGGATCGAGCGCGTCGACGCCGTCGGTGACGAGGGTGGTGACCCGAGCGGGCGTGACCAGCGCAGCGCCGGGTTCGTCGACGCTCAGCGAGTGGCGGATCACCCGCTCGCTGATCGTTCGGCGGGCTTCGTCGGCAGCTGCCGATGAGGAGAGCTCGGTCGCCCAGCGCAACGCGGCGCGGACCCCGCCGATCGTGACCAGCGCCAGCGCCAGCGGCGCGGCGACCGACAGGTCACCGTCGATGAGCAGCGGCAGTCGGCGCCCGATGACCTCAGCCTGGGCCAGGACGACGACGGTGGCCACGACAGCGAACCCGGCGCAGCGCAGGAGGTGGCGGCGCAGCGCCGGGGCGAGCTGCAGGAGCGCGGGATCGATCGGACCTCGTCGGGTGCGTCGGGGGCCCGCATCGAGCGGATCGCCGCCGTCGACAACGGGTCGGACCGGTTCTGACACGGCTGCGGATGCTACGCCGTGGCGGCTTGCCGTCCTGCAGGCCGATCTCCCTGTTGATGAGGAACCGGTTCCCGAAGAACCTGGTGAGCCGAGGTGCTCGATGCGGCGACAGTCAGATCGTCGGCGAGTGACGCTCCACGATCGCTGCCAGATCCAAGCCCCTGGGCAACGTGCCGAAGGCGCGATGGGTCGGGCCGCTTCGGTCCAGGCGCGATGCACAGAACGCATCCGCGACGAACGCGGGTGAGTGGCGAACCAGCAGCGATCCCTGCAGCACCAGCGCCATGTCCTCGACGATTCGTCGGGCTCGCAACTCGGCGTCGCCGAGGTCGGACAGGCCGGACAGGCCGGACAGGACTTCGTGCACCCTGGTGGCCGCGTCGTCGAGCCGCCGGTCCGCTCCGGTGGCCAGGTGGACCTCGGCCCAGAAGGCATCGACGGACTCGGGCACGGTGAGCATCGCCCTCAGCACGTCGAGGCACATGACGTTGCCGCTGCCCTCCCAGATCCCGTTGACCGGGCTCTGACGCAGCAGCCGAGGCATGTCGGTCTCTTCGACGTATCCGACACCGCCGAGGCACTCCATCGCTTCGGCGGCGTGGGGCGTGGAGCGCTTGCAGGTCCAGTACTTCAGGACCGGCGTCGCCAGCCTGGCGAACAGCTGCTCGGACGGGT
Source organism: Microthrixaceae bacterium (assembly GCA_033813615.1). Taxonomy (GTDB): domain Bacteria; phylum Actinomycetota; class Acidimicrobiia; order Acidimicrobiales; family Microtrichaceae; genus Dermatobacter. The sequence continues at coordinate 14,367 of JAPXRJ010000012.1, read as the reverse complement.
CGCCCGCGGCGTCGAACGTGGCGGCAAGGCGGATGGACGCCACGGTCGCCGCTTCGGACTCGAGCGCCAGGTCGGCGAGCACGTTGGTCATGAGCGGTTGGTCCGACAGGATCCGGCCGAACGCCGAGCGATGACGGGCGTGCCAGATCGCCTGCGCAGTGCCCTGGCGCATGACAGCTGTCGAGCCGAGGGTGCAGTCGAGTCGCGTGTGGTTGACCATCTCGATGATCGTGCGGACGCCGCGGCCTTCCTGGCCGACCATCACCGACCAGGTGTCGAGCATCTCGATCTCGCACGACGCGTTGGACCGGTCGCCGAGCTTGTCCTTGAGGCGCTGGATCCGGATCGGGTTGCGCTCGCCGTCCGGCTGCCAACGGGGCATCCAGAAGCAGGAAAGGCCGTCGGGTGCGTTCGCGAGCACCAGGAAGCCGTCCGACATCGGCGCCGAGCAGAACCACTTGTGACCGGTGAGCAGGTGTTCGCCGCCCGCACCGCCGGTGGTTCCAGGAACGGGTCGTGCCGTCGTGGCGTTGGCCCGCACGTCGGACCCGCCTTGCTTCTCGGTCATCGCCATGCCGACGGTGAGCCCCGCCTTCGTGGTGTATGGCCGGTTCGTGGGGTCGTAGACGCTGCTGGTGAGGTAGGCAGCGAGCTGCTCGGCGAGGTCGGGTTGGTGGCGCAGCGCCGGCAGGGAGGAATAGGTCATCGAGACGGGACAGGTGTGCCCCGCCTCGACCTGGTACCAGGTGATGAAGCCGGCGGCTCTCGTGACGTGGGGTGCTGGTCGCCGGTCCGCCCACGGGGCCGCATGGAGCCCGGCGCCGACGGCGGCTCGCATGAGGTCGTGGTAGGCGGGGTGGTAGTCGACGACGTCGAGACGACGGCCGTAGCGGTCATGGGTGCGCAGCACCGGCACGTTCGCGTTGGCTTGACGGCCCCGCTCCTGCCACTCGGGGTCCCCGGCACGAACCCCGATGGCCGACAGGTCCTCCAGGTTGGTGCCGCCCCCGTGCGCCTCGACGGCCTCGACGAGAGCGGTGTTCGTGGCGAACACGTCGTGGCCGGAGAGCGGTGGCGGCTGGTTGGTGACCACGTGGGTGTCGAACCAGGACGACATGGCTGCGAGCCTACGACGACGGTTCGCTCCGCCGTCGATGTGGCAGGCTGGATGGTGTCGCGGGACGGCGCCGGACCGACCGGTCGCCCCTCGCTCCAAGGGGGGTCACATGTCCACCGATGAGCAGATCTTGGGTCGTCTCGCGGTCGACGACCTCGAGGCCATCCTGACCACGGCGAACACCGAGGTGGACGAGGCGATCCATGCCGTGCGTGACAACGCGGACGCCATCTTCACATGGGACTACGAGAAGGGCGCACGGCCAGCGCTCAGCAAGCTCTACGAGAAGGCCAAGCACTCGCAGTGGAACGGCCAGACCGACCTCGACTGGTCGATCGACGTCGACCAGCAGCAGTTCGCCGAGATGATGGCCGACATGCAGAAGATGGAGTTCGACGCCCGCGGGGTGGACTTCTCCGGCACGCCGTTCGAGAACTGGGAGCGGCCCGAGTGGGTCGAGCTCGCCCACGAGGTGCAGAACTGGTCGCTGAGCCAGTTCATGCACGGCGAGCAGGGGGCACTGCTGTGCACCGCCAAGATCGTCGAGACCGTGCCGTGGATCGACGCCAAGTACTACGCCGCCACCCAGGTGATGGACGAGGCCCGTCACGTCGAGGTCTTCGCCCAGTACCTCGACACCAAGCTCGACGGGCACTACCCGATCAACGCACACCTGAAGCTGCTGCTCGACGACATCGTCGACGACAGCCGCTGGGACATGACCTACCTCGGCATGCAGATCATGGTGGAGGGCTTGGCGCTCGCTGCGTTCGGCATGGCCATGCAGACCACGCCGGATCCGCTGCTCAAGCAGCTGCTCCGCTACGTCATGAGCGACGAGGCCCGACACGTCGCCTTCGGCGTGCTGTCGCTGCAGGAGTTCTACGCGGGGCTCACCGAGGCGGAGCTGTTCGAGCGTCAGGAGTTCGCGTTCGAGGCCGCGGTGCGCATGCGCGACCGGTTCCTCCAACAGGAGGTGTGGGATCGGATGGGCATCGACGTGAAGCGGGCCGTGAAGCTGTTCGACGTCCCGGCGGAGGTCAAGAACGAGGACCCGTTCCAGCAGCTGCTGTTCTCGAAGATCGTGCCGAACTGCAAGAAGCTCGGCCTTCTCGACGCCAACGACGGCTGGCTCCGCAAGCGCTTCGACGTGCTCGGCGTGACCCAGTTCGAGGATTGGGTCGACACGGGCGAGGAGTACCTGGAGATGGACGCCGTCGCGCAGGACCGCTCAGCTGCGGCCGCCCATGACCGACCCTGACCCCGAGGTCCCTCGGATCCCTCCGCTCGCGGACCGCGACGCGACGGCGGCGCAGCTCGCGGCGCTCGAGCCGCTCGGACCGATGCGGGAGCTGCACATCTTCCGCACGCTGGTGCAGCACCCGAAGCTGTTCCGCAGCTGGTTGCCGTTCGGTGGTCGGCTGCTGCAGGGCAGCACGCTGACCCCGCGGGTGCGCGAGCTCGTGATCCTGCGCACCGCCGCGCTGTGCGGTTCGGACTACGAGTGGGGCCAGCACGTCGGCCTTGCTCGTGACGCTGGTCTGAACGATCTGCAGATCCTCGGATGTGCCGTGCCCACCGACCCGGCCAGCAGCGAGGCATGCGAGTGGACCGCTGAGGACCTGGCGGTGCTCACCGCCACCGAGGAGCTGGTCGACGGCCACCGCGTGGCACCCGCGACATGGGAATCCCTCGCCGATGCAGGCTGGAGCGACCAGCAGCTGATCGAGCTGACGATGCTCGCCGGTCACTACGCCATGCTCGCCGGGATGCTGCGATCCGTCGGTGTGCAGCCCGAGGGGCCGCTCCCCGTCGTCGGCCGTGTGGAGGCAGACGTGTGAGCCGGTCGCATGGTCGGCTGGCCGGGCGCACCGCGGTGGTCGTCGGCGCCGGCCAGACCCCGGGACAGACGATCGGCAACGGCCGTGCGGTGGCGATCACCTTCGCTCGCGAAGGCGCCCGACTCGTGCTCGTCGATCGGCGCCGAGATCGAGCCGACGAGACGGCCGACCTGGCGGCGACGGCAGCCCGTGAGGCCGGACACGACCTGCCGTCACCCGTGGTGGTCGCGGCCGACATCGCATCGGACGACGGTCCGGCAGCGGTGGTCGCCGCGGCCGTGGCGGCCTTCGGCGGGTTCGACGTGCTCCACAACAACGTCGGGATCGGCATGGGGGACGGTCCGCCGCACCACCTCACCGACGACGGCTTCGACCGGATCATGGACGTGAACCTGCGGGCGATGTGGCGGACATGTCGCGAGGCGGTGCCGGTGCTGCGGGCGCAGGAGCGCAGCGCGATCGTCAACGTGTCGTCGCTGGCCTCGATCGGCGCAGCGCAGAACCAGACCGCGTACAAGGTGTCGAAGGCCGGCGTCGACGCCCTCACCCAGAATCTGGCCTTGACCGGCGCCAAGCACGGCATGCGGGCCAACGCGATCCTGCCTGGCTTCATCGACACGCCCATGGCGGTCGACGCGGCCGCGACCCACATGGGGCTCGACCGCGACGAGTACGCGTCGGCGAGGGCGTCGCTCGTCCCCCTCCGACGTCAGGGCACCGCGTGGGACGTGGCCAACGCCGCGCTGTTTCTGGCATCGGAGGAGGCAGCGTTCATCACCGGCGTCTGCCTGCCGGTCGACGGCGGCCAGTCGGCCCGCGTCGGCTAGGAAGGTGGGATGGACGACCACAGCGATGCAGCTGGCGGTCAGGGCGTCTACGTCAAGGCCGGCGAGAGCTTCGAGCGCGACACCGACTACATCCGGAGCCGCATCACCCGCGACGGGCGCGACGGCTGGCCGGTGGAGCCCGGCCGCTACCGCCTCGTCGTCAGCCGGGCGTGCCCGTGGGCCAGCCGCCTGGTCATCGTCCGGCGGCTCCTCGGCCTGGAGGATGCGATCTCGATCGCGTTCGCCGCGCCCACCCATGACGCCAGCAGCTGGAACTTCGATCTCGACCCCGACGGCGCGGATCCGGTGCTCGGCATCCACGAGCTCCGGGAGGCGTACTTCGCTCGATTCCCGGACTACCCCAAGGGCATCACGGTGCCGGCGATCGTGGACGTCCCGTCGGGCATGGTCGTCACCAACGACTTCGTGCCGATGAGCCTCGACCTGTCGAGCGAGTGGACCGAGCACCAGCGTGATGGCGCACCGGAGCTGTACCCCGCGGCGCTCCGCGACGAGATGGAGGCTGTCATGCGGCCCATCTACACCGAGGTCAACAACGGGGTGTACCGGTGCGGGTTCGCCGGATCGCAGCAGGCGTACGAGGACGCCTACGAGCGGCTTTTCGCACAGCTCGACGAGTTGTCGGCGCGGTTGTCGACGCGGCGCTACCTGGTCGGCGATCACATCACCGAGGCCGATGTCCGGCTGTTCACCACGCTCGTCCGCTTCGACGCCGTGTACCACGGGCACTTCAAGTGCAATCGCCAGAAGCTCGACGAGATGCCCGTCCTCTGGGGCTACGCCAGGGACCTGTTCCAGACCCCCGGCTTCGGTGACACCGTGGACTTCGATCAGATCAAGGCGCACTACTACCGGGTCCACTCGGACATCAACCCGACGGGGATCGTGCCGCTCGGGCCGACGCTCGCGAACTGGCTGGAGCCACACGACCGCTCGTCGTTGGGCGGTACGCCGTTCGGCGAGGGCACCCCGCCGGGGCCGCCGCGCCTCGACGAGGTCGTGGCCGACCAGCTCGGCGTGCACCGGCTCACCGATCCGGCCTGACGGGAGCGGGCGGGACTTCTCCACTCGATCTCGCATTTGCAAGGACTCGACTACGGTTTGGGTCGCATGAGCCAGTACGGAACGACCCAGGTGGCAGAGCTGCTCGGCGTCAGCGTGGACACGGTCCGTCGCTGGTGCGACGAGGGCAGGTTGTCCACCACCCGTGACGACGGCGGTCGTCGCCTCGTCGAAGGACGTGATCTCGCCGCCTACCTGAGCGAGCAGGCGCCCGCCTACGCGGTGGAGTCCGACGAGCTGCACTCGGCCCGCAACCGCTTCACCGGCATCGTGACCCGCGTGGAGCGCGACGGTGTGGCAGCACTGGTGGAGATCCACGCGCCCCCTCACCGTCTGGTGTCGCTCCTCACCAGAGAGGCGGTCGACGAGCTCGACCTGCGGCCCGGCGACCTCGCCACCGCTTCTGTGAAGTCGACCAACGTGACTGTGGAGGTCCCGCGCCCATGAGTCCCCGAACTGCCCACCAGCCACCCGCTCGCCGATCTGGATCCCCCGCGGTGCTCGCACTGCTGGGCGTTCTCCTGTCGTTCGGCCTGTTGTCCGCAGCGTGCAGCAGCGACGATGACGCTTCACCGTCGGCCACGACCAGCACCACCGAAGCTGCGAACAAGGTCACCGGCGACATCACCGTGTCGGCAGCAGCATCGCTCAAGGAGACCTTCACCCAGATCGGCAAGGACTTCGAATCGGCGAACCCCGGCTCGAAGGTCACGATCAACTTCGGATCCTCAGGAGACCTCGCCACCCAGATCCAGAGCGGTGCGCCGGTCGACGTCGCCGCCTTCGCCGCGGAGTCGAACATGACGACGCTCGCCGACGCGTCGCTGCTCGACGGAAGCTCCGAGATCTTCGCGACCAACTCGCTGGTGATCGTGACCAAGCCGGGCAATCCGAAGAAGATCACGACCCTGGAAGATCTGGCGGCGGTCGCCGAAGCCGGCGGCACCATCTCGCTGTGCGCCGACACCGCTCCGTGTGGGAAGTACGCGAACCAGGTGCTCCAGGCCGCTGGGGTGACGATCCCCGCCGACAAGGTGACCCGCGGTCAGGACGTGCGGGCCACGCTGTCGGCGGTCACCGACGGTGACGCCGACGCCGCGATCGTGTACGTCACCGATGCGGAGGCTGCGGGTGACACCGTCGACAGCGTGGAGATCCCGATCGACGCCAACGCCGTCGCCAAGTACCCGATCGCCGTGGTGAAGGCGACGACGAACGCTGAGGCATCGAAGGCGTTCATGGAGTACGTGCTCGGTCCCGACGCCCAGAAGGTGCTGGCCGCCGCGGGCTTCGGCGCACCGTGATCGCCACCCTTCGCTCGTGATGTGCCCGTTCTGTTCGGCGTTTCACAGGGTTTTCCTTGTGAAACGCCGAACAGAAGCGTCGGGTGGGTGACGTGAACCGTCGGGCGCACCGGCGAGCACCGATCGTGGTCGTCGTGCTCGCGGCGCTCGCCGCCGCGTTGTTCGTGCTGCCGCTCGCCGGGCTGGCGCTGCGGGTCCCGTGGGGCTCGCTCGTCGAGGACCTCACCACACCCGAGTCGCTCGACGCGCTGCGGCTGTCGCTGGTCTGCACCCTGGCCGCCACCGCCCTGTCGGTCGCGCTCGGCCTTCCGCTGGCATGGGTGCTGGCCCGCGTGTCGTTCCCCGGGCGTTCGGTCCTGCGAGGACTTGTGCTGCTGCCGCTGGTCCTGCCTCCGGTGGTCGGCGGGGTGGCGCTGCTCTCCGCGTTCAGCCGGACCGGGATCGTCGGTCGACGCCTCTACGAGTGGTTCGGCGTGCAGCTGACGTTCTCCACCACCGGGGTGGTGCTGGCCGCGACCTTCGTGGCCATGCCGTTCTTCGTGATCTCGGCCGAGGCGGGTCTGCGTGCTGCGGACGCGCGCTACGAGGACGTCGCCGCCACCCTCGGCGCAGGTCGCTGGTACACGTTCCGGAGGGTGACGCTGCCGATGGTGGCACCGTCGCTCGGGGCCGGCGCGGTCCTGGCGGGAGCGAGGGCGCTCGGCGAGTTCGGGGCGACGATCACCTTCGCCGGCAACATCGTGGGTCGGACCCAGACCCTGCCACTGGCCATCTACATGGCGTTGCAGGGCGATGTGAACCGGGCGGTCGGCCTCAGCCTGGTGCTGTTGGCGATCAGCCTGGCGGTGATGGTCGTCGCCTTCCGCGACAGGTGGGGGAGTCGCGCCGGAGGCTTGCCATGAGTCGCGCCGGAGGCTTGCCATGAGTCGCGCCGGAGGCTTGCCATGAGTCGCGCCGGAGGCGCGGCGACGAGTGCCGAGGTCGAGCTCGACGTCGGCCGTCTGCACCTCGAGGTGTCGATCGTTGTCGAGCCGGGCGAGGTGCTGGCGGTCCTCGGGCCCAACGGCTCCGGAAAGACCACGCTGCTGCGGGTGCTGGCCGGGCTCCTCGCCGTGGACCGTGGTCATGTGGTGGTCGGCGGCGCGGTCGTGGACGATCCGGGCTCGGGGCGATTCGTCCTTCCGGAGCACCGGCGGGTCGGCATGGTGTTCCAGGACCACCTGCTCTTCCCGCACCTCGACCTGCTCGACAACGTCGCCTTCGGGCTCCGGGCCACAGGAGCAGGCCGCGACGCCGCTCGATCGGCCGCGACGACCTGGCTGGACCGCGTCGGCCTGGCCGGCCTGGAGCGCTCACGTCCGCGGGCGGTCTCGGGTGGACAGGCGCAGCGGGCCGCCGTGGCCCGGGCCCTCGTGACGGAGCCGGCGCTCATGCTGCTCGACGAGCCGCTCTCCGCGCTCGACGTGGGAACCCGCACCTCGCTGCGGCGTGACCTCCGCACCCACCTGACCGACTTCGGCGGGGCGACGGCGCTGGTCACCCACGACGCGCTCGACGCGCTGGCGTTGGCCGACCGCGTGGTGGTGATCGAGGACGGATCGATCACGCAGTCCGGTCCGCTGGACGAGGTGGCGGGAAGTCCGAGGACGCCCTACATCGCCGACCTCATGGGCACCAACCTGCTGGCTGGTCGGGCCGCGGGCAACGAGGTCGTGATCGACGGCGGACGCGCCACCGTCGTGGTCGGCGAACCGCACGACGGCCCGGTGCTCGTCCTGGTGCGCCCGAGCTCGGTGACCCTGCACCGTGATGTGCCGAAGGGCAGCCCGCGGAACCGTTGGCCTGTCCGCGTGGTCGGCTTCGATCCGCTGGGCGAACGGGTGCGAGTGCGGCTCGACGGGCCCATCTCCTTGTCGGCTGAGGTGACACCCGCAGCGATCGCCGAGCTCGGCCTGGTCGATGGCAGCGATGTCTGGGCGGCGGTCAAGGCGACCGACACCTCCGTCGTCGACCGCTGAAAGTGGGATCGTTCGATCCGCACCGCAAGCGTTCGGCAGCTGACCCGGCGCGGCGGTAGGTTCCGGCGTCCATGGCCTCGCCCTCGAACCCCGTCGCCGCGGCCGATGACGGCGAACCCGTGCCGCCCAGAGCGCCGGATCGCTCGTCGCTGATCAGCACCGGGTTCGTGATGGTCACATTGGCCACCTTCGCCTACTTCATGGCGTTGGGCGCGATGCTGCCCACGTTGCCGGTGTTCGTGAAGGAGGGCCTGGGTGGAGGCAGCGTGGCGGTCGGCGTGATCGCCGGCAGCTTCGCGATCTCGGCGGCACTCCTGCGGCCCGTCGCCGGACGGATCGGCGACACGCGAGGACGTCGCGTCCTCGTCATCGGCGGTGCGCTGACGATGGGCCTGTCGGTCCTGGGCTACGCGGTGGTCGACTCCGTCGTGCTGCTGTTCATCCTCCGGCTGCTGACCGGCGTCGGCGAGGCCGCCATGTGGGTGGGCGCCGCGACGGCCATCCAGGACATGGCGCCGGATGACCGCAGAGGAGAGGCGGCGTCGTACTTCTCGGTCGCCCTCTACGCCGGCCTCGCCTTCGGCCCGCTCGTCGGCGAGGCGATCCGCAACGCCTACGGCTTCGACGCCGTGTGGATCTTCGCCGGCTGCAGCGGCCTGGTCGCCGCCGTGCTCGGCCTGGGCACGCCAAAGGACGTGGTCCAGCACGACCCGCAGCCGTTCCGGTTCCTGCACCCGGCGGCGACCGGCCCCGGATCGATCCTCCTGCTCGGGATGCTGCCGTTCATCGGCTTCGCCACGTTCATCGCTCTCTACGGTCCCGAGGTCGGTATCGACGACGTGGCACCGCTGCTGCTGCTGTACGGCGTCCTGGTCCTGGTGATCAGGGTCGTGGGCGCCAAGCTGCCCGACCAACTCGGCTGGTCCAGGGCATCGACCGCTGCGCTCGTGGTGCTGGCGATCGGGGGACTGCTCCTCGGGTTGTTCCACCAGGCGGCAGGGGTGTGGGTGGCCGTCGTCGCCCTGGCGATCGGAATGTCGCTGCTGTTCCCGGCGCTGTTCAGCGCCACCGTCGTCGGAGTGCCCGAGTCCGAGCGCGGCCAGGCCGTCGGGACGTTCTCCCTGTCGTTCGACCTGGCGAGCGGACTCGGGCCGGCGGTGCTCGGCATCGTCGTCGCGTGGGCGTCGTACCAGGCGGCGTTCGTGGTCGCCGGGGTCGCTGCGGCGGCGGGACTCGCCCTGCTCGGCCCGGTCGCCCGGCGCCAGAACCGCCGTTCCGCCACGATCTGACGGGTGCGGCTCCGTCGCGGCGCTGCTCGGGTCGGACATGATGGTCGTCAGGCGCAGCGCCGGAACACGACGAGCGGGGGTCCCGTGGGCACGAACCAGCGAAGTCAGGTGGAGATGTCCGGCGACGAGGTGTCGTCGTTCGTCGAGCGCAGCCGCAGCTGCACCCTGGGCACCGTCGGAGCCGACGGGCGCCCGCATCTGGTGGCCATGTGGTACGCCGTGCTCGACGGCGAGATCTGGTTCGAGACCAAGGCCAGATCCCAGAAGGCGGTGAACATCGGTCGAGACCCGAGGGTGACGCTCCTGATCGAGGACGGTCTCACCTACGACAAGCTGAGGGGCGTGTCGGTCGACGGCACGGCCGAGGTCGTCGAGGACCCCGACAAGCTGTGGGACGTCGGCATCAGCGTCTGGGAGCGCTACAACGGCCCCTACACCGAGGAGATGCGACCGCTCGTGGAGTTCATGCTCCACAAGCGAATCGCCGTACGCGTCCGCGTGGAGCGCACCCGTTCGTGGGACCACCGCAAGCTGGGCCTCGAGGCCATCGAGCTCGGCGGCACCACCGCGGGTCACCTCGACGATCAGCTGTCCTGAGCAGGCAGTCGCACGAACCGACATCACCGACGCACCTGGGAGGATCCCGAGACATGGCTCATCCACGTAGGTTCCGCTTCGCTGCGGAGCTGCACGAACCGCTGCCGGGGTCCACATGGATCGACTCGGTGAAGGAGCTCGAGGACCTCGGCTACTCCACCTTGTTCCTACCTGACCACTTCGACGAGGGGCCCGGTCCGCTCGCGATGCTCGGTGCCGCGGCCGCGAGCACCACCACCCTGCACCTCGGCGTGCTGGTCCTCGACTGCGACTACCGGCACCCCGCGGTCGTCCAGCGTGAGCTCGCCACCATCGACCAGCTGTCGCAGGGGCGCCTGGAGATCGGTCTCGGCGCCGGTTGGAAGGCGACGGACTACCAGCGATCGGGCATCCCGATGGATCGACCTGGCATCCGTGTCGACCGGATGATCGAGCACACCGCCGTCATCAAGGGGTTGTTCGGCAGCGAGCCGTTCAGCTTCGATGGCGACCACTACGCGATCACCGATCTGGCCGGGCTGGCCGGCCACACGCCGGGTGCCTGCCCGCCGATCCTGATCGGCGGCGGTGCGCGCCGGGTGCTCGGCTTCGCCGGCCGCCACGCCGACATCGTCGGGGTGAACGCTTCGATCCACTCCGGTGCCATCGACACCGACGCAGCGCACGACGCCCTGCCCGATCGGATCGACGCCAAGGTGGCTCGGGTCAAGGAGGCCGCGGGCAAGCGGTTCGACGACCTGGAGCTGAACGCGTGGCTGTCGGTCGCGCAGCTGACCGAGGACACCGAAGCTGTCGCCGCTGTCGTCGCCGAGCTGTTCTCCGCCGACCCCGAGGACGTGTTGGAGTCGCCGTTGGCCCTGATCGGGAGCGAGGCGGAGGTGGGCGAGCGGCTGCGCGAGCGCCGGGAGCGCTGGGGCTACTCCTACACGGTCATCCCGGGCGCCGAGGCCCGGGCCTTCGCCCCCGTCGTCGCCGCCCTGACCGACACCTGAGCCAGTTGGTGGTGCTCCGCCGTCGGGGCCGACGGTCAGACTCGCATCAGGCGATGCGGCTGCCGAGCGGCGGGTCGCCGTCGGGCGCCAGCAGTCGTACGGTGCCGTCGGGCTCGACGGCACCCAGCACCAGGAAGCTGCTGCGGAAGCCGGCGATACGCCGGACGCCCAGGTTGACCGCACCGACGACGAGCCGACCGGCCAGCTCGTCAGCCGAGTAGTTGGTCACCTGGGCCGACGTCTCGAGCACGCCCAGCTCGGGACCGAAGTCCACCGCCAGCTGGTACGAGGGCCGGCGCGCCTCGGGGAAGGGGCGAACCTCGACGACCCGTCCCACCCGCATGTCGAGCGCGGAGAATTGCGCCGGATCGACGGCGGGTGGCCTCGATGCCGGGTTCGGCGGGACGGACGCATCGGCCACGGCACCAGTCTGGTCGACCGCGCGACGATCGGGCGATGAACCTTCCGTCCGGCGACCCCACCGCACACCTCTCCCCGGGGCCGTGCACGACGCTGCCGACGGACGTCGAGGTGGCAGAGCTCCCCTCCGACGTCGCTGCACTGGTCCGGATCTGCCAAGGGCTGCTGGTGCACGTGCACCTGGCGGCGGCGTACGGCGTCGAGCTCACCGACGGGCAGCGAGCCGACGTGCACCTCCGCTCGGTCGACCAGGTCGTCGAGCGGGTGCTGGCCATCGACGGTTCACCGATCGACGTGGCCCGGAACCCCGCGCAGCGCGCCGGCGGCAACTGCCGCCAGCTCAGCGTGCTGCTCGTCGCCCTGCTGCGGGCGACCGGCACTCGGGCTCGCGCCCGATGCGGGTTCTCCGACTACTTCGGCACCGCTCGGTGGGAGGACCACTGGGTGGCAGAGGTCTGGGACGACGGGCCGGGCCGGTGGCGGCTCGTCGACGCACAGCTCGATCCGCGGCAGCGGGAGCTGTTCGCCGTCGACCTGGATCCGCTCGACGTGCCGGCCGATCGCTTCCAGGTCGCGGGCGCCGCGTGGCGCCGCTGCCGACGTGGCGACGACGACGCCGATCGCTACGGGCTCACATCTCTGGGCGAGTCGGGACCGTGGTGGATCGCCGGGAACCTCATGCGCGACCTCGCGTCGCTGCAGGGCATCGAGCTGCTGCCGTGGGACAGCTGGGCGGCGATGCCCCGGCCGTTCGAGGACGTCGAGCCGGCAGTCGCAGACCTGCTGGACGACGTGGCCGAGGCGACCGCCCCGGCCGACGCCCCGGGGGCGCACGGCCGACGGCGGGAGCTGTGGTCGGACCCTCGGCTCGCGCTCGGCGCCGTCGTCCACGACGACCTGCTCGACCGCGACGACCCTGCTCCGGCGCTCTGACCGGAGCGTCCCCGCCCGTTCTGTTCCCACTGGTGGACGTAAACACGTCCACCAGTGGGAACGAAACAGGCCGGAGCGAGAGGCAGATGGCTGGACCGGTGCGGTCGGCGCTGATCGAATGGCGCCATGAGCAGCGACTTCCCGTACGCCGAGCGCTTCACCGTCAACCGCACCCTGCCCCAGCAGGGCCGCGATCGCGAGGACATCCTCGACGAGCTCGGGCAGATGGCGAAGGAGGAGGACGCGTTCTGGGAGACCGGCCAGGTCTCGGGGACGATGTACTGCGGCGACCACAGCCACTACGACTTCCTCACCAAGGCGTTCGGCCTGTTCGCCCACGTGAACGTGCTCCAGCGCGACATGTGCCCGAGCGCCACCCGCTTCGAGGGTGAGATCATCGCGATGGCGCTCGACCTGTTCCACGCCGAGGCCGTCAGCGACGCCGAACCCGTCGGCATGGTGACGAGCGGCGGCACGGGTTCGATCTCCCACGCGGTGCTGGCATACCGGGACCACGCCAGGGAGACGCGGGCCATCACCCAGCCGAACTTCGTGAAGCCCGAGACGGGCCACCCGGCGTTCGACAAGGCGTGCCACCTCTTCGGCGTCGAGCTCCGCATCGCGGCCGTCGACCCGGTCACCACGAAGGTCGACGTCGAGTCGGTCGCATCGCTCATCGACGAGAACACGGTCGCCATCCTCGGCTCGGCCGGCAACTACCCGTACGGCACGATCGACGACATCGAGGCGCTGTCGGACCTGGCCCTGGAGCGGGGCGTTGGCCTGCACGTCGACGGCTGCCTCGGCGGGTTCATCCTGCCGTTCGGCCAGGAGCTCGGTGTCCCGGGAATCCCGGTGTTCGACTTCCGGCTGCCAGGGGTGACCACGATCTCGGCCGACACCCACAAGTACGGCTACTCGGTGAAGGGCACGTCGGTGTGCCTGTTCCGCGACAAGGCGATCCGCAACAGCCAGTACTTCTTCCGCACCGACTGGACGGGGGGCAAGTACTGCTCGCCCGGCATGGACGGTTCGCGCTCCGGCGGACTGCTGGCGGCGACGTGGGCCTCGATGGTGTCGCTCGGCCGGGAGGGCTACCTCCGCTACGCGCAGCAGATCTTCGACGCCGCGGCCGAGATGAAGGCCGCGATCGTCAGCCACCCCGAGCTGCGCCTGATGGGCGAACCCACCTTCGTGTTGAGCTTCACCTCCGACGACTTCGACATCTACCTGGTCAACGACTTCATGCGCCTGCGCGGCTGGCGGTTCAACGGCCAGCAGTACCCGAACGCCATCCACCTGGCGGTGACCCGTCCGCAGACGCTGCCGGGCGTGACCGATCAGTTCGCGAGCGACCTCACCGAGGCCGTCCAGTTCGCCAAGGACGCCACCGCTCGGGGCGAGGTCGCGACCAGCGGCGCGATCTACGGCGGGGTGGCGGGTGGCATGACCGACGAGGCGGACGAGTTCATCAAGATGGTGATGGCCGACATGATGGACATCCAGCAGAGCCTTCCGCCTCGCTGATCGCTCCGTCGCGTGGGAGGGGAGCGATGAAGGCGTTGTTCGGCGGTGGCCATGTCGCGTCGGCGACGGTGGCGACCCGGCGGTCCATGTGAGCGCCTCGACCAGCTTGGCCGTCCGGTTGACGCCCGACGCGCTCCGCCACGTGCGGCGCGGTCACCCGTGGGTCTTCGACGGCGGGATCGAGTCGGTCCGAGGTGGCCGCCACGGCGACGGGACCGGTGAGCCCGGCGACGTGGCGGTGATCTTCGACGACCGCAAGCGCTTCGTGGCGGTCGGGTTGTGGGACCCGCGCTCGCCGATCCGCATCAAGGTGCTGCACTCGTCGAACCCGGTCCAGGTCGGACCGGACCTGTGGAACGACCGGCTGGCCCACGCGCTGGCGAGGCGTTGGGAGCTGCTCGGCTCGGCCGACACCGACG
>JAPXRJ010000011.1:0-32338 GCA_033813615.1 Microthrixaceae bacterium | reverse complement strand
GCCCAGGCTCACCACCATCCGGCATCCGAACTCGAGTGCGAGGTCGACGACGGTGTCGGAGAAGGAGCGCCACTCGAAGTCGGGCTCGGCACCTTCGAGCAGCAGCAGGTCGCGGCCGTGGGAGTCCATCCCGGCGGACAGCTCGATCGAGGGCCAGGTCAACCCTGTGATCAGGCCGTTGACCAGGTGGATGATCGGCCGTCGTGCCCGGTGGTCGAGGAGGCGGTCCGCATCGAAGGTGGCGACGACCTCCGCGCCCGCCCCGGCGTTCAGCGCGGACATGGCGTTGGCCGCACCCAGCCCGGAGTCGATCCAGCCTTCCAGGCCGACGACGAGCACGGGTTCGTGGAGCTCGGGGTTGTGCTGTCGTTCGACCAGCGACATGTCAGGCGATCTCCTCGGTGGCGTCGGCGGCCATCCCGGCGAGACGCTCGACCATCGTGGCGAACGCGGCGACGTGCTCGTCGGAGACGTCGCCCATGGCACCTCCCGCATAGCGGGCGTAGACGCCGGCGATGATGCAGGTCAGCTTCCAGCAGCCGAACGCGATGTAGAAGCCGAGGTCCGACAGGTCCAGGTCCGACGACGCGGCGTAGCGCTCGATCAGCTCAGCCTTCCGGGGGAACCCGTCGAGCGCGGTGGGCGACGCCTGGGGGAGCACGGCCTCCTCGTCGGGGTCGGACCAGTACACCCACAGGAGGCCCAGGTCTGCGAGCGGGTCGCCAAGGGTGCAGATCTCCCAGTCGAGCACTGCGGCCACCGAACCGTCGCTGCCGAGCATGCAGTTGTCAAGCCGGTAGTCGCCGTGCACGATCGACGCGCCCTGCTGCGGCGGGATCGCGGCGGCGAGCCGGTCGTGGACGCGGTCGACCTCCGAGAGCCCGAGCCCGCCGTCGACCTGTCCGTCCGACGCCTGGTACTGGGCATACCACCGCTTGAGCTGGCGGGCGATGTAGCCGTCCTTGCGGCCCAGGTCGCCCAGGCCCACGGCGTCGACGTCGATGGTGTGGATCAGGCCGAGCACATCCACGAGCGACTCGCCGGCGCGGGTTCGCTCTGCCTCGGTGAGCGCAGCGGCCTCCGCGCCGGTGCGCACCACGCGACCGTCGACGAAGTCCATCACGTAGAACGGTGCGCCGTTCACCGCGTCGTCGGTGCAGAGCCCCACCGTGGGGGGAACCGGCACGTCGGTCGCCCCGAGCGCCGAGATGATCCGGTGCTCGCGGCCCATGTCGTGCGCCGTGGCGAGCACCTGCTGCAGCGGAGGACGCCGAAGCACCCACCGGCGTTCAGCCGTGTCGGTGACCGAGAACGTCAGGTTCGAGTGGCCGCCGGCGATCAGGTCGAAGCGCAAGGGTGGGGCCACCCCCGTGACGTGCTGCTCGAACCACGACGTCACGCCGTCGTCGTCGATGCCGTCGGGCGTCTGCTCGGCGGTGGTTTCGGTCACTCGGCCCCCTGGTCAGGTCGGTCCATCACGCTACAGCGCAGGTCGCGGCCACGAGGTCGGCCCTTCCTGGAGGGTTCCTGGCGCCGTCTCCCGCTACCGATTCGCACGTCGTGTCAAGCGTTGCCTCGGGGAGCGGGCACGGGCGTCGGTACACTTCCGGGCGCCCTGCCCTCCGTCGGTGCTGTCAACCGACCTCGTCCTCCCAGGAGCCCTCATCGCCATGGCCGACGTCACCGATGCCACGTTCCAGACCGCTGTCGTGGAGCGGTCCCGGACGGTCCCCGTCGTGGTGGACCTGTGGGCCGAGTGGTGCGGACCCTGTCGGACGCTCGGCCCGATCCTCGAGCAGGTGATCGCCGGCACCGAGGGCAAGGTCGAGCTCGCCAAGGTGGACGTCGATGCGAACCCCGGGGTGGCCAACGCGTTCCAGGTCCAGAGCATCCCCGCGGTGTACGCCATGAAGGACGGCAAGGTCGTCGACGGCTTCAAGGGTGCGCAACCGGAGTGGCAGGTCGCCGAGTTCGTGCAGCGCCTGTACCCGAACGCCGTCGAGACCGAGCTCGACCGACTGCTCGCCGCTGGTGACGAGGCATCGCTGCGTGCCGCGCTCGAACTCGAACCGTCCGCAGAGAGGGCGATCGTGGCGTTGGCCGAGCTGTTGGTGGGATCGGACCGCGCCGAGGAGGGTCTCGCGCTGCTGGAGCGGATCCCCGAATCGCCCGACACCCGTCGTGTCGCCGCGCTGGCCCGGACCGGTGGTGTGCCCTCCGACGGCGACGACCTCGACTCCCGGCTGACCGACCTGCTCGGGCGGGTCAGCGGTGACGACGACGCCCGCCAGCAGTTCGTCGACCTCCTCGAGCTGCTTGACGACGCCGATGAGGCCGCGGCGTGGCGCCGCAAGCTCGCTGCCCAGCTGTTCTGACGGCAGCCTCCCAGTTCCCCACAACAGCGGCCGACCGGCCGCCCGATCACAGGACACCGATAACGATGACCGCCACGACCATCCCTCACTGGATCGGCGGTACCCGGCAACCAGGAGGCGGCGCTCGCAGCAGCGACGTCTTCGATCCCGCCACCGGAGCCGTCACCGGCTCGGTTGCGTTGGCCAGCGCCGCCGAGGTCGACGCCGCCGTCGCCGTCGCACAGGACGCCTTCGAGACCTGGCGCCACGTGTCGCTCGGCCGCCGAGCGGAGGTCGTGTTCCGCTTCCGGGAGCTGCTCGTCGCCCACAAGGACGACGTCGCCGCAGCGATCACCGCGGAGCACGGCAAGGTCCTCTCCGATGCCGCCGGAGAGGTCCAGCGCGGGATCGAGAACGTGGAGTTCGCCTGCGGCGCGCCGCACCTGCTCAAAGGTGCGCTGAGCCATCAGGTCGCCACCGGCGTCGACGTGAGCTCCATCCTGCAGCCGCTCGGGGTCGTCGCCGGCATCACCCCGTTCAACTTCCCGGCGATGGTGCCGCTGTGGATGTTCCCGAACGCGCTGGTGTGCGGCAACTCGTTCATCCTGAAGCCGTCGGAGAAGGACCCGTCGGCGTCGCTGCTGCTGGCCGAGCTGCTGGCCGAGGCCGGCCTGCCCGACGGCGTGTTCAACGTGGTGCACGGTGACAAGGAGGCAGTCGACGCGCTGCTGGTGAACCCGGCGGTGCAGGCCGTGAGCTTCGTGGGCTCCACGCCCATCGCGAAGTACATCTACGAGACGGCCACGGGCCACGCCAAGCGCGTGCAGGCGCTCGGCGGAGCCAAGAACCACATGGTCGTGCTGCCCGATGCGGACCTGGATCAGGCGGCCGATGCCGCGGTCTCGGCCGCCTACGGATCCGCGGGCGAGCGCTGCATGGCGATCTCGGTGGTGGTCGCGGTCGGTGACGTCGCCGACCCGCTCGTGGCCGCGATCACCGAGCGGGCCAAGGCCATCCGGATCGGACCAGGGACGGACCCTCGCTCGGAGATGGGTCCCCTCGTCACCGCAGCACACCGTGACAAGGTCGCGGGCTACCTGCCAGCGGCGACCGAGGCCGGTGCCCGGGTCGTGCTCGACGGTCGTGATCAGAGCTTCGACGGCGACGGCTTCTTCCTCGGTGTGTCGATCATCGACGACGTCACCACCGACATGACGTGCTACCGCGACGAGATCTTCGGCCCGGTGCTCGGCGTGGTCCGGGTGCCCGACTACGAGTCCGCGGTGCAGCTCCTGCGCGACAACGCGTTCGGCAACGGCACCGCGATCTTCACCCGTGACGGCGGGGCCGCCCGCCGCTTCGTCGACGAGGTGCCGGTCGGCATGGTCGGCGTCAACGTGCCGATCCCGGTGCCGGTCGCTGCGTTCTCCTTCGGCGGCTGGGGTGACTCGCTGTTCGGCGACAGCCACATGTACGGGCCGGAGGGGCTGCACTTCTACACCCGCTCCAAGGTAGTCACGACCCGCTGGCCCGACCCGGCGACGAGCTCGGTCGACCTCGGCTTCCCCCAGAACCGCTGACCCTGACACGTCTCCGCCTGACCCGCTGAGCACCGGGGATCGGTCCCCGGTGCCACACGGGCGGATCACGTCGTAGGCTGCAGCGCACCTTCCCCCAGGTCGCCGGCCCCGGCCGGCCCGTCGTCCGGACCCAACGCGGTGCGGACCAGGGAGGGACCGTGGTCGACCTCGATGGGCCCGACGGTCGTGACATCGGATCGTCGGACCACGTGTCCGACGATCCGCGAGCGGTGCACGAGGCCGCGCTCGCGACGCTGCGGAGCACGGAGGGTCCGCCGACGCCGTGGGACGCTGCCCTGGCAGCGGTGCGCTCGCGGCTGCTGCGATCGACACCGCTGCGATCGACACCGCTGCACCCGCTTCCTGGCACGTCGTCGGGCCGGCTGAGGTTGCCCCGAGGCGACTCGTCGAACGTCGGCGCTCGGTCGCTGGGTCTGCTCGCCGGGCTGGTGGCGATCGTGATCCTGGCCGGCGCATGGATGCTCCTGGGACGTCCGGCCGATCCGGCCACCTCGTTGCCCCACGATCCGGCGGTCGCCGCCGAAGGCGCCACGCGTGGATCCGGCACGTCGAGCGGCGCCGGAGGTGACGGCACCGGCGCCACCACCACGGTCGTGGAGCCGTTGACGACGACGACTGGAGGGATGGTCGTCGTGCACGTCGCGGGGGCGGTCATGCGGCCCGGTGTCGTCACGCTGCCGGCCGGCTCACGAGCTGTCGATGCCGTCGACGCTGCAGGTGGGCTGGCGCCAGGGGCCGATCCGGACAGGGTGAACCTGGCCGCACCCCTCGTCGACGGAGCTCGCCTGGTCGTGCCGCTCGTCGGTCAGCCGGTCCCGGCCGAGGTGGCGGCGGAGCCGCGGAGCTCGATCGGTGGACCTGGCGGGGGAGCCGCTCCCTCGGGGACATCCGCGTCGTCGGGAGCGCCCGTCGACCTCAACACCGCGGATGCGGCGATGCTCGACTCCTTGCCGGGGGTGGGACCGGCGACGGCAGCGGCGATCATCGCCCATCGCGACGAGCGCGGGCGGTTCGAGTCGGTCGACGAGTTGCTCGACGTGCGCGGCATCGGTGAGGCCAAGCTCGACGCCCTGCGCGACCTGGTCGTCGCTGGATCGTGAACGACCCCGGAGTCGTGGTGGCGGCGGTGCTGGTGGCCCTGTCCGCCCGGCTCGGTTGGGCGGCACCGCTTCCGCTGCTGGCGGCGGTCGTCGCCCTCGCCGCGCTGCGGCGCAACCCCACGCTGGTGGCGGTGGCGCTGGTCATGGTGGTCGGGGTCCGCTCCGATGCCTCGTCGAGCGCGCTCGACGCCCCCTTGCCCGATCGCGTCGTCGGGACCGCGCAGCTCGTGTCGGATCCGGAGTGGACCACGTTCGGCACCTCGGTCGAGGTGCGCATCGGTGGTCGCCGGTGGCAGGCCGGCGTCGAACGGGCCGACGAGTGGGTGCTGCGGCCGCTGCTCACCGGCGATCACGTGGTCCTGTCGGGTCGGCCGCGGGCGATGGAGACGGCTCCGGAGGGCTGGCGCCGGTCCCGTCACCTCGCCGGACGACTCGACGTGACCCGCCTCGAGCGCGGTCCGCCCGCGGCGCCCTGGTTCCGGCTGGCCAACTCGGTCCACCGACTGCTGTCGAGGGGGGCCGACTCGTTCGATGTCGAGGGCCGGGCGCTGTTCCTGGGACTCGTCGTCGGCGACGACCGCGCTCAGAGCGACGTGGCTCGGTTCCGGTTCCAGGCCAGCGGGCTGCGTCACCTGCTGGCGGTCAGCGGCCAGAACGTGGCGTTCGTGCTCCTGTTGGCCCGCCCGCTGATGCGGCGCTGGGGTCTGCGGGCCGGCGTCGTGGTCGCCATGTCGGTCCTGGCGGTGTTCGTGCTCGTGACCCGGGCCGAGGCGTCGGTGCTGCGCGCTTCGGCGATGGCTGCGGTGGCGCTCATCGCCGGTGCCGCAGGTCGGGTGGCGTCGGGAGCGAGGATCCTGTCGCTGGCGATCATCGGCCTCCTGCTCGTCGATCCGCTCCTGGTCGAGGGTCTGGGCTTCCAGCTGTCGGTGTGCGCCACGGTCGGCCTGCTGGTCGGGGTCCGCGCGCTGTCCGAGCGATTGCGTGGCCCCGTCTGGTTCCGCGACGCCGTCGCCTGCACCCTGGCGGCGCAGCTGGCGACGGCACCCCTGCTCATCGGCCTGTCGGGCGGCGTGCCGTCGGTGGCCACCGTCGCCAACGTGCTGGCCGTTCCCGCGGCCGGAGCGGTCATGGTGCTGGGTCTGACGGTGGGCTTGGCCTCGGGCCTCGTCGTCGCCCCGGTCGCCGCGGTGGCACAGCTGCCGACGCGAGCGCTGCTGTGGTGGATCAACGGGGTCGCTTCGGCCGGCTCGCACGCCACGCTCCCGTTGCTCGGACCGGGACGGCTGGCCGCCATCGTCACCGCCGGTGCACTGCTGCTGCTGCGGTCGCGGCTCGGGGGCCGCCCCGTCCGCCGTCGCCTCGTCGCCGTCGCGGTTGCGGTGCTGGTGGCCGGTGCGCTGCGGCCCGTGACGCCGCCCGACGGGGCGGTCGAGGTGATCCCGGGCGTGGTGACCGGCACCTCGGAGTGCGGTCGGACCGTGTCGCTCGAGCGTCGGGTCGACGTGATCGACGCGCTGACCGCGCTGCAGGAGCTCGGCGTGGTCGAGGCCGACGTCGTGATCGGCCCGGCGGTGAGCTCGACGGTGGAGGTGGCCGAACAGCTCATGGCGCAGCCCGTGCTCCGGACGGCGACGGCGGAGGTGCCGTGTACGGTGACGCCGTGAGCGAAGCGCACGTCGTCCGAGCTGACCGATCCGGCTCGCTCGAAGGGCGTCTGGTGTCGCTCCGACGGCTGGTCGCAGAGGGTCGTGTCGTGACCTTCGAGGTCGCCCCGAGCGACGTGCCGGTCGCGGCGGTGGTCACCGCGGCGGTCGAAGCGGGCGCCGCTGCCGTCGTGGCGGCCGGATCGATCGAACCGGGCGACCGGCACGGCTTCGAGCGTGACGTCCGCCGAGCAGCGGACGTCGCGAGCGCGCTGGTGGTCGAGCGCGGCGACTCCGGGGGAGCTCGGCGATGACCGGGGAGATCCACCTCCTGAAGGGGAGTGACCCGGTGCTGCTGAACGACGCCACGGTCGAGCTCGTGGATCGGCTCGTCGGCGACGCGGCGCGGGACGAGGTGCTCGCCGAGTTCTCCGGTGACGACTACGACCTGGGTGCCGTCATCCTGGCGGCCCAGACGGTCTCGATGTTCGGCGACCGCGTGGTGGTGGCCCGCAACCTCGGTCGGTTCGGTGCCGGTGCCGCTGCGGAAGCCGACGATGAGGCCGATGGCGACGCCGGTGTCGCGGACACCTCGACGAGGTCCGCAGCAGCGGTCGCGATGCTCGTCGACTACCTGCGCGACCCGTCGCCCGATGCCAGCCTGGTGCTCGTCTGGAGTCCACCGAGCTCGCCAGGCGTTGCTCGCGGCGCGGTGCCGCGCAAGCTGACCGCCGCGGTGAAGGAAGCCGGCGGGACCGTGTCGGACCACGGGATGCCCAAGGGCAAAGGCACCGCGATGTGGGTCGAGGACCACCTCGGAGCCGCCGGTGTTCGCCTCGACCGTGCAGCCAAGCAGCTCGTCGTCGGCCGCCTCGGCGAAGACCTCAGTCGTCTCGACGGGATCCTGCGGGTGTTGGAGGCCACCTACGGCACCGGTGCAGGTCCGCTCGGACCCGATGACATCGAGCCGTTCCTGGGTGACGCCGGGGGCGTGCCGCCGTGGGACCTCACCGACGCGATCGACAACGGGCGCGTGGCCGATGCCGTCACGAACGCGCGCAGGATGGTCCACGGCGGCGGTCGACATCCGCTCGCGGTCATGGCGACGCTCAACACCCACTACGGGCGGATGCTGCGTCTCGACGGCGCCGGAGTCCGCGACGAGGGGGAGGCGGCGGCGCTCCTCGGCATGAAGGGTTCGACGTTCCCCGCCAAGAAGGCGATGCAACAGGCGCAGCGGCTCGGGTCGGCTCGGATCGTGCGGGCGGTGCAGCTGCTGGCGCGTGCCGACGTGGACCTCAGGGGTCGCACAGGTGCACCGGGCGAGCAGACGCTCGAGGTCCTCGTGGGTCGTCTGGCCGGCCTGTCGGGCGCCGGTGGTGGTGCCCGATCACGTGGCGCCGGAGCCGCCGACGCGGGCGCTGGGCGCCCGGGTAGCCGCTCGTCGGGGTCCCGACGAGCGGCGGGACCGGTCAGCCGGAGGCGTTGACCTTCTTCACCAGGCGCGCCTTGCGGCGCGCTGCGGTGTTCTTGTGCAGCACGCCCTTGGCGGCGGCCTGGTCGATCCGCTTGATGGCGTCGCGGAGCGCCTCGTCGGTTCCCTCACCGGCCTCGATGGCGGCATCGACGCGCTTGGTGCGGGTCTTGAGCTCGGACCGGACGGCGCGGTTGCGCTCGTTGGCCTTCTCGTTCTGACGGTTGCGCTTGATCTGGCTCTTGATGTTCGCCATGGCGGGTGCTGTCGGTCCTGGTCGAAGGGCCGGCGGGCTGGCCGGCGTGGTGTGCTGCTGTGAGTCGTCGCCGGGCGGTGCTGCTCGGTGGGCGGTGCCGCTCGGTGGGCGGTGCTGCTCGGTGGGCTGCGATGGCGCCGGGCGACCGGTCAACGATAGCCGTCGGCCGTCAGCGGCGCATACCTTCCCGTCGGCGGCCGGACCCGGCGGGGTGCTCAGGGGTCCGATGACGGCGTCGGGCTGGAGCGCTGCCAGACTGTCGGTCCCGGTGGACCCATGTCACGAGCCCGTCGGGCCACGTCGCTCCGATCCGCTCACGCAGCACCGACCCCCGTCGCACCGAAACCCCACATGACCCCGCTCCAGCAGATCCGCAACCTGTCGATCATCGCCCACATCGACCACGGCAAGTCCACCCTGGCCGATCGCATGCTGGAGATCTGCGGTGCCGTCGACCCGCGGGAGATGCGTGCCCAGTACCTCGACTCGATGGACATCGAGCGGGAGCGGGGCATCACGATCAAGCTCCAGTCGGTGTGCCTCCAGCACAAGGACCACACGCTGAACCTGATCGACACACCAGGCCACGTGGACTTCGGCTACGAGGTCTCGCGGTCCCTCGCTGCGTGCGAGGGCGTGATCCTGGTGGTCGACGCGTCGCAGGGCATCGAGGCCCAGACGCTGGCCAACTGCTATCTGGCGCTCGAGAACGACCTCGAGATCGTCGCCGTCCTCAACAAGATCGACCTGCCCGCCGCGGATCCCGACACCTACGCCGAGGAGATCGAGACGGTCCTCGGCATCCCCGCCGAGGACATCCTGAAGATCTCGGCCAAGACGGGCGAGGGCGTGGAGGAGCTGCTCGACGCGGTCGTCGAGCGGATCCCCGCTCCGGTCGGCGACCCGGACGCGCCCCTGCAGGGCCTGATCTTCGATTCGCACTTCGATCAGTACCGCGGCGTGGTGAGCTCGGTGCGGGTGGTCAACGGCCACCTGCGCACCGGGTCCCGCCTGCGCTTCATGCAGGCGGGTGCCGTGCACGAGGCGATCGAGATCGGTGTCCGCACCCCGGACAACCTCGCGGTGCCGGAGCTGGGGCCCGGTGAGGTCGGCTACCTGATCGCCGGCATCAAGGACGTTGGGGAGGCCCGCTCGGGCGAGACCGTCACCGACAGCGGCCGCGCTGCGGCCGAGCCGCTCGAGGGCTACCAGGATCCCAAGCCGATGGTGTTCTGCGGGCTCTACCCGGTCGACGGCGACGAGTTCGAGGACCTCAGGGAGTCGCTCGAGAAGCTCCGGCTGAACGACGCCAGCTTCACCTACGAACCGGAGACCTCGGGGGCGCTCGGGTTCGGCTTCCGGTGCGGGTTCCTCGGCCTCCTCCACATGGAGATCATCCGGGAGCGCCTCGAGCGGGAGTACGACCTCAACCTCATCGCCACCGCGCCCTCGGTCGAGTACCGGGTGGTCCGGGAGGACGGCGAGGAGGTCGTGATCGACAACCCCGCCGACCTGCCCGACCCGGCGTCGGTCGAGCGGATCCTGGAGCCGTACCTGCGGACGACGATCATCACGCCGACCACCTACACCGGCGCGCTCATGGACCTCTGCCAGACCAAGCGCGGCGAGATGGTGAAGATGGAGTACCTGTCGCCCGAGCGGGTGGAGCTGCAGTATCGGATGCCGCTCGGCGAGGTGGTCATGGACTTCTTCGATCAGCTGAAGAGCCGCACGCAGGGCTACGCCAGCCTCGACTACGAGCCGATAGGCTACGAGCCCGCGGACCTGGTCAAGGTCGACATCCTGATCGCCGGCGAGCCGGTCGACGCGTTCAGCTCGATCATCCACAAGGAGAAGTCCTACGACTACGGCAAGAAGATGGTCGACAAGCTGCGGGAGCTGATCCCACGCCAGCAGTTCGACGTGCCGATCCAGGCCGCGATCGGTGCCCGGATCCTCAGCCGTCAGACGGTCAAGGCATATCGCAAGGACGTGACCGCCAAGCTCTACGGCGGTGACGTGTCGCGCAAGCGGAAGCTGCTCGAGAAGCAGAAGGAGGGCAAGAAGCGGATGAAGCACCTCGGTCGCGTCGAGGTCCCCTCCGACGCGTTCATCTCCGCCCTCCGACTCGACGACTGACGACGTTCGGCACGAGGGTCGCCGCGCTGTTCGTCCCGGGGTCCGGAGCGGCGCCGCCTGCTGCGTCCTGAACGCCTTCCGCTGCGTCCGGAACGCGGTGCACAGGCTCTGAATTGGCACTCACGTACACTGAGTGCCAATGCCCGAGGACCGCCATCTCGACGATCGCAAGTCCGCGATCCTGCGTGCGGTCGTGCAGCAGTACATCGAGACCGCCCAGCCGGTGGGATCGACCACCGTCGCAGCCCGGCCCGATGTCGCCGTGTCCTCCGCGACGGTGCGCAACGAGATGACCGTCCTCGAGCGCGAAGGCTTCCTGGCCCAGCCCCACACGAGCGCCGGCAGGGTTCCCACCGAGAAGGGCTACCGGTTCTTCGTCGACGGACTGGGTGGGACGGATCGCATCAGCTCGACCAACGTGCGGGCGGTGCGGGACTTCTTCGACAGCGCCCACGGCGAGCTGGAGTCGATGCTGAGGGAGACCACCCGACTCCTGTCGTCGTTGACCCACAGCGCGGCCGTGGTCGTGGGCGACGCGCCCGAGGTGGCGACGATCCGGTCCGTGCAGCTCGTCGACCTGAGCCCTCGCACCGTGCTGGCCGTCGTCGTGCTGAGCAACGGCGTGGTGCTCAAGCGCACGTTCGATCCTGGGCCCGGCCAGGGCGCGGACCCGTACGACGGCCTGTCGCCCGACGACCTGTCGGCCGCCCAGGCGCTGGTCGTCGACGGGCTGGTGAACCAGGGCCTGTCGGAGTTGGTCGGCTGGTCGGCACCCCCGGGTGCCCGCGCCGCCGCGGCGGCCGACGCCGCCGCGGACGCCGTCCGTGCCGCGGTGGCAGAGGCCGCCCAGCAGGTCTTCGTCGACGGCGCCGCACACGTCGCCGGGTCCTTCGACACACGCGAGACCGTCGAGCAGGTGCTGACGATCCTCGAGCAGCACCTGGTGGTCGTGTCGCTGCTGCGCGAGCTCATCGACGGCGGCCTGACGGTGGCGATCGGATCGGAGACCGGTGTGGAGACGCTCGCGGACTGCGCGCTGGTCGTCGCCCCGTACTCCGCCGGCGGAGCGCCAGCCGGTGCGATCGCGGTGCTGGGCCCGACCCGGATGGACTACGCGGAGACGGTGTCGACGGTCTCGGTGGTCAGCCGCCGGCTGAGCCGCATGCTGACCGAGGGTTGAGGCGGATTCGAATGGACGGACGGATGACGGGCCGAAGGGTGCTGCGTGGCTGACCTGTACGAGATCCTCGAGGTGCCGCGCGACGCCTCGATGGACGACATCAAGCGCTCCTACCGCCGGCTGGCCCGCGAGTGCCACCCGGACGCCAACCCCCACGATCCCGACGCCGAGGCCCGCTTCAAGGAGTTGGCCGGGGCCTACGAGGTGCTGTCGGACGCGGAGAAGCGCTCGCGCTACGACCGCTTCGGCTCCGCCGACGGCTTCGACCTGGGCGACCCCTTCGGGTCCGGAGCGTCGGGGCTCGGGGACCTGTTCGACGCGTTCTTCAGCGGCGGTGCCGGACCGTTCGGCGGCGGGCGCAGGGCCCCGACCGGACCTCAGCGCGGCAGCGACCTGGAGGTCGTGGCCCGGATCGCGTTCAACGACGCCGTGTTCGGCGCCCAGACCGACGTCACCGTGCGCACTGCGACTGCCTGCGAGGACTGCGACGCCACGGGAGCGGAACCCGGGACGTCGCCGACGACGTGTGCCGAGTGCGGCGGCAGCGGCGAGGTCCGCATGGTCCGCCAGAGCGTGCTGGGCCAGATCGTCACCGCCTCGGTGTGCGCCGCCTGCTCCGGGCGGGGCCAGACCATCGACTCGCCGTGCCCCACGTGCGGCGGCGAAGGCCGCCTCATCGGCGACAGCACGTACACCGTCGACGTCCCGAAGGGCGTCGACGACGGATCGACCCTGCGCCTGACGGGACGCGGTGCGGTCGGTCCCCGTGGAGGGCCGCCGGGTGACCTGTACGTGCACCTGCGGGTCGAGCCGCACGACCGCTTCTCCCGGGAGGGCGACGACCTGGTCGAGCACATGTCCATCGGCATCGCCCAGGCCGCCCTCGGCGTCCGCCTGCCGCTCGAGACGCTCGACGGCTGGGAGGACCTGGTCGTCCCGCGCGGGACCCAGAGCGGTCAGAGCTTCCGGCTCAAGAACCGGGGCGTCCCGCACCTCGGAGGGCGGGGTCGGGGCGATCTGATCGTCGTCGTCGACGTGGAGACACCCACCAAGCTGGACGAGGAAGAGGCCGAGCTCCTGCGCCAGTTCGCGGAGATGCGCGGCGAGGACGTGGCGCCAGCGGACGAGGGCTTCTTCTCCAAGGTGAAGTCCGCCTTCCAGGCGCACTGATCCACGTGGGGCGGATCGATCCCCGCCACCGGACAGGCGTGTCTGCACAGGTCCTCGTCGACGACGTGGACGACCCGTCGGGGCCGCAGCTGGACGGTGCGACGACTCACCACCTCTCGCGGGTGCTGCGGCTGCGGGCCGGCGAGTGGGTGTGCGCCACCGACGGTCGGG
Organism: Microthrixaceae bacterium; assembly: GCA_033813615.1. Taxonomy (GTDB): domain Bacteria; phylum Actinomycetota; class Acidimicrobiia; order Acidimicrobiales; family Microtrichaceae; genus Dermatobacter. Next base: position 19,250 of record JAPXRJ010000011.1, on the reverse strand, counting down.
GCGCGTGGCGACGCTGCACGTTCGTCGGCGGCGACCGACTGGACCCCGGCGAGGCGCACGGCGCCGAGCCGGCAACGACCGATCCGGTGGCGGTGGCCTTCGTCCCGGTGAAGGGCGATCGACCCGAGCTCGTCGTCCAGAAGCTGACCGAGCTCGGCGTCGACCGCGTGGTGGTGACGGCGTCGGAGCGATCCGTGGTCCGCTGGGACAGCGACCGGTTGGACCGCCACCTCGACAAGCTGCGCCGCGTGGCGGTGGAGGCGTCCCAGCAGTGCCGACGGCTGTGGCTGCCGACGGTCGAGTCGGCGCCGCTCGCAGAGCTCCTGTCCGCGGGCTTCGCGATGGCCGACATGGGTGGCGGCGATCCGGGTCCCGAGCTGCGATGTGCGGTCGTCGGACCCGAAGGGGGCTGGAGCGACGCCGAACGCGGCGCTGCGACCGTGGCGTCGGTGTCGCTCGGCGAGCACGTCCTGCGGGCCGAGACGGCGGCGATCACGGCCGGAGCGGTGCTGGCCGGGCTCCGCCGGTCGCGGTCGGCGTGACCCTGGCGCTCGAGACGAGCCTCCAGGATTTGACCACGCTGCGTGTCGGTGGAGGTACTTTTCCATGTGGCCAGCGGTCAGGTGATGACGCACAGTGGTGTTGCTGCGCACTGCAGCAGGCCCGTCGAGCGGCAGCGCTGACGGCTGGCAGGCGACAGGAACCACGCTGGCGGCCGGTCAGCGGAGCAGGCCCCGACGGCTGACGAGGCGGGGGATGGCCACGAGCCGGATGGATGTGGAGATGTTGGACGACGGAGCGATGAACGAGGGCGCCGAGCTCGACGACGGTGGCTACGCCAAGGTCGTGGGCGAGCGGCTGCGGGAGATCCGCAAGCAGAAGAAGCTGTCGTTGCAGGAGGTCGAGAAGGTCTCCGGCCAGGAGTTCAAGGCGTCGGTGCTCGGTGCGTACGAGCGGGGCGAGCGGGCGATCTCCGTGCCGCGGCTGCACCGCCTGGCGCTCTTCTACAAGGTTCCGGTCGACCAGCTGCTGCCAGGGGGCGAGCAGCCCGAGGAGCCCGGGCTTCGGGAGATCGACACCACCGGTGCCCGCATCGACCTGACCCGTCTGGAGGACGTGGCCGGCGCCGAGGCAGAGATGCTGAGCCGCTATCTGCGGATGATCCAGGTGCAGCGCCAGGACTTCAACGGCCGGGTCCTGACCATCCGTCGCGACGACATGCGGGCGATCGCGTGCATCCTCGGAGTGGCGCAGGAGGGGGCCGACCGTCGACTCGACGAGATGGGCCTGCGTCAGGGCTGATCACCGGCGGGTCGGTCAGGGGGCGCAGGAGCGGTCGACGTCGTAGAGGATCCACGGCTCCGCTCCCGGGCGACGGGTGATCGCCACGCCGTCGACGCAGCCCCGCCCGGCCATCGCATCGAGGAGCTCGCTCTCGTTGGAGCGGGTGTAGCGGGCGTCGTAGGAAGGGAACCAGGCGACCGTGTCGACCTCGCGCTGTCGGAGGAACCTCGCGTAGCTGCGTTCGGAGCCGAACGGCCCCCGGTGCAGGCCTTCGGGGAACAGCTCGGCGTCCAGCACTCCGCCGGCGCGCGCCACCGCGTACAGCCCGTACTTGCCGTCGAGTCCGGTGAGCACGCGGTACGTGTCGCCCGGCGTCACTCCGCCGGAGGCCACGTAGGCATCGACGTGGGCATCGGGTCGGCGCGTGAGGCCACCCCAGGCGAAGTCCATGCCGAACGGCAGGTACATCGGCCACTGCAGCACCACGAACACGAGCGTGAGGGCGATCGGAGTCCAGCCGGGTGGGCGGAGCCGGCTCTGCAACAGCACCAGTGCGATCGGGACCGCCAACACCAGCAGACGCATGCCGACGGTCTGCAGCAGCGCGACGAACTGCGTGTCCAACGAGGTCTGGGCGACCACGGGCGACTGGAACACCGCCCACACCGCCGGAAGGCTGATCGCCACGGTGAGCAGCCACCAGCCGACGAGCGGGCCGCGTCGGTCCCGTGCTTCGAACGGCAGCCACAGCAGCACGACCAGGGCGACGATCGGCATCACGACCGCCGGATGGATGATCGACGCGACGCTCGTGAGCGCCACGGCCGCGAGCACCCGGGAGCGCCGCCAGCAGCCGATGGCGAACGTGAAGCAGGCGATCGACCACATGAACGGCAGCTGGCCCAGGAGCGGCGAGATCACGAGCGCCGGGTTGGTGAGGGTGGCTGCGGCCCACCAGCCACGACGCAGGGTTGGCCATGCCCAGAAGGTGGCGACGACGGTGGCGGCGAAGCCGAGCACGAGCCAGAGGGTGACGGCGCGATCGCCGAGGATCGGCCACACGAGCGCAGCGGTGATCCACGGGACCGAGGCGTACGGGAACGTCAGGGCCTGGCCGTTCGCGAGGTTCGGGACGTGCATCGGGATCCCGCTTCCGCTCCACAGCTGATCGGCGATGAACCAGACGTGGACGTTGTTCGACAGCGAGTCGTGGCTGATGAACACCGGTCGGAGGAGCATCATCACGCAGATGGCGGTCCAGGCCGCACCGATGACGATCGCGACGAACCGACCCGTCCGCGACACCAGGTCCGACTGACGATCCCACGAGGGCCTGTCGTCCAGGCTGCTCTCGTCCGGGCTGCTCTCATCCGGGCTGCTCTCGTCCGGGCTGCTCGCCTCCGGGGCCGCGTCGATCCTGGACGCGTCGACCGCCGGCTCGCGGTCTGCTGAGATGTCGCTCATGGGCGGTCCGGGTCGGTGCTGATGAGATGGCGGTGTTGATGAGATGCCGGTGTTGATGAGATGGCGGTGCTGATGCGAATGCCGGTGCTGATGCGATGGGCGTGCGGGTGACGGAGGGACCTGGGCTCGACCGTCGGAGCGCTGTGGCCGGGGTGGCCACAGGATACGGGTTGGGCACCTCGGCTCTGCCGATCGCAGCCACTCCGCCGTCGCCGTCGGTGCGCGAGCTGCTCACCGTCGCGGTCGCGGTCGTCGTCGCTGCCCTCGTGTCCTGGCTGTTCTCCCGTCGTGCGGCCTGGCGGCAGGGTGCCTGGTGGGGAGCAGCGCTCGTGGCGATCGCGGCACTGCTCTACTCGGTCACGCCCGCTGGGGTCGCGACGGCGATCATCGCCACGGTGCTCGGAGCCGGTTCGGGGATGGCGAGCGGAGGTCGGCCGTGGCCGGGCCGACGCGTCGAACGTGTCGTCGGAGTCGTCGGTGCCCTCTTGGTGCTGGGTGCTGCTTGGGGCATCGGCGGCGTCGGATCCAGCGCGCCGTTCGTGGTCGCGGCAGCGACGACGGCGATCGCCGTCGTGGTGCGGGTGTCATGCGGACGGGGCGCGGCCGACGAGCACATCAGCGGGAGTCGTGTGCGGAGGAGCCTGCTCTCGGCGGCGGTGATCGGAGCGGTGGCGCTGGTGTCGTGGACCGGCTGCAACGACCCTCAGCTCTCGTGGTTCGGTCCGGTGAGCTCGAGCGGGCCGCGGGACCGACCGCAGGTGGCGATCACGTTCGACGACGGACCCAACGACACCGCGACCCTGGAGATCGCCGGCATCCTCGACGACCACGGGGTCAAGGGCACCTTCTTCCTGGTCGGCAGCGCCGCCGCCCACCGTCCCGACGTGGCCCGCCGGCTGGTCGCCGACGGCCATCTGGTCGGCAACCACTCATACCACCACGACTACTCGGGCTGGCTCAACCCGCTCTACCCGGAGCTCGGGGCCACACAGCAGGTCATCGGTCGCGACGTCGGGGTGTGTCCGAGGTTCTTCCGTCCACCGCACGGCCAGCGCACTCCGCTCATGAACCTGCAGGTCGCCCGCAGAGCGATGGTGACGGTGACCTGGGACGTGTCGGCAGCGGACTGGGTCACCGACGACCCGCAGCTCGTTGCCCGCCGCATCCTCGACCGTGTCCGACCCGGCTCGATCGTCCTGCTCCACGACAGCATCGACGGTCACACCGACGCGGATCGTCAGGTGGTGATCGACGCGCTGCCGACCATCCTCGACGGGCTGGCGCGCAAGGGCTTGGAGCCGGTGCGAATCGACGAGATGCTCGGAGGTCCGGCCTACCTGCCCGACGACGACTGCTGAGGCGCGAGCCGGTTCCGGGAACGGCGGCGAGCGGACCCGATGTCAGCGGGAGCGGCGCAGTCGGCGCCCGAGCAGGCCGACCGCGACGATCGCCGGCGTCGCCGCGGCGGCACCGATGCCCGCGGAGATCAGCACCGGCGGCACCAGGCTGGGGACGGCGGTGTCCTTGGGTCGGCGCATCGTGACGCGGAACGCGGCGGCGGGCATCGCCACCAGGTCGATGACGACGTCTTTCATGCGGGTGCGCGACCGGAACACCGGGACCGGAACCAGCACGTCGTTGCGCACCCGATAGCCCAGGCGGGACAGCACGACAGCGACCTCGACGGTCTCGGAGTACTTGTAGCCCTGGTAGTAGTCGAGCGCGTCGGCGAGCGCGCCGAGGCGGAAGATCCGATAGCCCGACTCGACGTCCTTGAGCCGAACGCCGCCGGCCCAGATCGTCGCCCAGGTGCTCATCACCCAGTTGCCGGCCTGCTTGTAGAGCGGGTAGGTCGACAGGTCGCGCTGCACCAGCAGGGCGTCGAGGTCCTCGTCGTAGGTCTGGCGATGCAGGTCCTCGAGGACGGCGAGCTCGTGCTGGCCATCGGCGTCGACGGTGTAGACGAAGTCGTCGGGGGACAGCTCGCCCGCCTCCAGGCGCCGGCGCAGGTCGCCGAAGGCCAGGTAGTAGGCCTCGCTCATGCCCTGGTTGACCTCGTGCACCAGCATCCGGACGCCGTCGCGGCCCTCGACGAACCGCTCGATCTCGTCGCGGGTGGCGTCGGTCGACCCGTCATCCACGACGACGAGCTCGTCGACGTAGCCGTACAGCTTGCCGAGCACGTCGCGGACGGTCGGCTCCTCGTTGTAGGCGGGGACGACGGCGATGCGGCGCGGCTCGGCCATTCAGGGCTCCTGCGTGGGTCGGTCGCCGCTCCAGCGGTTGGCCACGTACCAGTCGTAGCTGCGGCGCATGCCGTCGGCGATGTCGACCTCGGGCTTCCAGTCCAGGACCTCGAGCGACTTGTCGTTGCGGACCGTCTGCGGCTTCAGGTCGCCCGGTCGGGACGGGCCGAAGGACACCTCGACGTCACCGACGAGCTCGGCGGTGATCTCGGCGAGCTGGCGGATGGTCACCGGGACCGCGCCGTCGACGTTGATCACCTGGTTCTCCGCCGCGTCGCCGAGCGCCAGCACGTGGGCGGCGGCGAGGTCCTCGACGTAGACGAAGTTGCGGCTCTGCATGCCGTCGCCGTCGATCGTGAGCGCCTCGCCGGACAGCGCTCGGCGGAAGAACGCGCTCATCACCGTCGACTCCCGCATGCGGGGGCCGTACGGGATGCCGTAGCGGAGGACCGTGAACGGTCGGTCGTAGAGGTTGAGGTAGTCGCGACAGGCGAACTCGGACGCGATCTTGGTGGTGATGTAGAGGTGGCGGTCCAGGTCCTCGGTGAACGGCGTGGTCTCGTCGACGACGTCGCCGACGGTCGATCCGTACACCCAGACGGTGGAGGCCAACACGGTTCGTCCGGCGCCGGTGATTCGGCCCGCCTCCAACACGTTGACCGTGCCCTGGACGTTGAGCGCGACGGCGCGGGCCGGATCCGCGTAGATGTCGTTCACGTCGGCCATCGCGGCCAGGTGGAAGACCGCCTCGGTGCCCTCGACGGCGGACGTCAGCGAGTCGACGTCGAGGATGTCGGCGTCGGAGCACCACTCGACATCTGCACGGTGCGGCTCCACGGTGTCGATCACGCGGACCTTGCGACCCGAGTCGATCAGGGCGTCGACCACATTGGAGCCGATGAACCCGGATCCTCCCGTGACGGCGACGGTGCGGTCGGTCGGGTCCGCGCTCACGAGGCGAGGACCTCGCCGAGGCCCCGGACGACCAGCTCGACCTGCTCGTCGGTCATCACGGCCGACACGGGCAGGCAGATGTGGCGGGCGCAGAGCTCCTCGGCGCCGGGCAGGGGACCGTCGGCCCACGGCTCGAACACCGACTGCAGGTGCAGCGGCAGCTCGTAGACCTCACCCGACAGGCCGACCTCGAACTCCTCGCGCATGCGCTTCTTGACGAACGCCCGGTCCGCTCCGTCGGGCAGGAAGGCGATGTACTTGTAGTAGTTGCAGCGCGACTCTGCCGGGATGGCGAGGGGCGTGACCGGTCCGTCGGCGAGCGCTTCGTCGTAGAGGGCGGCGACGTGGCGGCGGTGGTCGACGAACTCGTCGAGGCGACGCAGCTGGCTGAGCGCGATGGCCGCGTGGGGCTCGCTCATCCGCCAGTTGTAGCCGAGACGGGTGTGGTCGTTGGTCAGGAACGACGCCTTGCCCTGGTCGCGGTAGATCTTGGCCTCGTCGACGAAGTGGCTGTCGTTGGTGATGAGCATGCCGCCCTCACCGCCGGCGATGACCTTGGTGGGGTAGAAGCTGAACGAACCGGCCACGCCGAACGTGCCGGCGAACTGGCCGTCGAGCGAGCTGCCGTGCGCGTGGGCAGCGTCCTCGAAGAGCCACAGGCCGTTCTCCTGGCAGATTCGCTGGATGTCGCGGATGGCCGGCGGGATGAAGCCGCCGATGTGCACGACGACCACGCCGACGGTGTTCGGCCCGATCGCCGCCTGCAGCGCCGCGGGGTCCATGGCCATGGTGGCCGGGTCGCAGTCGACGAAGCGGATGTCGGCACCGGCGGAGACGGCGGCCGCCGCAGTTGCGAAGAACGTGTTGGCCTGGACCAGCACCTCCTTGCCCTTGCACTCGAGGACCCGCAACGGGATCTCGACGGCGCTCGTGCCGGAGCTGACGCTCACGGCGTGGTCGACCTGATGGGCCTGGGCGAACTCGTCCTCGAGCGTCCGGCCGATCTGACCCAGCGTCAGCTGGCCGCTGCGGAGGCACTCGTCGATCTGACCGAGGATCCACTCCCGGTCTTCGTCGGGGAACGAGATCGCTGCTGCGGGGACTCGCATTCGGCGGACCCTGCCTTTCTGTGACGGGGATTGCGGCGACGTCCTGGGGTCGTCCAGGGGTCGTCCAGCCGGCGTGTCGACCGGTCGCGGGACACTACCCGACGCCTTTCGCTGGCCAGGACATCCGCGCTCCGCTGGGGCGTCGTCCGCTTCGCTGTCGCGGTGGGTCATCCGTTCCGCTGGGGCCATCTGCTCAGCGTCTCGAATTGGCCTCGTCAACGGTGCTTGGCACACTTGCCCGACGTCGGACAGCCCAGCAGATGTCGAGGTCGCAGTGCACGCCAGTCGAAGGAAGAGGACCACGAGATGGGGCGTCGTGGCCCTGCTCGCCGCGCTGCCGCTGCTGTTCGCATGCGAGGGGGCGCCCCCGCCGGCCGTCGGCATCGACCGCATCGACGTGTCGATCAAGCTCCAGCGGGCGTTCGTCTACGGCGCGGATGGTTCGATGCTGCGCGAGATCCCGATCTCGAGCGGCGCGGGCGGCAGGACGCCGCTCGGCAACTACCGGATCTACAGCCGCTCGGCGTGGACCACCTCGGCGTCGGACTCCCGGGTGTCCATGAGGTGGATGACCCGCTTCAACGGGGGCATCGGATTCCACGGCATCCCTCGGCGCGGATCGACGGCGCTCAGGACACCGCTCGGCGAACGGCCGGTCTCCCACGGTTGCGTCCGCATGGCCGACACCGATGCCCAGTGGATCTTCGACAACGCCCCCAGCGGCACGCCGGTGAACGTCATCCCCAAGTGATCGTCCGGGTCGGCCCGGGGAGGGGATCCCGGGTGGGTGCAGCGGACCCCGTCGAGTCGCTCGCCGTCGGGTCGGGCGCCGTCGGGTCGCCGGCGTCAGGAGTTCTCAATCGGGTCCCCGAGCGTCCCGATGGGAGAGGGTGACATCATCTGCCGATCCGCTCGCCGAGGCCGCGCTCGCGGCGCTCGGTGAGCGCTTCTCCACGGCGGTGGTCCTGTTCGACCGCTCGCTCGACGTCCGGTGGGCCAGTCCCGCCGCGTCGGTGGTGCTCGGCTGGTCGCCGTCCGACATGGTCGGTCGCAACGCCATGGAGATGGTGCATCCCGACGACCTCGCCACGGTGGCGTCGGTGGTGGAACCGGTCCTGGAGGACCCCGCAGCGATGCTCGCCCGTCCGACCGCGGCGCGAACCGTCGAGCTGGCGGTGCGCATCAAGGGGGCGGACGAGGCGTGGCGACCGGTCCTCGTCGCCGGACGGGTGATCGACGAAGACGGCCGCATCGTGGTGACGGCACGCCCCGGCGAGGAGCGAATGGCGCTCGACCGGGTGCTGCGCCTCCTCGGCCGTGGCGAGCGCCTCTCGTCCACCCTGGACGCGGTGATGGAGATGGCGCGGGCCCACTTCCAGAGCAGCGTGTGCATCGTGCACACCTACGAGGGAGCGGTGAGCGTCGACGGCGCTGAGGACGCGCTCGTCGGTGGTTCGCCGGAGGAGCTCCTGCGCTCCGCCCGGTCGACGCCGGGAGCTGACATCCGCATCGACGACGCCCGATGGGTGTGCCCGGTCCTGTCCCACAGCAGGGAGCAGGTGCTGGCGATCGTCGTGCTGGCGGTGCCGCGGGAAGGTGCACCGACCGGCTACGACACGACGGTGATGGATCGGGTGACGTCGTTGGCTGGCCTGGCGTTCGAGAGCGCGATGTACGACCGGTCGCTGCACCGGGACGCCACGACCGATCACCTCACCGGCCTGGCGAACCGACGGACCTTCGAACGACGGTTGCTCGGCCTCGCCGTGGATGGCGAGTACCCGGTGACGGTGCTGTTCATCGACCTCGACGGCTTCAAGGCCATCAACGACCTGCACGGCCACACGGTCGGCGACTCTGTGCTCCGCCAGGTCGCCGACGGCCTGGTCACGTCGGTCCGCGGGACCGACTTCGTGGGACGTCTGGGCGGCGACGAGTTCGTCGTCGCCTGCCCGGGTCTGTCCGCGGAGGTGGCTGACGAGCTCGTGTCGGTCATCCGTTCCAGCGCCGGGCAGCAGCTCGTGGTCGAAGGTCGTGTGGTGGACGTCGGGTTGTCGGTCGGGGTGGCGTCAGCCGACGACGACGACGCGCTCGCGACGGTCCTCCAGCGGGCAGACGCCGCCATGTACCGCAACAAGGCGATCCGCCGCCTGGGACCGGGCCTCCGCCTCACCTGAGACCCGTTCGACCGAGGTTCTGGCTGTCACATCGGCTGTTCCAGCAACCGAAGCGACCAGAAGCGGGTTCGGGCCAGCGCGGACACGACGGCGACACCGAGTGAGGCCGCCGCAGCCGGTGCTCCACCGGCGATGGCGAACGCCACCGCGGCGGCGACCTCGACGCCGATCACGCCACGCCGGACCGGTTCGCGCCACGCCTCGAACCGCTGGTGGAACGCCGCCAGGCGGTCGGCTGACGTCAGGAAGGCGCCCAGCAGCACCATCGACCCACGGAAGCCTCCGAAGGCGACGCACAGGCCCAACGCGGTCAACGGCTCGCCGGTCAGCGCGGCGAGCACGATCACCAGGTAGACGCCGGCGGTCATGATGTAGGTGGCCAGGCCGGTGCCGATCTGCCATCCGAACCCGGCGCCGTAGACCCACGCCCGATAGCGGCCGAGCCAGTCCTCGTTGACCTGGCGGCGGTGGTGCGGGATCGCCGGACCGACGCCGCCGTGGTCGACCGCGGCGGCGAGGACGGCGGCGCCTGCCGCGATCGCGTAGGTGGCGGTGCTCGACAGCTCCACTGCCCGGACACCGGCAGCGAGCACCGCGGCGAACGCGCCCGTGGTGGCGCCGCCGAGCAGCGCACCGACGAAGAACCACGACGCGGTCCACCGGTACCGGTGGCCCCGTCCGGCTTCGGCCAGCGGGGTGACCGTCGAGAGCATCGACAGCCCGCACGGCGACCAGGTGGATCGGAACGCCGCCGCTGCGGCGACGACCAGGGTGACCCCGACGAGGACGTTCACGCACTCGATGGTACGCGGCCGGGCGCCGAGGAGCGCGCTGTTGTTGCGGACGCCCGGGATCAGGGGAGCACGAAGCGCTGCCCCGCATGGATCAGGTCGGGGTGCTCGGCGTGGACGAGCAGCGGCCGGTTGACCTCGATCAGCAGCCTCCAGTACCGAGCGATCTCGTCGTCGGTGGCCGGTCTGCCCAGCCGCTCGCTCACCGCTCGCTCGGCAATCGACCAGAAGCTGTCGCCGCGGGCCACCACGACCGTGCGCAGCTCGAACGTGGGGTGCGGACCGGGATCCGACGGGCTCAGTTCGCTCGGTTCGCTCGGACTCGGGGGCCCAGGAGGCGTCGTCGGCAGGTCCGTGGCCGTGGTGGTCGTCGGTGCTGCGGGCCGGGTCGGAGACGTGGTCGGCGTGGTGGTCGGCGTGGTGGTCGTCGTGTCGCTCTCGAGCGACATCGTGACCGTCGGGGTAGGTCGCGGTGTCCCCGGCGCGGATTCGAGCACCATGACGACCGGCGCCCGGGTCGGTTCGAGTGGTCGTGACGGCGATCCGGGCGCCGGTCCGCACGCGCTCGTCGCCGAGACGACCGTCGCCGCTGCGGCGAGCCCGGCCACCGTGCGAGGACCCAGGCGAGCGACGAGCGCGGCGAGCCGAGCACCGGTCCCGGACGTGGACCTGGTCGTGGCGAGCGCGATGGCCAGGAGCTGCAGGACGGTGACGACGACGAGGTAGGACAGCAGTGCGATCGCCAGCCAGCGGGCCGCGCTCGACGCGACGTCGATCGGGTCCGACGTGATGAGCGCGGATCCGGCCTCGACGCCCGACGGCCTTCCGGGAGGGGCGATCTGAACGAGCACCACGATCGCCACGAGCTCACCGACGAGGGCGGAGAGCAACCGGAGCAGCACGACTCCGCGCCTCACGGGGTGCCTCCGACGTCCACGACGGCACCGGAGGCCGTCACGACCTGCGGCGGTCCGCAGTCGGTGGAGGCCGCGAAGTCGACCGCACCGTCGACGTCGCCGAGCTCGCTGGCCGACGCATCGACGCCGTCGGTCGCCCAGGTCGAGAAGACGTGGACGGTGCCCGTCGACGGCTGCAGCACCGCAGCGGTGGCCGTGCCGTCGCAGTCCCAGTCGCCGACGGCGACCACGTCGCCGGGCCGTCCGACCCGGTAGCGGCGGTCTGCCACGACCACGACGTCGTCCTCGATGCGCACGTCGTCGCCGCAGCGGTCGCCGTCGACGTCGGGTAGGTCGGTGCTCCCAGGGGGACAATCGGGGATCGCGTTCGGAGTGGTCGCGCCTGGATCGTCGTTCGGAACGCTCGCCTCGGTCGGGTCCGGAGCATCGGTGGCAGGGGTCGCCGTATCGGATCGCGCTGACGGCGATGACGACGCTGACGACGCTGTGGAACCGGTGCCGGTGCCGGTGCCGGCCAGCCCCGCCACGGCCCGCCCCGCCACGACGAGACCGATCGCAGCGACGGCGACCATGGTCAGCGCGCGCCAGGACCGACGGAGTGGCACGTCGCCGGCCCGGGCGGCGCGACGGAGGATCCGGGCGAGCACCTGCGGGTCGGGGTCGTCTTGCAGGCGGTGGGTCCGGCGGGCGAGGAGGCGGGCCCGGAGCCCACCGACGGACAGTCGCCGATGCGGCCGCTGAGCTGTGGAGTGGGTCCAGTCGTCGACCAGTCGCAGCAGCGCGGCGCGGTCCGCCCTGGCGATCGTCGGGTCCACGTCGAGCGGTGCCGCGGACCGGAGCGAGCAGAGCCGGATCCGACCTCGCGCGGTGACGAGCACGTGGTGGGCGTCGATGCGCCCGTGTCCCCAACCGCGGGCGTGCAGGCGCGCGACCGTCTCACAGGTCGTGGCGAGCAGACCCATCGCGGTCGTCGCTGTGGTCTTCGGGTCGGCCAGCCTGGCGGCGAGCGACGCGCCGCCGACGTCGCGCAGGACCAGTTCTGTGACCTCGGCCCGATCCCGCAGTTCGACGAGCTGCACCAGCTCGGTGCCGCCGACGGCACCGATGACCTCGGCCTCGCGCCGGATCCCCGCTCGTGCGCCTCCGGTGCCGCGCTTGGCGATCACCGCCTCGCTCCCGTCGGTGAGTCGGATGACGCCGGTGCGGCGATCGTCGGATCGGGCGTGGTCGGCTCGGGTGTCGACCGGCGGGAGGAGCGGGGGTTCGAGGGTGTCGAGCGATCCGACGGGTGGCGCGTGTCGGTCCTGGTCGTCGTTGACGTGCTCCGGTCGGGTCATCGATGCGTCCTTCAGGGCTGGAGTCGAGCGCGGACGTGGACCGGTGCGGAGATCGACCGGTCGGCCATCCCTGGGACGGCACGCAGGAACAGGTGGGGCGACACGACGCGCGCGGTGATCTCGACGGTGGTGTCGGTGACCTCGACCTGCAGGTCGACGATGCGCCCCGGTCCGTCGCTCGACGAGACGCGAGCATCGACCACCGCTGTTGCCCCTGCGGCATCGATGCGGATCGATCCGTCGAGCTGGTGGGCGTGGGCGTCGAGCATCCCGGCGGCGTCGTCGGCCGCTGCGGCGAGGTCCCGCTCCGCCGCGCGTTGGGCGCCTGCCACGGCGCTCAGGTCCAGCGCGATCGCCCCGAGCGCGATGAAGACCAGCAGCATGGCCGGGACCAGGACCAGGGCGGTCGCTCGCTCCCTCGGGCGCGGCACAGATCGACGCTCAACCCGCACAGGGGGTCCCGTCGGGGTCGTAGTCGGCGCCGGTGACCATCTCGCTGTGGGCATCGACCAGCTCGGTGTGGTCGACCTCGACGGTGGTGGATGCCATCTCGCCGACGAAGGGCATGCGCACCGCGGGGATCGTTGCGGTCAACGTGACCGATGCCGAGGCACACGGCCCGAAGTGCGTGGGGTCGGGTCCCCGGACCGTGACGTCGGGACCGCGGCGTCCTTCACCGAGGAGGACGGCGTCGAGCGCACGGTTCGCTGCGAGCAGCGCCTCTGGTGGAGAGTCGGCTTGGGTGTAGGCGCGGAGGTACTCGCGGGCTGCGCCGTCGAGCGTCCTCCTCGTCTGCAGCACCGACCACGCGTTGACGACGAGGACGGTGCCGGCGAGGAGTACGAGCACGCCGAACATCACGCCCTCGAGGCCGGCGACGGCTCCCCGCTCGGAGCGTCGTGCTCGGTTTGCGGAGCTCATCGACGCTCCTCGATCCCCACGTTGATCACCTCGTCGAGTGCTCCGATGCCGCCGACGTCGGCGATCATCCTCGGGAGCAGCGACACGCCTGGGTGGCGAACCCTGAGGGCCAGCCGGTCGTCGATGCGCTCGACGTGGAGCTCGGTGCGCTGCCCGGCTGGCCCGAGGCGGTCCCGGGCCCGCCCGAGCACGTCCTGCACCCGTCGGGCGTCGAGCCGACCCGCCGGCGTCGCAGCCAGGTCTCGGGCAGCGTCCTGGGCCACCGCCTCGACGGTGGAGCGTGTCCACAGCCCGACGCAGACGTTGGCGCACAGGCCGAGCACGACCAGCACGGCGGCGACCCCGAAGAGGGTGCCGATCAGTCCCGACGCCCGCTCGCCGAGTCGGCCGCGACCACGGGTCAGCTGCCGATCTGCTCGACCTGCTGCTGGGTCCGGTCGGTGGCGCTGTTCATCATCAGGTCGAAGCCCTTCCACAGGGCGATGCCCAGGAACGCCACGATGAGGACGGCAATTGCTGTGGAGATGACCCCCTCGGCGATCTCGGAGCGAACACGACGTCGAGGTCGCTGATGAGCGGGCCGACCGGTCCCGTGCCGCTGCGGTGTGCTCGCCGGAGCCGGGATGACCTTCGTTGACGTTGCTTCCTGCATGGGTGCTTCCTCTTCTTGTCGGTGTGTGTGCGCTGGTCGGTGTCTGGGTGCTGGTCGGTGTCTGGGTGCTGTCCCGCTCGTCCCGTGTCGGTCGGTCGCGTGCCGGTCGAGGCCCGGTGCGCTCGCTCATGCGCCCGTCACCTGGGACAACGCCGACACGAACGGGACAGCAAGGAACAGGAGGCCGGGCACGAGCGTGGCGACGGTGACGGGGATCCAGACGAGCTGGCTGCGTCGCTCGATGCGTTCCACGAGCTCGCGGTGCGTCTCGGCGCGGATCGCCCTGGCCTCGGCCGAGATCAGACGGCCGAGATCGCCGGCCTCCCGGTGGAGGGAGAGGACGGCCACGAGTCGACGCACCGCCTCGAGATCGGTTCGGTCGGCCCACTCAGCCAGGGCGTGTGCTTCGAGCGCTCCTCGACGGATCCGCTGCACGACCCGGCGGAGGTCGTCGGCGGCGGCGCCACGACCGCGTTGCGCGACGCGGGCGAGCGCCGATGGCAACGACGATCCGGCATCGACGAGGATGCCGAGCTGCTCCGCGACGACCGGCAGCTCGAGCTGGAGCACGTGGGAGCGGTGTGCGATCCGCGACGAGACGCGTTGCTCGTCGACCAGAACCCAGAGCAGCGGCACCCCCAGGATCGTGGCCAGCGTCACGACGCCACCGGGTCGGACGAGCACCGCTGCGGCCACAGCGGCGCCGAGCCCCACGAGCGCGTGGAGCACCTGGCGCGTCCGGAACTCCGCCACGGTCTCGGGGAGGTCGGCCCGGGCCAGACGTGTGGCCAGGTCGTCACGGATGCCGAGCAGCGCCGACGCCGCGTCGAGGACCTGGTCGACGAGCGGCATGAGCACCGCGGCGGGAGACGAACGTGCGGGGTCCGCCGTGACGTTGCTGGCGTAGCCATAGGTGCGGAGGCGGTCGGCGAGCGGTCGTCGCCGGAACCAGCGCAGCTCGCCGAGGACCAGCGCCAGGCCGGTCGACATCAGGACCAGGAGGGCGATGTCGATCCCGGTCATCGGTCGAACACCCGCTCCTCGACCGGGAGCCGCATGAGGCGGGCGGCCCACCACCAGCAGGCGGCGACGAGCGCGATGCCGATCACGACGATCACCTGCCCGGCGGTGCTGCGGTACGCGTCGCCACCGCTTCCGACGTTGAGGCCGGCGATGGCCATGCCGACCGGCACGAGCACTACGAAGAGCCGAGCCGTCCGGGCGCCGGCCAACTTGGCCCGGGCGTCCTTGCGGTCGTGGAGGTCGCGACGTCGGTCCTCGGCCAATGCGGCCAGACGCAGGTCGAGGTCGCCTCCGACCTCGTGCACGACGAGCAGCGTCTCGCAGGTGGCGTCGGCGGTGGGGTCTGCGAGCCGGTCCTTCAGGACGGCGACGGTCCGTTCGAAGTCGGTGGTGAGGTTCCACTCTCGTCGCGCCGCTGCGAACGCGGGCCGAAGGGCCTGGGGTCCGCGGGCGCCGACGTCGAGCAGCGCCTGCGGGATCGGTCGCCCCATCGGGCCGGTGAGCACCCGCAGCTCCTCGATCAATCGGGGCCAGTGCTCCTGTGCGGTCCGTCGGGCCGTCGCCCGACGGGACCGCCACATGGCGATCGGTGCGAGGCCGGCGAGTGCACCGACCACCACGGCGCCGATGCCTGCGCCGATGAGCAGTGCCGTGGCGCCGGCGGCCGTTACCCCGACGCACGCCACCGTCACCGCGAACTGCCCGAGGGTGACGCCTTCGAGCCCGGCACGTCGCAGCGCCAGCTCGCCACGGTCATGCATGGACGTCAGTCGGTGCAGCACTCCGACTCGTGCTGTGCCCGCGATGGGTGCGGCGGAGGGGCCACGACGGTTGACCAGCAGGTACACGCCAGCGGCCGCGCACAGCGCCATGGCGATCGAGGTCACGGTGCTGCCTCTCCGAGTGCCGCCCGAGCGTCCACGCCGCGGGCCATCATCCGCTCGGCGGCCCTGACCGGCACGTCGCCGGTCCACGTCGGTCGGCCCGATGCCGGGTCCCGTGCGAACACGTCGGTGACGGTGAACTGCACCGCGTCGGGTCCGGCGACCAGGTCCTCGACCGCCACGATGCCGGTGAGGCGCGGTCCGTCCGGGCCGCGCTCGGTGTGGACGACCAGGTCCACCGAGTCGCTGACGAGGTTGTTCAGCGCGCTGAGCGGGAGGTCCTTGGACGCGTCCGACAGCTGAGCGAGGAACCGCAGCCGGGTCAGGCCCTGGCGAGCGGATCCCGCGTGGATCGTGGTGAAGCCGGTCACGCCGGACGACAGCGTCAGGAGCAAGGGGAGCGCCTCGCGGTCGCGGACCTCGCCGACGATCGCCACGTCGGGCGCCATCCGGAGGAACCCTGCGACCAGGCGGCGGAGGTCGACTGCCGGACGGTCGACCCGCGCCGGCCGCGTCTGCATGCTGGCGACGTTCGCGACTTCGCAGTCGGCCTCGAAGACCTCCTCTGCGATGACCACCCGGAGGGACGGGTCGAGCTCGGCGGCGCAGCAGGACAGCAGTGTGGTCTTGCCCGCACCCGGTGCACCTGCGAACACGATGCTGAGGCGTGCTCGCACCGCCGCGGCGAGGAAGGTCGCCGCGGCCCGTGGCAGCGAACCCCGTTCCACGAGCTCGTCGAGGCGGGTGATGGCCACGCCGGTGAACTTGCGGATGTTCACCATCAGGTGACCACCCCGACTGAGGTCGCCGTGCACGATGTGGATGCGCGCCCCGTCGTCGAGCTGGGCGTCCTGCAACCCCTCGGCCGGGTCGAGCTTGCGGTGCGAGCTCGACGAGTCGTCGAGCAGCTTGGTCAGCGTGCGCACGACGTGGTCGTCGTCGTGGAACACCTCGTGGTGGAACCGACTTCCGCCGGAATGGCGCTTCACGAAGATCTCAGCCGGGGCGTTGACCATGATCTCCCAGACGTCGTCGTCGGTCAGGAGCTCGGTCAGGGGCCCGTACCTGGCGAGGTTGCGGAACGCCCGGTCGGCCACCCCGCCGGGGTCGGAGATGTCGAACGGTCGATGTCCCCGCGAGTGCTGGTCGGACCACTCGCCGACGGCATCGCGGATGAGCTCGAGCAGCCGTGACTCGCCCGAGGCGCTGTCCACGTCGATCGCCAGATCGTTGGCGCGTCGCTGCACGACGCTTTCGATCTCCTGGAGAGGTGAACGCTGAGCGTCGTCGGTGTCGAGGCTCATCGTCGACCGCCTTCCACGTGGGCAGCGTCGACACCGGCTTCGGCGCCGACCGACAGGTCGGAGCCGAGCTCCCCGACGCGGATCCGGACCGGGTCGTCGGGCTGGCGCCCGCCCGAACGATCGACACGTCGGACGGCGTCGAGCACCGACGCGCCGACCGCTGACGGCAGCGGCGTCGCGTCCCTGTGCGCCGCGTCGATCTGACGGTGGTGCCGAACGAGGAGGACGTCGCACGGTTCCACGTCCGCGGTGAGCGATCGGACAGCGCGCGCGAGTCGCGTCCGGATCGTCGCGGCCCTGGGAGCGTTGTTGAGCACGACCACGATCCGCTCCGAGGGAGTGCCGCATCGAACGAGATCGTGCAGGAGCCGTGCGACGTCGTGGACCCCCTTCATGTCGGCGCCCGCCACGGCCACCACTGCGTCGCCGCGTCGGGCGACCTCGAGCGAGAGGGCGTGGCGGTCCTCGACGTCAGCGGAGCCGGTCTCGGCCTCGGTCTCCAGGTCGGCGTCCGCATCGACGACCACCACGGCGTGCGAGCGTCGAAGACCGTCCAAGGTGGCGGCGACGGACCTCGGACGCATGGCTGCCCAGTCACGGGACCGTCGCATGCCGAGGACCAGCCGGTAGCCGCGGTCGGTCGTGAACTCGAGTGAACGGATCTCCTCGGGGTCCGGTTCGTCGGCTCGGTGCAGGTCGACCAGCTCGGGCAGTCCCGGGATGACGTCGCCCACATCGTGGTACATCGCCAGGTCGGCCCGACGGCATCCGTCGACGAGGACGGTGTCCTGGCCCGCGGCGGCGCACGCCTGGGCGGTCGCGACGGCGATCGTCGAGGATCCGGTGCCGCCGGTGCCCACCACTCCGACGAGGAGCCCTCGCTGTGGCTCATCGGCGAGCTGCACTCGTCGGGACTGGGGTGCGGTGTGGCGGGTGACGCGCCGGGCGATCCGATCCAGCAGCTCGACGAGCTCGTCACGGTTGAAGTCGGCCCTGAGCGCGGCGACGCATCCGAGCGCCTCCCAGTCCCAGCGGTCCGTGGCGCCGACGACCACGGTGGGCGCATCGGCCCGGTCGGCCTCGGCGATCAGGTCGCGGTCGACTCGCGCCATGTCCGAGTCGACGAGCAGCAACGAGACCGCTCGACCGGCGCCGAGCACGGCGCGGGCTTCCTCGGTCGTGAGGCACTTGACGAACTCGATCGGAGCGATGCCGGCGTCCGCCCAGCGGGCCAGCTCGGTGAACCACCGGCATCGGGACCGGGCCAGTCCCACGACGACGTAGCGGTCAGCCACGATCGGCTCCGCCCTCGGGCACCACCAGGGTGAGCTGCTTGCGGACCGAAGCGTCGACCACGGCGGTCGCAGCCTCCGCGTCGGGCAGCGCCAGACGGTACGAGGCGGTGCCCGAGGCGCCGATGCCGTCGCGGTCTCCGGCCTCGACGGCGACGACGAGCACGTCGGAGGCCAGGACGACGGTTCCGGACCCGTCGGGGTCGGTCGCCAGCACGTGGACGCGGCTGCCGGGGTGCACGGACTCGGCGAGCGCCCTGGCCGTCTCGATCTCGACCGGCACGACCACCGACTCGGCATCGGGAGTCGTGGCCGGATCGCGGAGGTCGCCGGGGCGGAGCAGGTCCATCTTCGCGATGTCGTGTCGGGCGACGGCGCCGATGACGTCGTCCGCATCGGCGACGGCGACCGCTTGCAGGCTCGATGGAAGGTCGATCGCCACGCTGCCGAGCGCATCGGCGGTGATCTCGGTGCCGGCCGGGACGTCTCTCGTCACGACCACGAAGCGGGTCGTCGGCGGCGACGTGGCGGCTCGATGGGCGACGAGGACGCCGGCAGCGGCGGTCACGATGAGCACGGACCCGATCAGGGCGCGGCCGCTCGGGAGCCCGGGACGTCGCGCTCCGGTGCGGATCGCCGTCGCGTCGTGGGTCCGACGCCCCGACGCGACGTCTTCGGACTGGTTGCGCTCCATCACCGACGTCACGGCGTTCCCCTCCCTCTCGATCTCCGCGTGTGCGGGCGTTCAGAGTGTTACGGGAAGCATGGGAACGATGTCAAGAGGCAGAAAACATCATGAAATGCAGTGAACCGTCCTGAACCATCGTGAACCAGCCTCAGATGGCCTCTGGTTGCCGATGGGGAAGCGCGCGCGTACCTTCAACCTCGTGAGCAC
>JAPXRJ010000010.1:0-32624 GCA_033813615.1 Microthrixaceae bacterium | reverse complement strand
CTAGCGGTGCTCGACCACGCACCTCGTCCCGATCCACGCCACCGAATCCGAGGAACCACCCCATGACCACCCAGATCGCCATCGCCCTCTACCCTGACCTCACGCTGCTCGACGCGATCGGCCCGTACCAGGTGCTGACCCTGGTTCCCGACGTCGAGGTCGTCGTGTGCGCGGCAGAGCGAGGCCGGCTGTCCGATGACAACGGCCTGGTCCACATCGATGTCGAGCACACCTTCGACGACGTCCCTTCGCCGGACGTGCTGCTCGTCGGAGGCGGCTTCGGCACGCGGCGCCTCATGCGGCCGGACAGCGAGATCGTGGAGTGGATCCGAACCGCGGACCTCACCACCACCTGGACCACCTCGGTCTGCACCGGGTCGCTGCTGCTCGGTGCGGCCGGTCTGCTCGACGGGCGATCAGCGACCACGCACTGGCACCACTCCCAGCTGCTCGAGGAGCTCGGTGCCACCTACGTCGCGGATCGGGTGGTCACGGACGGGAAGTACACCACCGCGGCCGGCGTGTCGGCCGGCATCGACATGGCGCTGCGGCTCACAGCGACCCTGGCAGGCGACGACGTCGCCCGAGCGGTGCAGCTCGGCATCGAGTACGACCCTCAGCCCCCGTTCGACGCCGGGAGTCCAGCCGCGGCAGGTCCGGAGCTCGTCGA
The DNA here is from genome assembly GCA_033813615.1 of Microthrixaceae bacterium. Classification (GTDB taxonomy): domain Bacteria; phylum Actinomycetota; class Acidimicrobiia; order Acidimicrobiales; family Microtrichaceae; genus Dermatobacter. The sequence continues at coordinate 31,954 of JAPXRJ010000010.1, read as the reverse complement.
GCTGGTCGGTGCGGTCAGCGATCTCGCCGAGGCCCAGCGCAGCGGCACCTGACCCAGCCGGAAGCTTCAGCGTTCGAGGAGGCTCAAGGTTCGAGGAGGCTCAAGACGGCCTTGTCGCCCGGTGCCTCGGCGCTGAACATCGCAGTGGTGCCGACGATGTGGGCGTCCACACCGGTGCCGTGATCCAGCAGCTCGATGCGCCGACTCAGCCCGAAGTGCTGCACGGTCACGTCGGTCGTGGTCCGATCCAACGTCTTGAGGATGAGCTTCGGCCCGCTCCCCGGCGTCCAGTCGAGCAGGTAGATCCGGCTGTCGGTGACCGCGACCAGCATCCGGACCGCCAGCCCGTCACGCTGCGCGTCCATCGCCTGCACGGCGTTCATCGCCGTCACGTTCTCGATCGCCCCGATGACGCCCCCGACCACCGAGTCGCCGCCGTGAGGCAAGGAGCTCGCTGCGGCGGCTGCCGTCGCCAGCTCGGCGTTCGACGGCAGGGCGTGGCCGAACACCCCGGCGGCAAGGACCGTCTCGGACATGCCGATCCGATCCGATGCCGTGGTGGCGGTGGCGGAGATCACGGCACCGGCGGCTGCGATGAGGTCTGCGGGCTTGTGCATGACCCATCCTGCCCGGACGACGCCGGGATTCCACCTCGAGCCGACGATCAGGCGGAAAGGGCGTCGTAGGTTGCCGGGATGGCCAACCGTCTCGTGGATCAGACCAGTCCGTACCTCCGCCAGCACGCCGAGAACCCCGTCGACTGGTGGCCCTGGGGCGACGAGGCGTTCGAGCTCGCCCGCTCGACCGACCGGCCGATCCTGTTGTCGGTCGGCTACTCGTCGTGTCACTGGTGCCACGTGATGGCCCACGAGAGCTTCGAGGACCCACGGGTCGCCGCCGTGATCAACGAGCGGTTCGTCCCCGTCAAGGTCGACCGGGAGGAGCGTCCCGACGTCGACGCCGTGTACATGGAGGCCACACAGGCCATGACCGGCCACGGCGGCTGGCCGATGACGGTGTTCACGGACCCCGACGGCAGGCCGTTCTTCTGCGGCACCTACTTCCCGCCGCAGCCCCGTCATGGCCAGCCGAGCTTCACGCAGCTCCTCGATGCGGTGCACGAGGCGTGGACGGAGCGCCGCGACGAGCTGCTCGAGCAGGCCGGCCGCCTGACCGAGTCGCTGCACCGCACCGTCGGCGTCGACGCGGCCGATGCCGCGGCGCCCACGGTGGCCGAGCTCGACGAGGCCACGATGGGACTGCTGGCCGCGAACGACCCGGAGTGGGGCGGCTTCGGTCGGGCCCCCAAGTTCCCGCAGTCGATGAGCCTGGACCACCTGCTGCGCCACCACGCCCGCACCGGGTCGGCCACGTCGCTGTCGTGCGTGGTGACCTCGCTCGACGCCATGGCCGCCGGGGGCATCCACGACCACCTCGGCGGAGGCTTCAGCCGCTACTCGGTCGACCGCCACTGGCTGGTGCCCCACTTCGAGAAGATGCTCTACGACAACGCGCTGCTCCTGCGCCTGTGCGCCCATGCGTTCCAGGTCACCGGTCTGCAGCGCTTCCTCCAGGTCGCCGAGGGCATCGTCAGCTACGTGGCCCGGGACCTGACCCATGTCGACGGCGGACGCTTCTCCGCCGAGGACGCCGACTCCCTTCCGCCCGATGCCGGCGAAGGTGCCCACGCCGAGGAGGGGGCGTTCTACGTGTGGAAGCCGGACCAGGTGGCGGCGGCGTTGGATGCCGCCGGGCTCGGCGAGCACGTCGACGCGACCTGCGAGTGGTTCGCCATCACGACGGAGGGCAACTTCGACGGCGCGTCGATCCCCAACCGGTCCCACGCCCGAGGGCGCCTCGACCGGCCGCCGGAGATCCAGGCGGCGGCCGAGGCGCTGCTGGCCGACCGCGCCCACCGCCCCCGACCCGGTCTCGACGACAAGGTGCTGACCGAGTGGAACGCTCTCTACGTCGCTGCACTGGCGGACGCCGGCGCCGCAGTCGGGCGGACCGACTGGGTCGACGACGCCGAGCGGACTGCCGAGTTCCTGCTCTCACGTCTTCGACGCCGCGACGGCCGATGGCTGCGTTCCTGGCAGGCCGGCGAGGACGGTTCCGGCGACGGGCTCGGCCGGGCGCAGCACCTGGCCTATGCAGCCGACCACGGCGCGCTGCTCGACGCGTTCCTCAGCCTGCACGAGGCCACCGGCGAGCAGCGCTGGATCCACGAGGCCCGCGCCGTGGCCGAGGACCTCGACCGACTGTTCCTCGACGACAGCGGCACCGTGTTCGCCACGGGCTCTGATGCCGAGGAGCTGCTGGTCCGCCCGCAGGAGAGCATGGACAACGCCACCCCGTCGGGCGCGTCGCTGGCGGCGACCGGCTTCCTGCGCCTGGGTGCGTTGACCGGCGAGGACCGCTGGGCGACCCGCGCAGACGAGGTGATCGGGCGCCTCGGGGCCGTGGTGAGCCGCCACCCGCTCGGGTTCGGGAACCTGCTGTGGGCGATCGAGATGGCGACCTCGGGCGTTGCCGAACTGGTGATCAGCGGCGACCGCCCGGACCTCGTGGCGGTCGCCCAGCGCAGCTTCCGCCCCACGACGGTGCTCACCTGGGGACCGAACGGCACCGGCGGGCTGTGGGAAGGTCGCCACGACGTCGGTGCCGACGGGCGTGCCTACCTCTGCCGGGGCCATGTCTGCGACGCACCCGTCACCGAGCCCGACGCACTCGCCCAGGCGCTCGGGTCGTCGACCTCCCGCAGCTGAGACGCCCCGAACTCGGGGGATGTCGACACCTCACACGTCCGAATCCCCCAAGATCGCGGGTTCAGCCGACGTCGACGCCCGCCTTGTGGTCCGGGGTCTCCAGGTACGGCTCCGGCGTGTGGTTGAGCATCCCCTTGGAGACCCATCCCCGCTTGTCGGCCCAGATGATGAGCGGGGGCAGCACGATCAGCGCCGCGAGCAGGGCGATCGTGATCTTGAGGGCCATGAAGATGCCGAAGTTCCGCAGCAGGGGCAGCGACGAGAACGAGATCACCGCCACGCCGGCGACCGCGGTCATGGCCGACACGATGAACGCCCGCCCGGTGCGGCCGGCCGTCACGTCGATGGCTGCCCGCGGGTCCAGGCCACGGCGCCGCTCCTCGATGTAGCGCAACAGGATCAGCGACGTGAACTCGGTGCAGGTCGCGACCACCAGCGGGCCGCCGATCGCCGTCATGGGGCTGAGCGAGATGCCGAGCGCCCAGATCGCCAGCGTCGCCACGCCCGACGCGACCAACACCGGCACCATCGACAGCAACGACCTGGTGAACGAGCGGAGCCGGATCAGGAGGAACAGGAACACGAGGCCGGCGGCCACCCACGTGAGCTGGGTGAGGTTGGCCTCCAGGTTCTCCAAGAGACCCACACCGACGACGGCCAGGCCCGACGGCGTGAGGTGCGTCTCCGGTGGTGCGACGGCGTTGCTGCGGATGTCGTCGACGACATCCGCGCGCTCCTCGAGCGAGGTCGGCTTCGTCAGGTAGATCAGGTTGAGCGCCTCGCCGTCCGGCGACGCCGTCGAGCTCTGGATCCCCGGCGGGGCGATGTCCCACGCGGCTTGGATCGACTCGCCGGTCGGCGACACGTGTGCTGCTCCGGGAACTTCGGTGAGGTCGGAGATCGTGGTGATGATGCCGGAACCGATGAGCAGCACCCCGGGGTGCTCCGCCAACGTCGACCGCTGGAACTCGTCGAGGTTCGCCACCACCTCATCGGTGTAGAGCGACTGCCCACCTGTGGACTCGACGAAGATCCCGAGCTCCGACGACCCCCCGACCTCGCGCTCGACGATGCGCAGGTCCTTGACGACCTGGGACTGCTGATCGACCCAGTTGATCGGGTCGGTCTCCAACTCGATCGAGTGCTCCACCAAGCTGCCGGCGACGAACACGGCGACCGACACGACGGCCAACGGGATGGCCCAGCTGCCGGGCAGCGAACCCATCTTGACGACCATGCGCCCGAGCCGTCCCTCGCTGAAGTCACGGGCCTTGGTCGGGCTGCGGTACTCACGCATCCCGAGGATCGCCAGCGGGTTGAGGATCGAGCTGATGCAGATGGCGACGATGCCGACGGTGAGCAGCCAGCCGAACGCACGCACCATCGGCACGTGGGAGATCTGCAGTGCGAGGAAGGCGAACACGGCGTCGAAGGTGACGACGAGCAACGCCGGCCCCAGCCCGCGGGCACCCTCCTGGATCGGATGCGGAGAGCGGGCGATGATCACCTCCTCTTCGATCCTGGAGTGCATCTGGATCGCGTAGTCGATGCCGATGCCCAACATCACCGGCAGCCCGGCGATCGTCACGAGCGTCAGCGGGATGCCGAGGTAGCCGGCGAGTCCGAACGCCCACACCACGCCGACGAGCACCACGGCGAGCGGCAGCAACCGCCAGCGCACGCTGAAGAACAGCAGGAGGATCACCATCATCACGACGATCGCGATCGCTCCCAGCGTGAGCATCCCGCCCTTGAGGTAGTCGTTGATGCTCTTGAGCAGGACCGGCGCACCGGTGGTGACCACGCTCGCGTTCGGGAACTCGAGCTTGGACGTGGCCGCCTCCACCGCGTCGGCGGTGGAGCCCTCCTCCTCGATCGACCGGTTCCCCTCGAAGCGGGTGATCATCAGTGCGTGGGTGTCGTCGGGGAAGAACGGCCGCAGCGCCGTGCGCACCTCGCCCTGGTTGTCGTACAGCAGGAACTTGACCCACTCGGGGTTGGACAGGACCTGCTGGTCGGCAGGCACGGCGAGCAGCCGACCCGCCGTCTCTGCCGTGTCGGCCTTGCGGGCCTCGACGCTGGCGGTGTCGCCTTCGGCCTCGGCCACCTCGGTGGCGTGCACCAGCGCCTTGGCGGCGATCGAGTCCAGCGGGGAACCGCCTTCCGGCGCCGAGACCAGGTCGGAGGAGAACTGCAGCGCGGTGACCGGGGAGATGACGCCCTGCACTCCGTCGGTGCCCTCGACCTCCTCGGTGACGGACGCGAACGTGGCGAGCCCCTCCTCGGTGAACAGCTCGTCGACGGTGTGGCCGGGCGCCATCGTGATGACCGACAACATGGCTTCGCCACCGAAGAGGTCCTGGTAGACGACGTTGTCCTTGTAGACCTCGTCGTCCGCGTTGAGGTAGCTGTCCTGACCGGTGGCGAACTCCAGCCGGGTGATCCCGGTCCCGATCAGGACCGTGAACGCCGCCAGCACCGCGGTGACCACGATGGCGTGCTTGCCCAGGTTGACGGCGAGCCAGGACCAGAATCGCTGCATCATCGGAGCGACGCTACCACGGAGCCATCACCACGCAGCGACTCGAACGTGCTCGGTCGGATCCGGCCGACCGGAACGGGCCGAGCGCGACGGGCTCCGCCCTCCGGGTCGAGGCCAACCCACGGCGATCGTGCCGACTCCGCGGCGCTCGTCGGGCACTCCGAGCCCGGCGAGGACCGCCCTCTCGTGGTCGAACAGCCCGAAGAACAGGGCGCCCAGACCTTCGGCCTCTGCGGCCATGAGCATCGCCATCACCGCGGACCCACCGTCGACGAACCAGTACGGCACGTTCCACTCCTCGACGCCCTCGCCGAGCCCGGTGTGGGCCTTGTCGGGCTGCGCGTAGCGCTCGACGTACGCGTCGGGGTCGACGATCACCTCGATGAGCACCGGCGCACGCAGCAACCCGGGCCATGGGAACGCGGCCCGCCGCTCCGGAGGCAGGGTGACGTCCCAGTGCCGGGTCGTGTGCTCCGGACCATCGAGCACGACGAGGTCGAGACCGTGGGTGTTGCCGGCCGACGGGCCGCGGAACGCAGCGGCCAGGACACGGTCCAGCACGTCAGCGGGCACGGGTTCCGGAACGAAGTCCCGGCACATCCGCCGCCGCGCCAGCACCGACGCGAACGTCGGCGCCCCGTCCATCGAACCGGGTGTGCTCACCCGTTGTACTTGAGGAGCTCCTCGGCCATCACCCAGCCGAAGGTGACCAGGCAGTCGCCGCGCTCGGCATCCAGGTCGGCGAACTGGGCGGCGACGTCCGAGTCGGTCTTCTCCGGCTTGAGAGAGACGTGGTCGAGCACCAGCGGGCTGGCGCCGTCGCCGGTGACGGTGAAGATCACGTCGTCGTAGCGCCCGGGCTCGACCCCGAACCGCTTGGCCAGGCGACGACCCCACGCTCGCTCCTCACCCGATGCCGTGTGACCGGGACGGGGGATGACGTCGACGAGGACCTTGAACGCCTCGAAGCCGCCGGGGTCGCACATGCGGGTGCCGACGAGGACGTCCTCGTCGGGGAACGCCATCAGCGCGCGGCGCAGGTTGTCGGCCACGATCGCCTTCAGCACCGAGTCCCGCTTGGAGGAGCGCTTGACCTCCGCCAGACCGAGCAGCACCGCCGGCGTGCCACCGATGCGCTCCAGCGTGGAGAAGGAGAAGCCGCGCAGGAGGTTGCCCTCCCTCACCTGGGTGACCAGCACCCAGTCGGCGACCTGCTTGGACAGGACGCCGATCTCGTGGCTGATGCCGCCCTCGGCGCAGAGGTCGGCCATCTCGGCCAGTTCAGCATCGCTGAGAGCGGTGCAGTCCTTGGTCGTGACGTCGAGCGGCATGCATTCTCTCCCTGAGGTGTCGGCACGCCCCGCGGAGGGGGTCGTGGACCCGGTTCTGGGTACACGATGGGTTGCACTAGTTCAGTCCCTCCCGCACCCGATCGGCAAGTCAGGGGCCGAACGCCGACCTCAGAGGACGACGGCCTCGTGTCCGAGCAGGGCGCGCAGCTCGCCGATGATGCCGCTGCGGGTGTTGACGAGGTGGTCGTCGGACAGGCGGAGCACCTGCTGCTCGCCCAGCAGGATGTGCACCTCTGAGTCGCCGGGGAAGTCGACGATCAGCTCCCGCAGCCGGTCGATCGTGACATCGTCGAGACGGGCCGGCGGCAGGTGGAGGCGCAGCGGTGGGTGCTCGTCGAGCTGGGGCTCGAACAGCTCCAGCTCGCGCGGGATGAACTTGGGCGTGTCGTCGCGCTTGTCGACCCTGCCGGTGCTGAGCACCACGGCGTCCTCGACGAGCAGGTGGCCGATCTGGGCCATCGTCTTCGGGAAGACCATGACCTCGACCGAACCCTGGAGGTCCTCCAGCACGAAGACGGCCATCAGGTCGCCCTTCTTGGTCCACTTGCGCTGCAGGCCGGTGATCACACCACCGATCGTGCGCTGCGTGCCGTCCTCCAGCTCGGACAGGTCCGGGATCGTGCAGTCGATCTTGCGTTCGAGCGCCCGTTCGGCGCCGAGCAGCGGGTGGTCCGACACGTAGAGGCCGAGCATCTCCTTCTCGAACGCCAAGCGCTGCTTCTTGTCGAACTCGACGCCGGGGATCTTCACCTTCTCGTCGAACGCGGGGCCGTCCTCCATCTCCCCGAACAGCGACATGACGCCCATGTCGTGCTCCTTGCGGCGGGCGATCGTGGTGTCGACGATCTGCTCGAACACCGTGAGGAGGCCTTGGCGCTGATGACCCATCGAGTCGAACCCGCCGGCCTTGATCAGCGACTCGATCGTCCGCTTGTTGAGCACCTGGGTGTTGACCCGCTGGCAGAAGTCGTAGAAGTCCTCGAACGGGCCGTTCTCGTCGCGATCGGCGAGGATCAGCTCCACGAGCCCCTCCCCCACGTTCCGCACGGCCGAGAGCCCGAACAGGATCTGGCTGGAGCCGGTGTCGGCCGTCGCGCCGTCGTCGAGGTGCTCCGGCACCACTGGAGCGAAGTCCGACAACGAGCGGTTGACGTCGGGCACCAGCACCTCGATGCCCGTCGCCCGGCACTCCGCCAGGTAGATCGCCGCCTTCTCCAGGCTGCTCTTCACGCTGGTGAGCAGCGCCGAGAGGTACTCCGCCGGGTAGTTCGCCTTGAGATACGCGGTCTGATAGGCGACGAAGCCGTAGCCGTAGGAGTGGCTCTTGTTGAAGGCGTAGTCAGCGAACGGTTCGATGATGTCGAACCACGCCGTACCGAGGTCGGCGCCGTACCCAGTGGCCTCGCAGCCCTCCACGAACTTCGTTCGCTCCTTCGCGATGAGCTCTCTTACTTTCTTCCCCATGGCCTTCCGGAGGTTGTCAGCCTCCGCCAGGGAGTAGCCCGCGAACCTCTGGGCGATCCTCATGATCGCCTCTTGGTAGATGCAGTTGTGGGCGACGATCCCGTTTGCGACGAAGTTGTGGACGTCGTCCACGGTGATGTCGAACACTTGCTGCCGGTCGGCCGGCACGACCGACTCGACCCGGTTCCAGCTGATGCGCCGACGACGATCGACCTCGGGAAGGTCGAGGACGGCGAGGGCGGAGGCGATGGTCTCCACGTGGACCCGAGGATGGCGCTCGGACGCATACGGTGAGAAGTGCCAGCTCGCGATGCCGAGCTCCTGCGAGAGTCGGCGAATCGACGCCGTGGAGGCGTTCCGCACCTCGGACATGACCTCCGCCCGGGGCAAGGTGGTGCCGCGGCTCTGTGCGTCGAAGAGCGCCTCCCGCTTGTGTTCGCACGCGAGATGCGGCGCGATCAGCGCTGCGAAGCGCGGCCCGTCGTACACCGTCACCTGATACGCCGTGCGCGGGACACCTCGACCGGTCGAGTACTCGGCGGAGTACACCGGCGCATCGAACCCGAGGCGCAGGAGGAGCCGTCTGACGTCCTCTGCGAGCCGGGGCGAGACCGTCCGGTAGAACGCCATCCGCTCACCGACGTGACCGTCGCAGTCCCAGAGCGCAGCGACGAACCGGCCGACGGCGTCGTTGCTGGCCTCGAAGACGCACGTCGGCACGAACTTCTCGTGCGACAGGACGCCGCCGGCTTCCGCTCTGATCGGTGCCTTCAGTCCGAGGTCGCGAAGCCACAGGAGCAGCGGTGACGCTCCCCCACCGTTCCCTTTGCCGTTCCCGACGGTGATCCTCGTGACGCCGTTCGAGCCGACGTAGCGAGATGGACGGGTGGTCGGGAACGCCGCAGCGACGACCGCCTCGAACTCGTCGAGCAGTCGCTCGTCCCGATTCACGAACGTGATCGACGAACCCGTGGCGAGCGAACCGTCACCGATCAGGTACCCCAGGAGCCGCAGACGTGCGCTCGACATGGTCACGGGCTCGATCGGCTCGAGCAGCTCCGGTGCCGTTGCGACATGATCGTCCGCTGTCAGCTCCGCCAACCCAATCCAACCCCGCTCCGTGAGCACCGGGTGGTCCGGCGTGCCGGTCAGCGTCATCCCGTTGGCGAGCGTGAGCGTGACCGTGTCACGGACGCCGTTGTCGACCCAGTGCGTGACCTGGCGCACCACGGGCCGGAGGTCGCCATCGACCCCATGGACCCAGAAGCCATCGGAGGGATCGATCTCGTCCAGGCGCGTCGGACGACCAGTACAGGCCTCGACCACGATCGTGTCGCCCGTGAGACAGAGCCCGTAGGTGTCGCCGAGGATCTCCTCGGCGTCCGGGTGCAGATAGGTGATCTCCTGCCGGCCGTTCTTGCGGTCCGCGTAGTCCGTGTGCATGTTGGCCGCCATCGGCCCCGGTCGGTACAGGGCCACGAGGGCGGCGACGTCCTCGAACTCGGTCGGCGCCAGCGAGCGGATCAGGGCGCGCATGGGGCCGCCCTCCAGCTGGAACACCCCGATCGTGTCGGCCCGCCGCAGCAGCTCGTAGGTGGGACCGTCGGTGAGGTCGACGTCGTCGATGTCGACCTTCACGCCCCGGGTGCGCTCGATGAGCTCCAACGTGTCGGAGATGACGTCGAGGTTCCGCAGACCCAGGAAGTCCATCTTGAGCAGACCGAGCTCCTCCACGCCGTGCATCTCGTACTGGGTGACGACGGGCGCTTCCTCGATGGGCACGCCGGACTCCGGCTTGCGCTGGATCGGCAGGTACTCGGTGAGCGGCTCCTTGGTGATCACCACCGCGGCCGCGTGGATGCCGTCGCCGCGCCGGAGCCCTTCCAGGCCCTTGGCGACGTCGACGACCTCTTTGGTCTCGGGGTCCGTGGCGTACATCTCCCGCAGCTCGGCGGCCATCTTGAAGCCGTCGACGAACTTGGGGTGCTCTTCCAGACAGGCGTAGAGCGGCGTGTCGCGGCCCATGATCAACGGCGGCATCGCCTTGGCGACCTTGTCGCCCACGATGTAGGGCTTGCCGAGCACCCGGGCGGCGTCGCGCACCGCGGCCCGGGCCTTGATCGTGGAGAAGGTGACGATCTGGGCCACGTGGTCGCGGCCGTAGCGCTCCGCCGCGTAGCGGATCATCTCGTCCCGGTAGCGGGAGTCGAAGTCCATGTCGATGTCGGGCATCGAGATGCGGCTGGGGTTGAGGAAGCGCTCGAACAGCAGGTCGTAGCGGATGGGGTCGAGGTCGGTGATCCGCAGCGCGTACGCCACCGCGCACCCCGCCGCCGAGCCACGGCCGGGGCCGACGCGGATCTCGGCGTCGCGGGCGTGGCGGATCAGGTCCCACACGATCAGGAAGTACGAGCTGAACCCCATGTCGCCGATGACCTTGAGCTCGTAGGCGATCCGTTCGACGACACCGTCGGGCAGCTGGTCGCCCCAGCGCTGCCTGGCCCCCAGGAAGGTCAGGTGCTCCAGGTAGGCGGCGTCGTCGGTGAAGCCCTCGGGCAGCGGGAAGTTGGGCAGCTGCGGATTGCCGAACTCGATCTCGACGTTGGCCCGCTCCGCGATCCACAGCGTGTTGTCGCAGCTCTCGGGCACCTCGGAGAACAGGTGGCGCATCTCCTGCGCGGTCTTCAGGTAGTGCTCGTCGCCGTGGAACTTGAAGCGCTCGGGGTCGCTCATGAGCGACCCCGTCTGCACGCACAGGAGCGCGTCGTGGGCCACGGCGTCGCCCCGGTGCACGTAGTGGCTGTCGTTGGTCGCGAGCAGCGGCGCCTGGATCTTCTTGGCGATCTCGAGCAGCTGCGGGTTCGTCCGGTGCTGCTCGGGGATGCCGTGGTCCTGGATCTCCACGAAGAGGTTGTCGCGGCCGAAGATGTCCTGCAGGCGCGCCGCCTTCTCCAGCGCCGCGTCGAACCCCTCGTTCATCAGCGACTGCAGCACGTGACCGCCCAGGCAGCCGGTGGTGGCGATGACCCCCTCGTGGTGCTCGGCCAACGTCTCCCAGTCGACGCGGGGCTTGTAGTAGTAGCCCTCCATGTAGGCGCGGCTGGCCAGCTGGATGAGGTTCCGGTATCCGGCGTCGTCCTCCGCCAGCAGCGTCAGGTGGTAGTAGAGCTTCCTGCCGCCCTCGACGTCACCGCCGGAGTCGTCGACCCGGCCCCGGCGAGGCGGCCGCTCGTGACGGGAGTCGTGGGCCATGTAGGCCTCGGTCCCGATGATCGGCGTCACGCCCTGCTGCCGGCACTCCTTGTAGAAGTCCAGGACGCCGTACATGTTGCCGTGGTCGGTGATGCCCATGGCCGGCTGGCCGTCGGCCACGGCCGAGGACACGACGTCACCGATGCGCGCCGCCCCGTCGAGCATGGAGTACTCGGTGTGCTGGTGCAGGTGGACGAACGAGTCGGGCACCTTGTGGGCCTCCCAGGCGGACGGCCGACCCCGGTCGACCGACGAAATGACAACGATGTGCTTCGGTCGCGAGTCTCGCGCGCGTCGCCGACACCGCGCTCCTCGACCCGGTCGACGGGCGGAGGATCAGACCTCAGATGTAGCCGGGACCGGGGCTGGAGCCGACGTGCGGGCCGCCGGGACCCTGCGGCAGCTGGCCACGCATCCCCTCGAGCTGCTGGCGAGCCGACATCTGCTGGGCGACGAGCGCCGCCTGGATGCCGTGGAAGAGCCCTTCGAGCCAGCCGACGAGCTGGGATTGGGCCATGCGCAGCTCGACCTCGGATGGCACGGCGCCGTCGGGGAAGTCGAAGCTGAGCTCGGCGAGCTCGTCGCCCAACTCGGGTGACAGCGACGACTTGAGCTGCTCGATGGACCGCTCGTAGATGTCGCGGAGCTGACCGCGGGACGCCTCGTCGAGCGGGGTCGTGCGCACCTCCTCGAGCAGCTGCTTGAGCATGGCACCGATGCGGATGATCTTGGCCGGCGAGTTGATGTCGGGGACCCCGTCGCCATCGGTGTCGATGCCCGACCCGTCGGCCTCCGGATCGCCGACGAGCGGCGCTGCCCCCGTGCCGGCTGCGGCCGGTCCTGCTCCGATCGCCGGTCCTGCGCCACCGGTCGGTGACGGCGGATCGACAGCGTCGGGTTCGAGCACCTCTCTCGGATCGGACACGGCGTCGGACATGGGCGGGACCCTACCCCGAGTGGGGTCAGGCGCCCCGGGCGACCAGGAGCGGCACGTAGACCTCGGCCGGTGTCAGCGAGCCGTGACGACCGATGAGGTGGAACGGCCCCGTGTCCATCGGATCCTCGTACGCGATCGGCTCCCGGGCGACGAGCGCGACGTCGCCGAGGCGGGCCAGCGGTCCGGGCAGGACCTTGGGCCCGAACCAGCACTCGTCGACGACCTGCTCGCGGGTCACGACCCACGACTCGTGCGAGTGGTGCTCGACCGCGGCGTCGTAGAGCGCTGCTTCGGCACCCAGGTGCGCGTGCAGCCAGCGGAACCGGGCCTCGCCGGACTGGTGGCGGACCTGGCTCAGCACCGCGGGGTGCGGAGGGAACACGCGGTCGCCGACGTCGACCTGGCCGTGGTCGGAGGTGATCACGAGCGCCACGTTCGGCGGTAGCTCCGCCAGCAGGTACTCCACCATGCGGTCGACGAAGATCAGCTCCGCGTCGTAGACGCTGCCGAGCCCGTACTCGTGGGCCACCTTGTCGATCCCGTCGTAGTAGGCGTAGACGAACGGCTCGCCGGCGTGGACCTGGTGGAGGATCTCGGCGACGAGGGTGGAGGGCATCCGGTACGGGACGTGGCGGCAACCGCCGAGGTGCGCCCGGGTGAAGCCGGTGTCGCGGAACTCCGCCCGGACCACCACGGGTGGGCGGTGGCCCTCGAACGCGACGTCGTGCTGGACCGATTCCGGCGGGATGGACTCCCTGGCGTCGCCCTTGGACGTGGTCCAGCGCAGCACGTTGAGGTTGTCGTCGCCCTCGACCGCGATCCGGTAGCCGATGATGCCGTGCTCACCCGGCGGCAGGCCGGTGCTGATCGACGTCAGCGCGGTGGCGGTGGTGGTGGGCGCGATCGTGGTGATGGCCGCGCCGTTCATGAGGGGGAACCCGCGAAGCGATGCCAGACGGCTCTGCATCTGGTCCCACCCGAGACCGTCGAGCACCCACAGCACGACCTGGTCGGCGCCGACGACGCCGTCGGGGAACCACTCGGGAACGCGGTCGGGATCCTCGATGAGGGGGCTCATCACGTTGCATGTGCATGCGCCCTCGTAGTCGGGCAGCACTGGTTGGTCACCCACCGCTGGCTCCTTGCCGATCCACCGACACCAACGCTAGCGGTCCTGCCTCGTGCTGCAAGGTCAAACGGCACGTCCGGGGACCCAGGGCGTCCGAACTGGCAGCGGCGACATGCGTACGATGATGCGGGTGAAGGTCTCCACCCGCGGCGACTACGCGTGTCGTGCCCTGTTGTCGCTGTCGCTGCACCGCGAGGACGGTCCCACCTCCGTCCGCGACATCGCGGAGCGCACCGGACTCCCCCAGCCGTACCTCGAGCAGATCCTGCTCGCGCTCAAGGGCGCCGGGCTGGTCCGCTCGAAGCGGGGTGTCGGCGGCGGCTACGTGCTGGCCCGTGACCCCGAGGACATCGACCTGGCGCAGATCGTCTCCGCCGTGGACGGCCCGATCCAGGCCGGCGACTTCGGCCAGCCCCACACCGACGGTGCGTGTGACCACGAGGGTCAGTGCGTGCTGCTCGCCGTGTGGCACGACGTCGGCGGCCGCATGAAGGAGCTGCTCGAGGGCTTCACGCTCGCCGAGCTCGGTGCGGTGGCCGGCGGCAATGCGCCCTGGCCGGGTGAGGGAAGCGAAGCGACCGAACAGGCCGGTTGACCAGCCGGGTGAGGGAAGCGAAGCGACCGAACAGGCCGGTTGACCAGCCGGGTGAGGGAAGCGAAGCGACCGAACAGGCCGGTTGAGCTCTTCAGGCCTCCGCCGTCGCGTCGACGGTGGCGTCGATGACACGGCGGGCGAACTCGATGCTGGCGTCGCGGAGCTTGCCCCGCTTGATCGCCATGCCGCCTCGCACGTCGCCTCGCCGCTCGGTGATCTCGTCGGTGAGCTTGTCCAGCGTTCGGCCGGGGTCGATCGCGTAGGTGACGAAGACGTACGTGGGCTTGTCGCCGAGGAGCGGCAGCTTGGCCAGCTTGCCGGCGCCGCCGGGGCGTTGACCGAACAGCACGAGACCGTCGACCCAGGTGCCGACGACGACCACGTCGGCCCGCTGCAGCGCGCTCAGGTCGACCTGGCGGCTCGAGCACTCGGTCGCGTCCCAGCCCTCGCTCCGCAGCTCCGCGACGATGTGCCGGGCAGCGGTCCGGGTGTTGCCGGTGAGGCTCTCGTGGATGACCAACGCTCGCATGTCCCAATGCTCCTGTCTGTTCGATCGTGGGGTCAAACCTGCGGCGAGCTGCTGCCCGCCGGCGGCCGCAGGGTGTCGAGCACGGAAGCGAGGTCGTCGGCCAGAGGCGACGTGAAGGTCACCTGGCCGCCGGTTCCGGGGTGGCGGAAGGAGAGCTCCCGGGCGTGGAGGAAGGGTCGCCCGACATGGGGCCGCCGTTCCGGTCCGCCGTAGAGCGCGTCGCCGACGACCGGGTGTCCGACCGAGGCGAGGTGCACCCGGATCTGGTGGGTGCGTCCCGTCTCCAGGTTGCAGGTCACCAGCGCGACCTCGGTGGGGCGCACGCGACCGTCGGTCGACTCGACGGAGCGCTCGAACTGGTGCTCCAGCCGATAGTGGGTCCGCGCCGGTCGGCCGTCGGCGGCGACGGTCATGCGCAGCGGGTCGCGGCGGGAGCGCCCGATCGGAGCATCGATCACGCCGTGAGCGTGCTGCAGGCGACCGCGGACGAGCGCGGTGTAGGTGCGCTCGACGGCATGGGTGGAGAGCTGTTCGACGAGCGACGCGTGCGCCTCGGGGGTGCGGGCGACGACGAGGAGTCCGGACGTCCCCCGGTCGAGGCGGTGGACGAGGCCTGGCCGTCCGGGCTCGCCCACCAGCGTCCCGGTCGACGGATCCAGGTCGGGGAACCGGGCGACGAGCCCGTGCACCAGGGTGGCGCCGCTGTGGCCGGGTCCGGGGTGCACGACGAGTCCGGCCGGCTTGTCGATCACGATGATGTCGTCGTCCACGTGCAACACGTCGAACTCGACGTCGTCGTCGGCGGCGACCGGATCGGCACGTCGGACAGGATCCGACTGCACCTGGATGTGGTTGCCTGCGACGACGCGCTGGGATGCCTTGGTGACGACGGTCCCGTCGATCCGGACGCTGCCGGCTGCGATGGCGTCGGCGGCTTCGGAGCGGGAGCAGGGCACGAGCGTGGAGAGCGTCCGGTCGACGCGCTCGCCGTCGAGCACCTCGGGGATCACCTCGTCGAGGTGGGCGGCTCCGTCGTCGCTCACGTCGGGGCAGCGTCCCCGCCGGACCCACCGTCACCGTCTTCGACCGGTTCGCGAAGGAGCATGATCGCGATCAGGATGCCGCCGAGGACCACCGCGGCATCAGCGATGTTGAAGATCGGCCACCACTGGACGTCGATCCAGTCCACGACGCCACCGGTCAGCAGGCCGTCGTGGGCCCGGAACACGCGGTCCACGAGGTTGCCGAAGGCACCGCCGATCACGACGCCGATCAGCACCAGCCCGCCGACCGTCCGCACGTTGCGGGCGAGCAGCACGAGCGCGACCACGATCGCCACCACGACCAGCGAGATCCAACGGCCGGCACCGGTTCCCTTGGAGAACGCCATGCCGGTGTTCTCCGCATAGGTGAACCGGAGGGTCCACACCACGTCGATCGGCAGCTGGCCCTTGAGCCGGTCGACGGCCCACCGCTTGGTGAGCTGGTCGAGGGCCAGCACCACGAGCGCGGCGACGCCCACCGTGGCCCACCTGCGGACGGCGCTCATGGCCTCTGCGGTCCCGCGGGGACCGTCAGCGGAAGCTGCGGGTCTTGTACTCGACGCGTTCACGCGCCCACGGGATGGCCTTGAGTCGCTCCTTGGGGATCGGCTGGCCGGAGTACTCGCAGATGCCGTAGGTCCCGTTGTCGATGCGCTCGAAGGCGGCGTCGATCTCGTCGATGGTCTGTCGCGCCTGTGCGGCGCGGGCCAGGTCGAAGTCACGCTCGACGGCGAGCGTGTCGCCCTCGCCCGACTCGTCGTCGAACTGCACGTCACCGGGCTCTCGGTCGAAGGCCAGCGCGTCGGCCTCGGCCTTGAGCGACACCGCCTGTTCGTGCAGCGTGGCGCGCTCCTCGGTCAACGACTGGCGCTGCGCGTCCAGGAACGCCTTGTCGAACGGGCTCTTGGCCGGCGCCTTCTTGGCCGGCGCGGTCTTCCTCGCCGCAGGTGCCTTCGTCGCCGGCGCGGCCTTCTTGGCCACAGGTGCCTTCTTGGCGGGGGCGGCCTTCTTGGCCACAGGTGCCTTCTTCGCCGGCGCGGCCTTCTTGGCCACAGGTGCTTTCTTCGCGGGAGTTGCCTTCTTGGCGGGAGCGGCCTTCTTGACGGGAGCGGCCTTCTTCGCGGGAGCAGCCTTCTTGGCCGCGGTTGCCTTCTTCGCCGGCGCGGCCTTCTTGGCCGGCGCCTTCGCGGTGGTCGATCCGGCGCGCTTGGTCGCCATCATCGGCCTCCTTCCCTGACGGGTCGATGTGTGGGCAGGTTGCCCGGATGGTCGGGGCACTCTAGCCGCGGGACCAGCGAACCGGGCGCGATCTCCCTGTGGCCCGCTCAGTCCGTCAGGTTGCTGGTCGCCGGGGGCACGTCGTCGGACGAAGCCGGGCCAGAGGCAGCCGAGGGCGCTCAGCGCCGCCAACCGAACCGACGGTTGCGGGTCTCGCCCGAACCCTCGAAGAACGCGGTCATCGCCTCGTCATCGCCCTCTTCCGCGATGTTGACCGCGTCGTCGAGGTCCTGCAGGTAGCGGTCGCGGCCGGAACCGGTGACCGGCTCGGCGATGATGTGGGGAGCGGTCCGCGACCCGGGCTCGTCGGCCAGGCTGATCGTCTCTTCCACCTCGCCACCGGTGGCCTCGAGCCGCGACCAGCTGCCGGGGCCCCATTCCTGAGCGGCGTCGACCGCCTGGGTCGGGGGCCCGTCACCTGCGCCTTCGTCGAAGTCGACGATGCGCTCCTGGACGACGACGTCGGGGCCGGAGCCGGGCGATGCTGCACTCGACGGACCGGGAGCGCTCGACGGACCGGGAGCGCTCGACGACTCCGAGCCGGCCGCCGAGTCGGTCGGCTCCGCGGCGGCGTCGACCTCTGCGCTGAAGGTCTCCACCACGACGTCGGGCCCGCCGGCGACGGGCTCGACATCGGCCGGATCCGCCGCGGCGTGACCCGAGGGCTCCGGTCGGGCGGCGATGACCTCGTCGGGTGGGATCGACAGCGTCGGACGAGCGCCGAGGCGGTCCGGGTCCGACGCCAGCAGCGTGAGCTCCTCCGCCGTGCGGGTCAGGTCCTCGCGGTAGCCGGCCAGGCGAGCCTCGAGCTGGGTGATCACGTCGGCCAGCTGCGACCGGCGGTTCTCGAGGACCTGCACCTCTTCACCGGCACGCACTCGACGATCTGCGAACTCGCTGTCGGCGCGGGTGCGGGCACGGCGGATGAGCTCCTCGGCCTCGGCCTGCGCTTCCGCGAGCTGGCGGTCCGCACGTGTCTTGGCCTCGGCGAGGAGGCTCTGGGCCTGCCCGCGGGCATCGAGCTCCATCTGCTCGGCGGTGCGCCGTGCCATGAGCAGCGTGCGGGCGGCCTGTTCGACCTCGGCCTCCTCGCTCAGGGCGACGGCCGAGCGGGCGTTGGCCTGCGCCTCGGCGACAGCAGCCTGTGCGCGCGCCTGGACCTCGCCGACCTTCTCCTCCGCCGAGGCGGCTCGGCTCTCGGCCTCGGCGAAGCGACCCTCGGCGACCGCTGCACGCTCCTCGGTGTGGCGGACGCGAACCAGGAGCTGCGCGAGCGCGGTTCCGGCGTCCTCCATGAAGGTCTCGACCTGTTCGATGTCGTAGCCCTTGCGGCGCTCGGTGAACTCGGTCTTCTCGAAGAGCTCCGGAGTGAGATCCATGGACGCCGATGCTAGTACCGGCCGACCGCCCGTCACGGAACCGTCACACCGAAGCCTTCGATCAGCGCATGCCGGCGACGATGCCCTGCAGCACGATGATGATCAGGAACACCACCATGAACGACATGTCCAGCATGGCGCCGCCGAGTCGCAACGGCGGCACGACGCGGCGGACGGGAGCCAGCATCCACTCCGTGCAGGTGAAGAGCAGTGAGTTCACCTGCTCGAGGAGCGGCCCGCCGGGCGGGAACCAGCTGAGGACCGCCCGCAGGACGAGCAGCACGAGCAGGCCGGTGAGGATCCAGTAGAGGATGACCATGGTGTGGAAAGGGTTCCGGAGGCCCGCTCAGCGATCCCCGGCGGCGAGGCCACCCTCGCGGATCCGACGCCGGTCGTCGTCGGAGACCTCGGCACCGTGGGGTGTCAGCAGGAACACCTGGTCGGTGACCCGCTCCATGTCGCCCTCGAGTCCGTAGCAGAGGCCGCTGCCGAAGTCGATGAGCCGCCGCGACAGGTCGCGGTCGACGCCCTGCAGGTTGAGGATCACCGGCTGGTTGCGCTTGAAGGTGTCGGCCACCTCCTGCACGTCGTTGAAGCTGCGGGGGGTGACGACGTGGGGGCGGGCGACGCTCGGCAGCGGGCGGACCACGCCGCGGGACCCGTCGGCCTCGGGGCCCGACCCCGCTGCGCTCGAGATCACCCGGACACCACCGTCCTCTTCGACCTCCGGAGCTGCTGCGATCGGCCGAACGGTCGCACCGCTCGAGGTGCGCCGGGTCGAGGACGCGGTCGACCGCGGGCGCGCTGCGGTCGGGGCCGGCGTCACGTCGACGACGTCGTCCTCGTCGTCGTCCTCTGTCCACTCGTCGTCGAGCGGCGGGTCGCCGTACTCGGCGTCGTAGTACGGATCGTGTCCCAGCCCGAGCCAGGACCGTGCGTTCTTCATGAAGTTCGACATCCTCGCTCCTCGGCGCCGGAGTGTAGTAGCGGCGGAGCCTCCGGTCCCGACCGCCCGGTCATCGCGGTGGACGGGGGCCGACCAGAGCAGAGCCGAGCCGCACGATCGTCGCTCCCTCCTCGACGGCCACATCGAGATCCGCGCTCATCCCCATCGATCGCTCGGCGAGACCGAGCTCCGATGCCATCCGGTCGAGCAGTCGGAAGCCCTGACGGGCGTCGTCGGCGTCGCCCGGCACGCCGACGCCCATGAGACCGCGCACGTCGAGTCCGAGCTCGACGCAGCGGGCGACGAGCGCCGGAGCATCCTCGGGTGAGCAGCCGCCACGGCCGGCCAACCCTGCCAGGTCCAGCTGCACCAGGACCGCGGCTCCAGGGGCGCGGCGGGCGATCTGCTCCGCGAGCGCCGATCGGTCGACCGACTCCCACAGGCCGACGGCGTCGGCGACCAGTCGCACCTTGTTCGTCTGGAGACGACCGATGAAGTGCCACGCCGCGCCGGCGGCCGCCACCTGCGGAGCGAGGATCGCGGCCTTGTCCCGCAGCTCCTGCGCGTAGTTCTCACCCAGGTCGGTGAACCCGGCAGCGAGCGCCGCGGCTGCGGTGCTCGCCGGCTGCGCCTTGGTCACGCACACCACCCGTACGTCGCGATCGGTGCGCTCGGCGATGCGTCGGCGAACGGCGTCGGCACGCTCGGCGATGGCATCGACGAGCGCCGGATCCGGCCGGTCGGGATCGGGCAGGTCGGGATCGGCCAGGTCGGGATCGGGCCGGTCGGGATCGGCGCAGGGAGGCCCGCTCACGCGTGCCAGGGGTAGTCGTGGTCGTCAGGGGCGAGCCACACGACGGCGGCCTGGCGTCCGTTGTCGTGTCGGGCCCGCCACGAGTAGAAGCCGTCGTCGAGCGCCGTGCAGGGGACGACCTCGGGGCCCGTTCCCGGACCGGTGTCGACGCCGGCCTGCGCGAGCGACGCCCGGACCCCTGCCCTCAGGTCGAGCGCGGCCGCCCCCTCCAGCGTCGTGGCGCGAACCTCGTTCCCCAGGCGGTCCGCCAACGCGTCCAGCTCGACCGGACCGAACTCGTAGGCGGCAGGCGAGATGCACGGACCGACGTCCCAGCGGAACTCGGTCGCTCCGAGCCTGCGCATGTGCGCGACCGTCGACTCGAGGACCCCTTCGAGCAGCCCACGCCAACCGGCGTGCGCAACCCCGACGACCCGGGTCGGGTCGCCGGTCACCGGATCGGTGCCGTCGCCGACCAGGACCACGCCGGCGCAGTCGGCGGTGTGCACGGCCAACACGGCGCCGATCGTCGTGGTGACCGCTGCGTCGGCCTCCGAACCGGCCCATTCGCCGGGTGCGTCGACCTCCACCACGCGGCCGCCGTGCACCTGGCGCAGCCAGGTCCACGGATGCGGAGCGACGCGATGTCGCCGGCTGTCCAGCTCCGTCGAACCGGCGCGGCCGGCGACGCTGGGCGACGACGAGGGATCTACCCGGAGATCGCCGGTCGAGACATCGGTGAACGCGAGGTGCGCGGACGCCAGGCCCTCGGTGTGGAT
Source organism: Microthrixaceae bacterium (assembly GCA_033813615.1). Taxonomy (GTDB): domain Bacteria; phylum Actinomycetota; class Acidimicrobiia; order Acidimicrobiales; family Microtrichaceae; genus Dermatobacter. Next base: position 11,168 of record JAPXRJ010000010.1, on the reverse strand, counting down.
GACCTCACGGCGGGTCACGGTGCCTCCCGGTCGGTGGGGCTGGAGCGATGGGACTGGCGTCTGACCTGCTGAGCTACTTCAGGAACGACGGCACGTCGAAGTCGTCGTCGCCGCCGAACAGCTCGTCCTCGTCGCCGTCGGCGAACACGTCACCGATCGACGACGGGCGCTCGTCGCCACGCTCGGACGAGCTCGACGAAGCCGGACGACGACTCCCCTTCGACTCGTCCCAGCGCTCGAAGCCCGCAGCGATGACCGTGATGCGCACCTCGTCGCCCAACTCGTCGTCGATGACCGCACCGAAGATGATGTTGGCCTCCGGGTGGGCGACCTCGTGGATCACCTGCGCCGCCTCGTTGACCTCGAACAGGCCGAGGTCCGACCCGCCCGAGATGTTGAGCAGGATGCCGCGGGCGCCGTCGATCGCCGCCTCGAGCAGCGGACTGGAGATGGCCTGGCGAGCGGCGGTCAGCGCACGGCCTTCCCCGGTGGCGTAGCCGACGCCCATGAGCGCCGAGCCGGCGTCGTTCATGATCATCCGGACGTCAGCGAAGTCGGTGTTGATCAGGCCGGGGGTGGTGATCAGGTCGGTGATGCCCTGCACGCCCTGCAGCAGCACCTCGTCGGCCATCTTGAAGGCGTTGAGCACCGAGGTCTTGTCGTTGGCGACGGTGAGCAGCCGATCGTTCGGGATGACGATCTGGGTGTCGACCTTCTCCTTGAGCTTGTTGATGCCCTGGTCGGCCTGGACCGAGCGGCGCCGACCCTCGAAGCCGAACGGTCGGGTGACCACCGCGATGGTCAACGAGCCCTGCGACTTGCCGATCTCCGCGACGACCGGCGCGGCGCCGGTGCCGGTGCCGCCGCCCTCACCCGCGGTGACGAACACCATGTCGGCGCCCCGGAGCACCTCTTCGATCTCGGCCCGGTGGTCCTCGGCGGCCTGGCGGCCGACCTCGGGATCCGACCCCGCGCCGAGGCCGCGGGTCAGCTCACGCCCGATGTCGAGCTTGATGTCGGCGTCGCTCATGAGCAGCGCCTGCGCGTCGGTGTTGATCGCGATGAACTCCACGCCCTTGAGCCCGGCGTCGATCATCCGGTTCACCGCGTTGCAGCCACCGCCACCGACGCCGATGACTTTGATCACGGCAAGGTAGTTCTGCGGGTTGTGGGCCATCGGTCTCAGACACCTCCAGAAACCGGGGCGCGAAGGTGGCCCGGTGATGCGACAGGGGAGGTTACGGCCGCCCGAGACACCGAAGCAACGACCGTCACCCTCCACCTCCGGTCGAGGTGGTCGTGCCGGTGCGCTTCGGGGTGGTCGTCGCGGGGACCGTCGTGGTCGTGCCGACGGTCGGGGGACCCGGGTCGCAGCCGTCGCGACGGCTGATCGTGGGCCGCAGCGGCTCGCTCACGTCGAGCACGTCGAGGCATTCCACGTTGGCCGCAGCGAGCATGCTGGCGACGGCGAGGAGCTTGGCCGGCACGTCCTCGGGCCGACCGAACGCCACGGTTCCGCCGCCGTCATCGTCGCCGTCACCGGGTGCGAGGAGGAGCGTGAGCGTCCCGTCGTGGCCGACGTCGACGCCGCCGAGTCGCGATCGCAGCGGTTCGGTCACCTGTTCCAGCACGACGACCACCGGAGCGAGCGCGTCGGGCACCTGGTCCCCGGGCGCCAACCCGTCGAGCAGACCTGCGTCGTCCGGGGTGACCAGCGGGAGCGCCGGCTGGTCGCCCTCGGGCGACGCCTCGATGACCCGACCGCCACGAGCGACGACGACGCGCCGGTCGCCCACGCCGATCACGGCGAGCGGTGCCTCGTCGGTGACCGAGATCCTGACCGTTCCAGGCCAGTCGAGCTCGACACGAGCCGAAGCGACCCCGGGGACCTCCATCACCGCGGCACGCGCCGCCGCGACGTCGACGTCGACGAGCGCGTCGCCGCGCCCGATCCCGCTCGCTCCGACGACCGTGTCGCGGTCGATCGAGTTGGAGCCGGCGACCAGGACGCGGTCGACATCGAGCAGCGGCGATCGCAGCAGGCCGAACGCTGCGGCGACGACGCCGACGACCGTGGCCAGAGCGATCAGCACGATCCGGCGGCGCCGACGACCGGCGTCCGCCACCTCCTGGCGTCGACGGGCGATCCGCGGATCCTCCGCTCCGACTGGCTTCGGGCGAGGTGGGTGGATCGTGCGGGTCACGACGCGCTCCGAACTGCGGCATCGAAGTCGCCGAAGCCGACCAGGCGGGTCTCGGGGTGCAGCGCCACGCCGTGGACGTCGAGCACCCGGCGGGCGACGGCGACCATCAGGTCGAACACGTCGTCGGCCGAACCGCCGGCGTCGGACTGGATGAAGTTCGCGTGCTTGTTCGACACGTGCGCGGTGCCGACGCGCAGCCCACGGCACCCGGCGGCGTCGATCAGTCGACCGGCGGAGTCGCCGCGGGGGTTGGTGAACACCGAACCCGCGTTCTGACCGCCCGGCTGGTGCTCGCGCCGCCAGCGCACGATCTCTGCCAGCTCGGCCTCTCCGGTGACGACCTCTCCTGCGCCCAGCGCGATGTCGGCGTGGACGACCACCTGGTCGTCACCGATGTTCGAGCTGCGATACGTCAGGCCGAGGTCGGTCGCCGCCACGAACCCATCCTCTCCGGTTCGCAGGTCGACGACGCGGACCCCGACGAGGCACTCCGCCATCTCGGAGCCGTGTCCCCCGGCGTTCATGCGGACCGCACCACCGACCGACCCGGGCACCCCGACCGCCCACTCGAACCCCGTGAGCCCGGCGGCGACCGTCCGACGGGCGACGACGGGCAGGAAGGCCGCACCCCCGGCGCGAACCCGCGCGTCGGCCAGCACGTCGATGCCGGCGAACGCCTCGCCGAGCTGGACCACGATCCCGTCGAAGCCGGCGTCGCACACCAGGAGGTTCGAGCCCTTGCCCACCACCAGCACGTCGCTCGACCCCCTGGCATCGGACAGCTCGAGGAGGTCCTCCACGCGGTGCACGGTCACGAGGTGCCGGGCCGCACCACCGACCCGGTAGGTCGTGAGGGGCCCGAGCGCCACGTCGTCTCGCCACGCCGCCGACGACGCGCTCACGGCCCACGCTCCCCCAACGCGTCGAGCACCCGTGGCCCGACCGTGGTGACGTCGCCGGCACCGAGGGTCATCAGGAGGTCGCCGGGGCTGAGCACGGCGACGAGGTACCGGACCGCGTCGTCCAGGGTCGGCATCCACGCCAGCGCCCGCCGGGGGTCGCGGTCGAGCGCGGCATCCACGATGAGCTTGCCGGTCACCCCCTGCCGCGGCGCCTCACCGGCGGCGTACACGTCGGTGAGGACGACGAGGTCGGCGTCGTCGAACGCCGCGCCGAAGTCCTTCCACAGGGCCTCGGTCCGGGAGAAGCGGTGCGGTTGGAACAGAGCGACCACGCGCTGGTAGCCGCCGCTGGCGCCCGCGGCGAGCGCGGCGCGGACCTCGGTCGGCAGGTGGGCGTAGTCGTCGACGACGGTGACGTCCGCGGCGCGGCCCTTGCGCTCGAACCGCCGGGCGACGCCGCCGAAGCCCTCGAGGCCGCGAGCGGCCGCCGCCAGGTCCAGGCCGAGCGCTGCGGCCAGCGCGAGCGCGCCGGCGGCGTCGAGCGCGTTGTGCAGCCCGGGCAGCGGCAACGTGACGACGACCGCTCCGTCGGGCCCGGTGAGGCGGAACCGACTCCCGTCCGCGCCGAGGTCCAGCGCGTCGAGCAGATAGGTCGAACCCGGGGTCCGCCCGTACGTGCTGGCGCCGAACGCGGCGCCCAGCTCGGCTGCCACCGGGTCGTCCGCGCACACGACGACCGGTCCGTCGGTGCCGCCGATGAACTCGGCGAAGCCGTCGCGCAGCTGATCCCACCCACCCCAGTGCTCCAGGTGGTCGGGTTCGACGTTCGTCACGATCGCCCCGACCCGCGGACCGGACAGGAACGATCCGTCGCTCTCGTCGGCCTCCAACACCAACCACGGGTTCTCGCCCTGGCCGCGCCAGGCGGCCGCCACGCCCCCGAGCGCTGCGACGGGCGCCCCGGTCAGGAACGACGGGTCCGCGCCGGCACCGCGCAGCGCGGCGACCAGGAGCGAGGTCGTGGTGGTCTTGCCGTGGGTTCCGGCGACCGACAGGAGCGGCTGGCGCGCCGCCAGGGCCGGCAGCAGCTCGGTGCGGCGCAGGACCGCGACCCCACGCTCGTGTGCAGCCAGCACCTCAGCGTTGCTCTCGGGCACCGCGGTGCTGATGCCGACGGCGTCCAGCCCGTGGAGGGCCGTCACGCGGGCCGCGTCGTGGCCGACCCACACGTCGATGCCCGCGCCGCGGAGGCGATCGAGCGCGGGGCCGTCTGCGGCATCGCTGCCGGTGACGGTGTGACCGGACTCGGCGAGCAGCGTCGCGATGCCGCTCATCCCGGCACCGCCGATGGCGACCAGGTGCACGCGACGGGGCACCGACAGGTCCAACGACGGTGCCGGCGTCATCGGGCGCTCCGCTCGAGGAGGTCAGCAACGGCCACGGCCGCGTCCGGACGCCCCAGGGAGCGGGCGCGCTCGGCCAGCGCGACCAGATCGCCCGCGCACATCGCATCCACCTCGGCGACGAGCCGGTCGGTGTCGAGCGCGTCGTCGTCGACGAGCACCGCGGCACCGGATCGCACGAGCTCGCCCGCGTTCGCCCGCTGGTGGTCGCGGGTGGCGATCGGCAGCGGGACGAGCACGGCGGGCACCCCGATGACAGCGAGCTCGGCGACGGTCGTCCCGCCGGATCGGCACACCGCCAGGTCCGCCGCTGCCAGCAGCAGGTCCATGCGGTCCTCGTAGCTGATCGCCCGGTACCACAGCCGCCCCGGACCGCCTTCGGTGCCAGGGGGACCGGAGCGGGCGACCTCGGGCCGGTCGTCGAAGTCGCGTGAGCCCACGACGTGCAGCACGGCCAGGTCCCCGCGGTCGGACCAGCGCTGCGCGGCGCCGTACATGGCGGCGTTCAGCCGGCGCGACCCGAGCGATCCGGCGAAGACGACCACCACCGTGCGATCCGCCGGCAGGCCGAGCTCGGCACGGGCGCCGTCGCGGTCTCGGCGCTCGGCCGCATCCAGGATCTCCGGGCGAACCGGGTTGCCGGTGACGACGGCGTTGGGCAGGTCGGTCTCGGCGAACGGGACCGCACAGGCGCGGGCGAAGCGCGCCACCAGCCGGTTCGCGGCGCCGGCACGAGCGTTCTGCTCGGCGATCACCAGCGGCACCCGCCACAGGACCGCCGCGATCGCGCACGCCGCGCTGGCGAACCCGCCGAGGGCGAGCACCACCGACGGCCGACGACGGCGGACCAGCACGATCGCCTTCCACAGCGCCGCGACGAGCCCCACGACGGCCGACACGTTGTCGAGCGTCAGGCGCCGCTGGATGCCTCGACCGGGCAGCAGCGTGACGTCGAAGCCCGCCTCGGGCACCAGTCGGGCCTCGATGCCGCGCTCGGCGCCGACGAAGTGCAACGTCGAGCGGTCATGCCCGCGTTCGACGAGCTCGCCGGCCACCGCGAGACCGGGCAGCAGGTGCCCGGCGGTGCCGCCGCCGGCCAGGATCGCCCACGTCGGCCCGGGGTGGCCGGCGCTTCCGGTCGGGTTCATGCGTCGCGGGCGACGGACAGCAGGATGCCGACGCCGAACAGCGACATCAGGAGCGAGGTGCCGCCGTAGGACACGAACGGAAGGGTGATCCCCTTGGTCGGCAGCGTGCCGACGGTGACGCCGATGTTGATCAGCGCCTGGACGCCGATCCACGTGGTGACGCCGAACGCCACGAGCCGACAGAACGGCGATCGCACCCGCATGCCGATCGAGCAACCGGCGGCCATGAAGGCCACGAAGAGGCCGAGGACCGCGAGGCTGCCGATCAGGCCCAGCTCCTCCCCGATCACGGCGAGGATGAAGTCGGTGTGGGCCTCCGGGAGGAACCCCCACTTGGACCGAGCCAGACCGGGACCCGTGCCGAACAGGCCGCCGGACGCGAGCCCGATCTGGGACTGCCACAGCTGCCAGCCGGCGCCCTGGCGGTACTTGTCGGGCTCCAGGAACGCGAGGATGCGCGTCACACGGAACTGCTCCATGCCGACGATCGCGATCACGCCCATGCCGACGGCGACGCCGCCCACCGTGGCGAGCTTGCCGAGCGGAGCGCCGGCCATGAAGACCATCGCGAGGGTGATGGAGCCGAGCAGCATCGTGGTCCCGAGGTCGTCGCCCAGGACGACCAGACCGCAGGTGATCCCACTCCACACCAGGACCGGCTTGAGGCCCTCCCACGTCGCCAGGTCGCGGCCGCGCTCGGACAGCAGCCTGGCCAACCACAGCACCAGCGCCGGCTTGGCCAGGTCGGACGGCTGGAACTGCATGCTCCCGACGCCGAGCCAGCGCGTGGCGCCGTTGACCGAGATCACGAACGGCAGCGCGGTGCCCGTCGCCTTCTGGGCCAGCACACCGACCGCCAGGTAGCCGAGCAGCGCCACCGACAGCAGCATCAGGGGCAGCGCGATCCGGTCCCGCCACACCTGCCACGGCACCCGGACGGCGAGCGCCACCGCGACGACGCCCAGCACCAACCAGGTCCCCTGGCGGGCGACGACCCCCCAGGTGTTGCCGAGGGTCCGCATCGAGGTGACCGACGACGCGGAGTACACCATCACGAGACCGAGACCGCACAGCAGCGCGACCGCCACCACCACCACGGTCGACGGGCTGGGCCCGCGTCGCGGCGGCGCGGCGCGGCGCGGCGTCGAGCGGGTGCCTCGGGTCGCCGTCACGACGCCGCCCCCGAATCGTCGCGGGCGATCAGCGCCCGCACCTCGGCAGCGAAGTCGTCGCCGCGCTCGGAGTAGGACCCGTACCAGTCGAACGACGCGCAGCCCGGCGACAGCAGCACGACGTCGCCGGATCCGGCCAATCCGACCGCCGCCGACACGGCCTCGGCCATGGACGCGGCGACGCGTCCCGGTCGGTCGGGGAAGGCGTCGAGGACCTCCTGCGCGGCGTCACCGATGCCGACCACGGCGCGGACGTGGGCGACGCCGCGGTGCAGCTCACCCAGGTCGAGGCCCTTGTTGCGACCACCGGCGATGAGGACCACCGAGTCGAATCCGGCCAGCGCGGCCAACGTGGCGTGCGGCGCTGTCGCCTTCGAGTCGTCGTAGAAGGCCACTGCGTCCGACCGCCCCACGAGCTCCACCCGATGCGGCAGGCCGCGGAACTCCTGCAGCGCCGACCGCACCCCGTCGACGGTGGCGCCGCCTGCGAGCGCCGTGGCCGCAGCGGCGAGCGCGTTCGAACGATCGTGCGGCAGCGACCGCCACAGGTCCGACACGGACAGGAGCTCGACGTCGCCGGCGACGAGCGCTCCGTCGCGCTCGTGGAAGTCGGTCGCGACCCCGTCGACGACGGGTTCCAGGCCGTAGCGGACGACGCGGGGACCGCCCGCACCGGAGGGTGCGGCGGCCGCGACCACCGGGTCGTCCGCGCAGACCACCGCGGTGTCGCCCGGTCCCTGATCCGCCCAGATCCGGGCCTTGGCGGCGCGGTAGTCGTCCATCGTGGCGTGCACGTCGAGGTGGTCCTCCGCGAAGTTCAGCCACGTGCCGACGCGGGGATCGAACCGTCGGCTGCGGGCCAGCCGGAACGACGACGCCTCGACCACGAACACGTCCAGGTCGTCGCGCTCGATCGCCGCCACGAGCGGCGTCGCCAGGTTGCCGACCGACGCGGCCCGCACACCGGAGTGCTCCAGCATCGAGGTGACGAGGGTCGTGACCGTGGTCTTGCCGTTGGTCCCGGTGATCGCCAGCACCGGCCGGTCGTCCCACGCTCCGGCCAGGTCGAACTCGCTCAGCACCGGAGTGCGGTGACGGTGGGCGAGCTCGAACAGGGGGTGCGACTCGGGGAGACCCGGCGCGGGGACGACCGCGTCGAGGTCGCTCACCAGCGACTCGAGCTCGGCGGCGTCGGGGCCGAGCACCAGTCGCACGCCGAGCGCGTCAGCCAGCTCCGCCGCTCCGGGCGGGTCGCCGTCGTCGGACAACACGACCTCGAGGTCGTGCGCGACCGCGGCGCGTGCGACCGCGGCGTTGGTGACGCCCAGCCCGTGCAGCAGCAGCCGACGCTCGGGAACCTCGTTCATGCGAGACCGCCGGCCCGGATGAACTCTCGGTAGAACAGGCCGAGCCCGACCGCAGTCGTGGCGCCGGTGAGCATCCAGCCCCGGATGATGACGGTCGTCTCGGGCCAGCCGCCCAGCTCGAAGTGGTGGTGGATCGGCGCCATGCGGAACACCCGCTTGCCGGTCGTGCGGAACGAGACGACCTGGACGATGACCGACACGGTCTCCATCACGAACAGCAGTCCCAGGATCGGCAGCAGGAGCACCGTCGAGCTGCTCAGCGCGAGCACGGCCAGACCGGTGCCGATGGCCAGCGAGCCGGTGTCACCCATGAAGATCTGCGCGGGGGCGGCGTTCCACCACAGGAACCCGGCGCACGCGCCCATCATCGCCGCGGCCACGACGGCGAGGTCGAGACCGACGTTGATCTGGTACATGCCGGGGTGGCGGAAGATCCAGTAGCCGATGATCACGTAGGCGGAGAACACGAGGATGGCCGAGCCGGCGGCCAGGCCGTCGAGGCCGTCGGTCAGGTTGACCGCGTTCGATGACGCGAAGATCACCACCACGGCCCAGATCACCCAGACCCACTTGCCGAACGTCCAGCCGAGGTCGTCGAAGCGACCGAAGCTCACGGTGGTGTGCACGTTGGTCTTCCAGAGGATCACCAGCGCGAAGCCGACCGCGACGACGAGCAGGCCCAGCGTCTTCGAGCGCTTGTTGAGCCCGAGGTTGCGCTCGTTGGCGATCTTGATCCAATCGTCGAGGAGGCCGACGGTGCCCGCTCCGGCGATCGCTCCCATGGCGGCCAGTCCCGTCCACGTGAACACGCCGTCGTACAGGTTCGACGCCAGGTAGCCCGAGACGCCGCCGGCGACGATCGCCACGCCGCCCATCGTCGGGGTGCCGGCCTTGATCGTGTGGCCTTCGGGCACGTCCTCGTGGATCGGCTGGCCGATGTTGCGCCGGGTGAGCGCGGAGATGAGCAGCTTGGTGCCCACGAGCGCCACCAGCGCGGCGATGCCGCTGGCGAGGAGGAGGCGGATCACCGCTCGCCCCGTCGCTCGTCGAGCAGCTCGGCCAGCACCTCGGCCGCGACCGCGCGGTCGTCGAACGGCGTGAGGACGCCACCTGCATCCTGGCCCTGCTCGTGGCCCTTCCCTGCGATCACCACGACGTCGCCGTCGACGGCTGCGGAGAGGGCGGTGCGGATGGCGCTGCGGCGGTCCAGATCGACGAGGGGGTCACCCAAGCATCCTGAGCGGATCTGATCGAGGATGCGACGCGGATCCTCCGAGCGGGGGTTGTCCGACGTGAGCACCACGGTGTCGGCCAGCCGAGACGCCACGGCACCCATCTTCGGGCGCTTCTGGGTGTCTCGGTCACCGCCGCACCCGAACACCACGATCACGGCGCCGTCGGTCAGATCCCGGGCCGCCGTCAGCACCGCCTCCAGCGCGTCCGGGGTGTGGGCGTAGTCGACGACCACGCCGAAGTCCTGTCCGGAGCGGATGGACTCGAAGCGGCCCGGCACGACCGCCATGTCGGCGAGAGCTGCGACGATGACGTCGACGTCGACGTCGAGCGCCGCACACGCCTCGGCCGCGAGCAGCGCGTTGGCCACGTTGTGGCGGCCGGGCATCGGGAACGTGACGTCACGGCCGCGCCAGCGGAACCGCGAGCCGTCGACGGTGGAGATCACGTCCCCCGCGTCCGCGAGCGACACGGCGATCATCCGATGGACCTTCGGCGCGGCATCGAAGAGCAACCGGCCGTGGACGTCGTCGACGTCGACGATCCCGAGCCGGGACCGTTCGGGTTCGAACAGGAGCGATTTGGCGGAGAAGTACCGCTCGGGAGTGACGTGGAAGTCCAGGTGGTCGTCGCCGAGGTTGGTGAAGACCGCCACGTCGAAGGTCATCGCGTCGACCCGGTGCAGGACCAGCGCGTGCGAGGAGACCTCCATCGCCAGGTCGCTCACTCCGTCGGCGACCAACGCGGCGAGCCGGGCCTGCAGGTCGGGGGCCTCGGGGGTCGTGCGAGCTCCGGTGAGCGTGCCGATCGTCGCCACGTCGCGCCCGGCCGCGGCGAGCACGTGGGCGATCGTCGAGACCACGGTCGTCTTGCCGTTGGTGCCGGTCACCCCCACCGTCCGAAGGCGGTTCGCCGGATGGCCGTAGACCTCGACAGCTGCTGGTGCCATCGCGGCGCGCACGTCGGCGACGAGGAGCTGCGGGACCGGGCGTGGCAGCTCGCTCCGGTCCAGCTCGCGCTCCACCAGCAGCGCCGCCGCGCCTGCGGCGACCGCATCGGCTGCGAAGTCGTGGCCGTTCGCGTGGGCGCCGACCACGCAGCAGAACAGCGCACCGGGCGTGACCCGCCGCGAGTCGTGGGTCACCGAGGCGAGCGGGAGGTCGAGGTCGGCGGCCGAGGCTCCGACGACCGGCGCGCCGAGAAGATCGGCCACGCCGCCGACCGTCGATGCGCTCACCTCGTCCTCCCCGTCTCCACTGCTCTCGATCTCCACTGCTCCCGACCTGTGCTGCTCCCGACCTGTGCTGCTCCCGACCTGTGCTGACGACGTGTGCCGTCGGGCATCGGATCAGCCGCCGGCGGCCGCGGCGGCTGGGCGCCGGGAGGGATCCGCCATGGTGGCCGACGTGGCACCCGAACGGGTGGAGGCTCCCGCACCGGCTGAGGTCGAGCCCTTTCCGCTCGATCCGGCACCGCCGTTCCTGGAGGTCGAGGTGCTGGGCACCAGGGCCTTGTCGGTGGCGGCCACCACCGAGCCCGCCGGCACCGAGCGCACGGGTCCGGCGGCGTCGCCGGCGGCGACCGTGCCCGTCCCGGCGGTGACCGTGTTCGTGGTGGGCGCGATCGACAGCTCGCGGATGGCCAGTCGGGCCAGATCGCTGAACACCGGCCCGGCGGAGGTCGAGCCGGTGAGGCCATGGGCGGTGTCGAACAGCATCACGGTGATCGAGACCTGCGGA
>JAPXRJ010000009.1:0-33106 GCA_033813615.1 Microthrixaceae bacterium | reverse complement strand
TCCGGCATGCGGGCGACCGGCAGCAACACCGTGCGGATCGAGGCCGCGTTCGTGCCCGAGCGGTTCAGCCTCGACGCCCGTGAGCTCCTCCTGACCGCGGACGGAGTCGACGGCGACGGCATGGCTCGACACCCCGTGCCCTCGGTGCTCGCGCTCGTCGCCTCGGCACCGGCGCTCGGCGCGGCCGAGGCGGCAGTCGACCTCTACCGCACACGCCTCCAGGAGCGCGTGCTCGCCTACTCGCTCGGGGACAAGGCCAGCGAGCAGCCAACCGCGCAGGCCCGACTGGCGACGGCGATCAGCGATCTCCGGTCCGCCCGACTCCGATGGGATGCCGCACTGACCGAGTTGGCAGCCGCGTGCGCCGCGGACGGACCGGGCGCGGATGAGGACCTTCGGGTCTCGTGCCGGCTCACCGCCGCGGCCACGGTGCGGGCAAGCCGTCACGTGATCTCGACCGTGGCGGAGGGTGCCGGGGCGAGCGTCTACATGAGCACGGCGCCGCTGCAACGCCTGCAGCGCGATGTCGAGGTGTTGAAGGGCCACGTCATCTTCGATTGGGACCGAACCGCCGAGCTCGCCGGTCGCCACGCGCTGGGCTTCGCGCTCCGCCCGACCGACATGGTCTGACGATCAAGGATGGTGTGACGATCAGGGAGAAAGGGCGTCCAGGAAGGCGTCGAACGGATCGGCGTCGAGCGGCCACGGCGGCGTGAGGCGAGCGACGCCCACCGACACGAACAGCTGCGCCCGGACGCGTGCTCCCTGGTCGTCGCAGCCCATGTCGCGAAACGCCCGCTCCACGAACCGGAGGAGCACGGCGTCGGCCTCGCGGACTGCCTCGGCGGCGACGTCGTGGTCCGCAGCCCAGTCGCGCATCGCCGCATCGAGCGATCCTCGATGCGCCCGCATCGCCAGGTCGTACAGCAGACGGAGGCGGCGCCGGGGGTCGTCGTCGTCGATCGAATCGAGCAGCGAGTGGGGCTGCTCGGTCCCGTAGAAGCGAGCGAGCGCGTCGAGGTAGCCGGCCATGTTCGGGAACGAGTGGTAGAAGCTGCCCGTCGTCAGGCCGAGCTCGGCGGTGAGACCGGAGAGCTTGACCTCACCGATGCCCCCTCGACGGAGCAGCTCCTGGCCGGCGACGAGCCACTGGTCCCGCGACGGCGTCGAGCTCATGACCGAAGCATGCCCCGTGCGATCCGCCGTGCGACAGACTTCGCGGATGGATCGACCAGAGGACGTGCTCGAGCGGACCGTCGACGGTGGCGACGGCCTCCAGCTCGCAGTGTTCGAACGCAACGTCGGCGCGGCGCAGACGGTTCTGCTCGTCCACGGCTACCCCGACGACCACCACGTGTGGGACCGGGTCGCCGACCTGCTCGCAGATCGCCACCACGTGGTCACCTACGACGTGAGGGGTGCCGGTGCATCCGGCGTGCCCGCTGATGTCGACGGCTACCGACTCGACCTGCTCGCACAGGACATGGAGTCGGTCCTGGACGCGACGGTTCCGGCGCTCGACGGCCGGCCCCGGCAGGTGCATCTGGTCGGACACGACTGGGGGTCGATCCAGGGCTGGCAGTTCGTGTGCGACGACCGGTTCGTCGACGACGACGGCGCGAGCCGGTTCGCGTCGTACACGTCGATCTCCGGTCCGCACCTCGACGCCGTCGGAGCGCTGCTCCGCCGGCGGGGGCCGGCGCCGGTCTCGCTGACCACGATCGCCTACCAGGCCGCGAAGTCCTGGTACGTCGCGGCGTTCCAGCTGCCGCTCCTGGCACCCGCGTTCTGGCGCGCCGGCGTGTCGCGTCGGATGTGGGCACTCGTGCTCGAGCGCAACGAGGGCGTCCCCTCCGAGCGACTCCCCGACGACGAGGCCCTCACCCGCACCCAGGCCAACGGTGCCAACGGCGTGAACCTCTACCGGGCGAACGTGGGGTCCGCGCTCGTCGGACCCAGGCCGGTCCACACGAACGTGCCGGTGCAGGTCATCGTGCCGACGGCCGACCGCTACGTCACGCCGGTCCTGGCGACATCCACCGCGTTCCTCGGCGACGACGTCTCCTTCGTGCCCGTCGCTGGCGGTCACTGGCTCCCCCTCATCGACCCGGACCTGGTCGCCACGCTCGTGACCGCCCACGCGGTCGGTCACGGTGGATGAGAACCTGACCGACCGTTCGCGGATCCGGGGATCCTGGACCGGCGGCGCAGCAACCAAGAACACTGTTGTTCGCAGATGGTACGGTCACCCGGCATGAGCAATCGACCGATGGTGCCGAACGACGCGTTGCGAGGCCGCAAGATCCTCGTCACCGGTGCGGCGAGGGGGATCGGGTCAGCCCTCGCCCGACGGCTGCACGAGCGGGGCGCCCGTGTGGCGCTCGCCGGCCTCGAACCGGACCAGTTGGAAGCCACCGCGTCGGAGCTGGACGCGCCGTGGTGGTACTGCGACGTGTCCGACAGGTCCCTGGTGGACGACGTCGTCGACGACGCGGCGCGGGCCCTCGGCGGGCTCGACGTCGTGGTCGCCAACGCGGGTGTCGCAGCGCAGATGCCGATCGTCGACGGAGACCCCGCGATCCTCGAGCGGACCATCGCCGTCAACGTGCTCGGCACCTACTACACGCTCCGCGCCGCAGGCCCCCACATCGCACATCCCGGCGGCTATGCCGTCGCGGTGTCGTCCCTCGCGGCGGCCGTGCACGTGCCGCTGATGGGCGCCTACAGCGCGTCCAAGGCCGCCGTCGAAGCGCTCGGCAACACGCTCCGACAGGAGCTGCGACCGTCCGGTGCCCGCCTCGGCGTGGCCTACTTCGCCGAGCTCGACACCGAGATGACCCGCCGGGGCTTCGACACCCGCGCCGCCAACGCCTTCCTCGGCGGACGGAGCCTGACGAAGGTCACGCCCCTCGACGTCGGGATCGATGCCCTCGAGCGCGGCATCGCCCGTCGCTCCCGGACGATCTGCGCGCCCTGGTACGTCGGGCCGATCCTGCCGGTGCGCCGCATCGCCCAGACCGCCTTCGAGGTCGCCACGCAACGGCGGCTCGCTCCGGTGCTCGACATCGCCCGCACCGAGCAGGCGGAGCTCACGACGCGCCAGCCGGAGTCCCGGTGAGCACGCCCACGGGCAGCGTCGCGAGCGCCGGCCGCGCACGCATCGCTCCCGGCGACCGTCGCCAGGTCGGCCGGACCAACGACGCCATCGCCCGACTGCTGGGCCGAGCGTCGAACACGGCACCGCCGCACCTCTTCCTGACGCTGGGACGGCATCGACGCCTGTTCCGCGGCTGGCTGTGCTTCGCCGGGATGCTGATGCCCGGAGGTCGGCTCCCCCGCCGGGAGACAGAGATCGTCATCCTCCGGGTCGCGCATCGACGAAGCTGCACCTACGAGCTCGAGCACCACCGCCGTCTGGGGGCCCGAGCAGGCTTGGACGCCCCCGCGATCGAGTCGCTCGCCGATGCCGACGCGGCACAGCACGTGCGCTGGTCCGACCGGGAGGCGGCGCTGATCGAGGCCACCGACCAGCTGCTCGACGCCCGCGACGTCGACGACACCGCCTGGAGCGTGCTCGGCCGGCATCTCGACGAGCGCTCGCTCATCGAGCTCGTCCTCCTCGTCGGGCACTACGACATGCTCGCCACGACGATCTCGACGTTGCGGATCCAGCCCGACGCCCCACGCCGTGGGTGAACCCCGACGGCTCCCGCGCGGTCGCCACGACCTGTCCCGGGAGCAGGTCGAGCAGGACCAGCGCCGCCGGATCCTCGTGGGGTTCGCCGAGGCCATGGCGACCGACGGCTACGCGCGCACGCCGGTCGCGGCGGTGCTGCGCCACGCCGGCGTCTCCCGCGAGACCTACTACCGCCTGTTCGCCGACAAGGCCGACGGCTTCCTCGCCGCGCTTGACCTGGTGAGCGAGGTGCTGATCGCCGAGCTCGCCGACTCGGTCGACGAACCGGGCTCACCGATCGAGCAGGCGATCAGCGGCCTGCACCGATACCTGGCTCTGATGGCGGAGCACAGGGCGGAGGCCAGGTTGTTCCTCGTCGAGACCTTCGCCGCCGGGCCGGTGGCGATCGAGCGGCGGGCGCAGGTCCAGCGACGCATCGCAGAGGAGCTGGCCCGCGTGCTGGGCTCCAGCTCCGACGACGGACGCCGGAGCTGCGAGATCATCGTCGCAGCCGTCGGCGCGCTCATCGTCGGTCCGGTCGTCGCGGATGACCCCGGCGCCATCCTGGCGCTCGAGCCGACGATCTCCTCCGAGCTCCGGCGGTTCCACGCTGCCGGCCTGTTCGACTGATCGTTCCCCGCCGGGCGTCGACTGGCCCGACACCCGAGCCGGGGATCGGCGAGGTCCGGGTCCGCCTGCGCTGATCGGGAGTCAACCCGCGAGAGGCCGAGTCACCTGCTGCCGGCCCGTCAGCGTCGCGCCGGGTTCGTCGATGCCACCTGCCCGCTGCGAACCCACGCGGCGAAGGACTCGATGCCGTCGACGACCGCTTCGAAGCGGATGGAGGAGAACAGGTCGAACCCGTGCTGGCCGCCCGGCAGCTCCGCGTAGGCGGCGATCCCCGCCGGCTGACGGCGAAGGTGCTCGACGAGGCGGCGGGCTCCGTCGGCTGCGACGTAGGTGTCGTTGCGGCCGTGGACCACGAGGAACGGCGGGACAGGTCCGTGGTGGCTCATCGGCGAGGTCGGCGAGTCGTCCCGGCCGTCGAGTCCGCCGTAGTACCCGCCGAGGCAGACGCCCGCCACGATCGACGTGTCGACCTCCTCGAAACCAGGCTGCAACGCCGGTTCGTTCGCGGTGAAGGCGGCCATCGCCGTCAGATGCGCGCCAGCGGAGCTACCGGCCAGGACGACGACGTTTGGATCGATCCCGTGGGCGGCGCCGTCGGATCGGGCCCATGCGAGGAGCCGCTTCACGTCGACCAGGTGGGTCGGGTAGCCGGCGGCGGGCGTCGGGGACAGGTGGTAGTTGGCGCTGACGCACGTCCACCCATGCTTCGCCAGGCGGAACAGCAGCGCTCGGGACTCCCGGCTCTTGCGGCCCCAGCGGAACCGACCGCCATGCAGGTGGATCAGCGTCGGGGCACCGTCGGGAAGGGATCGGTGCCGGTAGACGTCGAGGAGCTGCTCATCGCCACGGTCGCCGTACGCGACGTTCGCGGTCCGCCGCACCGAGAGCGGTCGGATCGGAATCGGCACCAGCAGGATCCGCACCCACCGTCGCAGGACCGACTCCGCGGGTCGATCGCCCAGCGCCACGGCGTCCCGCCATCCGTGGCCGATGACCTCGTCGAGGGCGGCAGCCATGACGCGTCTGGTCCGCAGCGCCCGAACCACCACGACTGCCAGCGCGGCGATCACCACGATCGTGAGGGCCAACGTGATCCAGTCACGGTCGGTTCGGCCCCCGTCGAGCACCGACACGATGCTCGGCGCCACCACGACGAGGAGGAACACGAACGGCAGCTCGTTGGGGAAGTTGCTGACGATCCAGCTCAGCCTCGCCAGCAGCCGTGGTCGCCGGAACGGCACCACCGCCACCACTGCGCAGAGCGTCACGACCAGAGCGCCGACGGGGATCACGTCCATGGCACGCCCCTACCCGGGCGCGATCGAACCGATCCCAGGGGACCGCCACGCGGCCCGTTCGGGAGTTGCGCCGAACGGCGAGGTGGCTCGGACTCAGCGCGGCTCGAGGACGACCTCGTGTCGGTGCCGATCTCTGCGGTGGTCGTGGGCGCGCCTCCACTGCCCGAACGAGTGCTACGAATGACGATCACACCAACGCGAAACCCGGAGGACGAGATGAGCGAGTGGGGCCCGCTGGCGGCGCTGATCGGCGAGTGGGAGGGCACGGGCGGTCTCGACTCCGCCTACTCGCACTCCCGGGGCGAGGTGCTCTCGACGCCGTACCGCGAGAAGGTCGAGATGAAGCCGTTCGGTCCCGTCGACAACGGCTCCCAGGCGCTGTACGGCCTCGACTACCACTCGGCGATGTGGCGTGACGACGAGGACATCCCGTTCCACACCGAAGTCGGCTACTGGCTGTACGACGGCGCCACCGGCGAAGTGGTGCGCGGGTTCGTCGTCCCTCGTGGGATCACCGTGCTGGCCGGTGGCACCACCACGGCGGACGCCCGGTCCTTCACGATGAGCGCGTCACAGGGTCACCGCAACTATGCGATCGGCGAGAACACCTATCTCACGGCCAACGCCAGCACCACGGCCTACGAGGTGACGATCACCCTGAACGACGACGACACGTGGAGCTACGCCGAGTTGACCACGCTCGAGATGAAGGAGTTCGCCGACCCCTTCCCGCACACCGACTCCAACACCTTGCACCGCATCAAGTAGGACGAGTCGTCGGGGTGGTACCGGCAGGGCCTGGTTCGTCGTGGAAGTCGCTCGTAGGTTGAGCTGCCGAAGGAGTCGCCACCCATGACCGAAGTCCCCACCATCGAGCTCAACAACGGCGTCGAGATGCCCACCATCGGCTTCGGCGTCTTCCAGACCCCACCGGACGAGACCGCAGTCGCTGTCGAGTCGGCGTTGCGCATCGGCTACCGCCACATCGACACCGCCGCGGCCTACTTGAACGAGCGAGGCGTCGGCGATGCCATCGTTCGAGCCGGCATCGACCGTGACGACGTGTTCGTCGAGACCAAGGTGTGGATCACCGACTACGGCTACGACGAGACGCTCCATGCGTTCGACAAGAGCGCCGGCAAGCTCGGCGTCGAGCGCATCGACCTGCTGATCCTGCACCAAGCCCTGCCCGGCGAGTTCGATCGCACCCTCGGCGCGTACCGTGCCCTGGAAACGCTGCTCACCGACGGCAAGGTTCGTGCCATCGGAGTGAGCAACTTCATGGTCGAGCACCTCGACCGGTTGATCTCCGAGACCTCGGTCGTGCCTGCTGTCAACCAGATCGAGGTGCACCCGTACTTCCAACAACCCGCCGTCCAAGCCGCCGACGCCGGCCACGGCATCCTCACCCAGGCGTGGTCCCCGATCGGAGGGATCACCTTCTACCGCGACGGCAACAGCTCGAGCACCCTCGAGAACCCGACCATCGCCGGCATCGCGTCGACGCACGGGAAGTCACCTGCCCAGGTGATGCTGCGCTGGCACGTCCAGCAGGGTCGCTCGGCGATCCCGAAGTCGACCAACCCGTCACGGATCGCCGAGAACTTCGACGTGTTCGACTTCGAGCTCGGCCACGATGAGCTCGCGGCGATCGACGCTCTCGACACAGGCCACCGGGGCGGCCCTGAACCCGAGGTGATCACCCTCGAGACCTTCGGAATGGCGATCCCCGAAGCGTGAGCTGCGGGGACGCCCATCGCTCCGCCGACCTGCAAGGGGTCCGGATCAGTCCAGGTCGAGGCGTTCGGCGACCCAGCGTCGGGCGATGACGCCTTGGGCGGCCTGGAACCCGCGCAGCGTCGGCAGCCCGGGAGGAGCCGGGAGCAGCGACATCCGGGTGAAGTAGCCGGCAAGCGACACGACGAACGCGTCGACGGCTTCGGGGTCGGCCTTGCGTCCGAGGGACGTCGAGTCGAAGACGTCGCCCGGAGGCGGACCGCCGTCGAGGTGCAGCGCGGGCAGCAGGGTTGCCAGGTCCACCCACGGAGCACCGAACGAAGCGCCTGGCCAGTCGACGAGGATGTCTCGGTCCGAAGCGAGGAGCAGGTTGTCGGTCCGCACGTCGACGTGAGCGAGGTGGGACCCCACGCTCGCCTCGGCCGCGTGGCGGTCCACCTCGGCGAGGCGCTCTGCGTGTCGGCGGCTCCACTCGTCGAGCCCGGCCGGCGCGTCACCGGCGAGGAGGCACCAGTGGTCGAACAAGTCGGGATGGGTCGCTGCGAGGGGTTCGACGCCGTCGATCTCGATGCCGTCGGTGAGGTCCGCCATCTCGTGGAGCAGCCCGAGCACCCGGTCGAGGTCGTCGGGATCGGACGGGGCCGGGTGGCGGCCGTCGACCCACTCGACGGCGAGCGCGACCCAATCGTCGTCGTCGACCACGCCGCGCAGCGACGGCGACGGGACGAACGACGGCAAGCCGGCGAGCACGTGGCCTTCTCGGCGGTGCATCGCCGGCGAGTGGGGGTTCAACGACGTGCCCGCGGCCTTGATGAACACGGTGTCGCCGTCGGACAAGGTCGCCCGCACCGCCGGACCCGGGGAGAAGCCCCCGGCGAGCGGTTCGGTCAGGGTCACTTCAGCGCCGAGCAGGTCGTCGAGCGCGTCGCGGATCGTCGGGGGCACGTCGTCCCAGCTGCTGCGCACCCCGTGGCGGCCCATGTGGCCAGTGCAGCATCTGAACTGCCACGGAAGCGACCGATTTGGTGTCGCATCCGCTCACGCTCCCCGAACTCGCCGACCAGATCCGACAGCACCTCGACCGCATCGCCGACTGATGCACAGCCGGAACGTCGAAGGCCAAGAGGTGCTGCGCGTCGTTCAGGATTCGCACACGCTCAGGATGCGATCACCTTCCTCGAGGATCTCCGCCTCGTCGGCACCACCCGCGAACAGCGCGAGCACGTCGGCAACCCGCACGCGCGTTCCCCGAACGACGGGGCGACCGCGCGCGACCTCCGGGTCGATCGTGATCTGTCCGGACTCGCCAACGGAACCGACCTGGACGACATCGCCCCGCAGATTGCTGCGCTCGCGTCCGACCGCAGCCTGTTCCCCGGCGACGTGCTCATCGACCTCGCCGCCGACATCATCGAGGCATCGGGAGCAACCTCAGATCCCCTGCAATTGCAGGGGATCTCCACTACTCGATGCGCAGGCCCGAGATGGCACGGGAGATCACCAGCTGCTGGATCTGCTCGGTGCCCTCGAAGATGTCGAAGATCTTGGCATCACGGTGCCAGCGCTCGACGGGGTACTCGCGGACGTAGCCGTAGCCGCCCAGGATCTGGATGGCCCGCTCGGTGACCCACACAGCGGTGCGGCCGGCCATCAGCTTGGACATCGAGCCCTCGGCGTTCTTGTAGCCGCCGCCGTTGCGCGACAGCCACGCGGCGCGCCACGTCATGAGCCGTGCCGCGTCGACCTGGGTGGCCATGTCGGACAGCATGAACGCGATCGCCTGGTTCATGATGATCGGCTTGCCGAACGCGTGGCGCTCCTGTGCGTACTGAAGGGCGTACTCGTAGGCGGCCCGGGCGACGCCGATCGCCTGCGCGGCGACCGCGGGGCGGGTGGCCTCGAAGGTGGCCATCGCCGGCTGCTTGCCCGAGCGGACCTGCGGGTTCTTCTGCGCCTCACGGGCCCGGGCGAGCTTCTCGTCGAGCTTGTCCTTGCCGCCCAGCAAGCACGAACCCGGCACCCGCACGTCCTCGAGGACGACCTCGGAGGTGTGCGAAGCACGGATGCCGTGCTTCTTGTACTTCTGGCCCATCGACAGACCCGGCGTGTTCGGCGGGACGATGAAGCTCGCCTGCCCCCGACCCTTGAGCTCGGGATCGACGGCCGCCACCACCACGTGGACGTCCGCGATGCCGCCGTTGGTGATCCACGCCTTGGTGCCGTTCAGCACCCACTCGTCCTTGGCTTCGTCGTAGACGGCCCGAGTGCGCAACGACGAGACGTCGGAGCCGGCGTCGGGCTCGGACACGCAGAACGCCCCGAGCTGCACCTTCTCCGGCGTGCCGTAGCACTGCGGGATCCACTCGAGCGCCTGCTCGGGCGTGCCGTTGCCGGCGATGCCCGCCGCGGCCAGACCCGAACCCATGATGGCGAGGCCGATGCCGGCGTCACCCCAGAACAGCTCTTCGACCGCGAGCGGCATCGTCAAGCCGGTCTCATCGCCCATCATCGCCTGTGCCATGAAGTCGATGCTGTAGAGCCCGATCTTGGCGGCCTCCTCGACGATGGGCCAGGGGAACTCCTCACGCTCGTCCCACTCCTCGGCCGCCGGGCGGATGACGCCCTCGGCGAAGTCGTGGATCCACTTCTGGATCTGCAGCTGATCCTCGTTCAGCTCGAGGGAGAAGTTGCCGCTCATGGGTGTGGTCCCCTTGGTTCGATGGGTGCTCGGGACGCGCCGCCGGTTCGGCGACGGGTTACCAGTCGGTAGGTTACCGACGGGTAACCGCCGGTGCCACCCCTCGTCCGCTCGTGCGCCGGCGTCGAGTCGACTTCGGCTGACGGAGTGGTCACGATCTGACCACTCCGTCCGCCGAAGCGAGATCAGGAACGTCAGGCCACCTCAGGCCCGACGCACCTGGGTGCCCGCGGCGGTGTCCTCGACCACCCAGCCGAGTGCCACCAGCTCGTCGCGCAGCGCGTCAGCGGTCGCCCAGTCGCGTTCGGCACGAGCACGATCGCGGGCCCGGGCGAGCGCGGCGACCTCGTCGGGCACGATGTCGCCCGACGGGTCCCTCAGCTCCAGGCCGACGGCTCCCAGCACATCGAACACCGCGGCCACCAGCGGAGCGACACCCACCTCGTCACCCGCGTCCAGCATCGAGTTGACGCGAGTGACCAGACCGAACACCTGCGCAAGCGCCTGCGGCGTACCGAGGTCATCGTCCATGGCCGCGCTGAACGCTGCCAGCACGTCGGCGTCGGGCTCGGCGTCGGGCACGTCCACCACCCGCCTGGCCAGAGCGTCGAGCCGGGACAGAGCAGCTTCGGCCTCGGTCACCGTCGCGGTGGTGACCTCGACCGGGGAGCGGTAGTGCGACTGCAGGACGAGCAGCCGGTACGCCCTCGGGTCGTGCTCCTCGATGAGGTCGAGCAGGTTCGTGAAGTTGCCGAGCGACTTCGACATCTTCTCGCCGCCGACCTCGACGAAGCCGTTGTGCACCCACCGTCGAGCGAACTCCCGGCCCGTCGCCACCGCCTGGGCCCGCTCGTTCTCGTGGTGCGGAAACGCCAGGTCCAGGCCGCCGCCGTGGATGTCGAAGTCCTCGCCGAGCAGATCCAGGCTCATCACCACGCACTCCGTGTGCCAGCCAGGGCGGCCGTCACCCCACGGCGCCGGCCAGCTCGGCTCGCCCGGCTTGGCGAACTTCCAGAGCACGAAGTCCGCCGGACTGCGCTTCTGCGACTCCCCCACGATCGATCGCTCGCCGCCGCCTGCGACCATGTCGTCGAGCGACTGGTGTGCCAGCAGGCCGTAGCCGTCGACGTCGGACACCGACAGGTACACGCCGTCGGAGGTCACGTAGGCCTTGCCCTGGTCCTCGAGGTCGGCGACGAAGGCGATCATCTCGGTCACGTACTCGGTGGCGTGCGGCGTGTGGTCGGGGCGCTTGACCCCGATCGCGTCCATCGCTGTCCACCAGACCGCCTCGTACTCCTCGGCGATCTCCTGCCACGGGCGGTCCTCACGCAGCGCCCGCTCGATGATCTTGTCGTCGATGTCGGTGATGTTCGACACGTACACCACGTCGTTTCCGCACCACTCCAGATACCGTCGAAGCACGTCGAAGACCAGGGAGAACCGTCCGTGACCCAGGTGGGGCGGCCCGTAGACGGTGGGGCCACACACGTACATCGACACGTTCCCGGTCTCCCGGGGACGGAGGGGGAGGACCTCCCCTGCGGCGGTGTCGTGCAAGCCGATCATGACGATCCACCCTACCGGTGGCCCCTCGTGGCTCTGGCGGTCGGTGGGCCACCGACCGCGCTCGCTGCGCTGTCCGCGCTCATCGGCGCCGACTTGGCGATCGTCGTCGCGGCGGTGGTCCTGGGCGCCGTGGCGGCCACGTCGCTCACGGTCCGCGCGGTGCTGCGACCGATGACCGCCGAGGTGGTCGACGCCCGCATCGCCCAGCAGGACGCCGAGGCAGCAGGCGCGGCACTGCGACGTGCCGTCGCCGTGCGCGACCGCTTCGATGTGGCCGCCGCCGCCGAGGCCACCGACGCCGGCGTGCTGCGACTGCTCGTCCAGACGGCTGCGGAGCTGGTGCCGGAACACGAGGTCGCGCTGCTCCTGTCGCTCCCCGACGAGGCCCGCGTCGCGTGGTCGGTGCGCACGGTCGGCGCGGACCTGGTGCCCGCCGAAGCGATCGCCGGCCGGCCAGGGTGCGTGGCGCTGGCATCGCGCCGGCCGACTTCGGTCGACTCGGTCCACGAGCTCGGTGCCTGCGAGCACCTCCGGCGGTCCGCATCCGACGACGCCCTCGACGCGTTCGACCTGGCCGCCTCGTGCATCCCCCTCGACCTCGGCGACCGCACCCTGGGGGTGCTGTGCGTGACCGGGGCGGCGGGCGAAGGCCTGGATGCGGACAGGATCGCGCTCATCGAGCACCTGTGCGCCACCACCGGACGGCGACTCGGCTCGCTGCGACGCCGTCGCGGACCGTCGACGCCCGGACCCGTCGACCCGGTGACGGGTCTGCCCACCGGACCCGCGTTGCGCAGCCGGACGGCCGAGCTGGTGCGCTCCCACATCGGGCACTGCGTCGCGGTGCTGCGCATCGACGGCGCCCAAGCCTACCGCGACGCCCACGGCCGCTCGGGATGGGACGACGCCATGCGCCTCGTCGCCGACACGACGAGCGCCACGCTTCGACCCGACGACGTCGTGTGCCGGATCGACGACGAGCGGCTCGCCGCGGTCCTCGCGAACTGCAGCACCGTGCAGGCATCGGCCGCGCTGGAACGCGTCCGGGAGTCGACCGTGCTGGCGCTCACCGTTGCCGGCGTCGCCCACTTCACCTGCTCGGTCGGGCTCGTCGACGGCGCACGCGGCACCTCGGTCGACGACACGCTGCGACTCGCGGATGCAGCCGGTCAGACCGCTCTGCTCCAGGGTGGCAACCGCGTCGTCGTCGCCGACCCGTCGACCACCTGAGCGGCCCACATCCCGGGCCCGGTCGTCCGGACGAGCCGGTTCTCGGGTCGGAATCCGGGCGAATCGGCCACCCTTCTGACCCGAGATACCCGGATCGGGGCGGTATCGCCGGAGCGGCACCGCCAGCGACAACGGCCGACGGCGTTCAGCCCAGCAGGTCGACCGGCTCGCGACCGTCGACGATGCGCTGCACCCGGTCGAGGGCTCCGAGCGCGACCTCGGGCTGGGGCAGCACCCAGAACCGGCCGGTGTGGAGCGCGTCGAGGACGGCATCGGCCACCGTCTCCGGCGGCGCGCCGTCGTCGACGCCGTGGCGCACCGCGTCGGCGATCTGGCGAGCCACCGGTGACAACGTCTCGTCGGCCACACCCGCCGCGGCGAGCGAGTTGCCGGTGATCGGCGTGGCGATGTTGGCGGGGCACACGACCGACGCCCGTACACCGGGCGCGGCACGGGCCAGCTCGTGGCGGACCGACTCCATCAGTCCGACGACCGCGTGCTTGGTGCTCACGTAGGGCGCCAGGCCCGGGGTCGCCACGAGCCCTGCGCCCGACGCCACAGAGATGACGTGACCGACACCACGACGGGTCATCGCTCCCAGCGCGGCGCGCACCCCGTGGACGACACCCCAGTAGTTGACCCTCACCTGGAGCTCCCAGAGCTCGATTGGGATCTCCCAGCTCAGCCCCGGCAGCACGACTCCCGCGTTCTGCACCGACACGGTCAACCCGCCGAGGTCCTCCGCCGCGGTCACCAGCGCGGCGTGGTGCGATGGATCGCCGACGTCGCCGACGGCGGTGATCACGGTCGACTCCACCGGCAGCGCGTCAGCCGCGGCGTTCAGGAGCGAGCGGCTGCGATCGGCGAGCACGAGCGACATGCCCGCATGGGCGAGCGATCGAGCCACCGCAGCACCGATCCCTCCACCGGCGCCGGTGACGATCGCGACACCGCCGGCGAGGCTGGACGACCTCGGCGCGTCGGTCGAGATGGACGAATCGGTCGGCACGGGGCACTCCTGTCGACGCGGCAGGCCACGTCGGCCCGTCGTCGGACGTCGCAGCCGGCCGGACCACGATCGCCTTCGGACCGTAGTGCGCGCGGCCGGTACGGTGGGCCGACGTATGTCAGGCACCCCCACGTCGAGCGTTCCCACGCCCGAAGCAGGCCCAACAACAGCCACGACCACGGACAGCGGTCCAGCGGGCCGCGCCCGCGCCGCTGCGCCCAAGCCGGAGCGGGCCGTGCCCGACAAGCCGACCCTCGAGGGGTTGGAGGCGAAGTGGGCCGAGAGCTGGGAGGCGAACGACACCTACTCGTTCGACCGCACCGCCACCCGCGACGACGTCTTCTCCGTCGACACGCCGCCGCCGACGGTGTCGGGCTCGCTGCACGTCGGCCACGTCTTCAGCTACACCCACACCGACGTCGTCGCCCGCTTCCACCGCATGCGCGGCAAGGCCGTCTTCTACCCGATGGGCTGGGACGACAACGGACTGCCCACCGAGCGGCGCGTCGAGAACTACTACGGCGTCCTCTGCGATCCGTCGGTCCCGCCCGGCATGCCCGCGTTGGCCGACCAGCCGCCGACCAAGCGCCAGGACTTCACCCGGGTCAGCAGGCCCGACTTCATCGAGCTGTGCGAGCGACTGCTCGTCGTCGACGAAGCGGCGTTCGAAGCGCTGTTCCGCACGCTCGGTCTGTCCGTCGACTGGTCCTACAGCTACGCCACGATCGACAAGGCCAGCCGGCGGACATCGCAGCGGGCGTTCCTGGCCGACCTCGCCCGCGGCGACGCCTACTCCCAGGAGGCGCCGTCGCTCTGGGACGTCACCTACCAGACGGCGGTCGCCCAGGCAGAGCTGGAGGACCGCGAGCGACCCGGCGCCTACCACCAGCTCCGGTTCCCGCTGAGCGACGGCACGGACGGCGTCGTCATCGACACCACCCGTCCGGAGCTGGTCATCAGCTGCGTCGCGCTGGTGGCGCACCCCGACGACGAACGGTTCCAGCCGCTGTTCGGCCGGACCGTCACCACGCCCGGCTTCGGGGTGGAGGTGCCGATCCTGGCCCACCCGTTGGCCGAGCCCGACAAGGGCACCGGCGTCGCCATGATCTGCACCTTCGGCGACCTCACCGACGTCATCTGGTGGCGGGAGCTCGACCTTCCGACCCGCGCTGTCATCGGACGAGACGGCCGGTTCCAGGCCGACGCTCCCGAGTGGCTCGGCTCCGAGCAGGCCCGGGAGCGCTACGGCCGCATCGCACGCAAGGCCGCCGGCGGCGCCCGCGAGCAGATGGTGCAGATGCTCACCGAGACCGGCGAGCTGATCGGCGACATCCGTCCCATCACCCACCCGGTGAAGTTCTACGAGCGCGGCGACAAGCCCCTCGAGATCGTCACGAGCCGCCAGTGGTACATCCGCAACGGCGGTCGATCAGCGGCCCGGCGAGACGAGCTGATCGCGAGGGGTGGCGAGCTGAACTGGGTGCCCGAGTACATGCGGCACCGCTTCGACAACTGGGTCGGCGGTCTGGCCGGCGACTGGCTGGTGTCGCGTCAGCGGTTCTTCGGCGTGCCGTTCCCGCTCTGGTACCGCCTCGACGACGAAGGCACCCCGGATCACGACCACCCGATCACCGCGGACGTCTCCTCGCTGCCCGTCGACCCGCTGGCCGAGCCGGCTCCGGGCTTCACCGAGGACCAGCGCGGCGTGCCCGGCGGCTTCATCGGCGACCCCGACATCCTGGACACGTGGGCCACGTCCTCGCTCACCCCGCAGATCGGATGTCGCTGGGCCGACGACCCGGACCTGTTCGCCCGCACGTTCCCCATGGATCTGCGCCCGCAGGGCCACGACATCATCCGGACGTGGCTGTTCTCCACGCTGTTGCGCTCGGACCTGGAGTTCGACTCGTTGCCGTGGCGCAACACGGCGCTGTCGGGCTGGATCCTGGACCCGGATCGCAAGAAGATGTCCAAGTCCAAGGGCAACGTGGTCACGCCGCTCGGACTGCTCGAGCAGTACGGAGCCGACGGCGTCCGCTACTGGGCGGCGTCGGCCCGACCAGGCACCGACACCGCGTTCGACGAAGGGCAGATGAAGGTCGGTCGACGGCTGGCCATCAAGGTGCTGAACGCGTCGCGGTTCGCGCTGGGATTCGGTCAGGTGGAGGCCGGCACGGCCGTGACCGAACCCCTCGACCGGGCCATGCTGGCCGAGCTCGCCGAGCTCGTCGACGAGACCACGACCGCGCTGGAGTCGTTCGACTACGCCCGAGCGCTCGAACGGACCGAGTCGTTCTTCTGGCGCTTCTGCGACGACTACCTGGAGCTCGTCAAGGGCAGGGCGTATGGCGAGGCGAACACGCCCGTGTCGCCGGGCACCGCGTCGGGCCGAGCCGCGCTGACCCACGCCCTGTCGACGCTGCACCGACTGCTCGCACCGGTGCTCGTCTACACGTGCGAAGAAGCGTGGTCGTGGTGGATGGACGGCTCGGTCCACACCACGGAGTGGCCCACCGCCGGTCCGCTCCGGACCGTCGCCGCCGACGGCGTCCCCGCCGCTCTCGCTGCGGCCGCGACGGTCCTGTCGGAGCTCCGGGGCGCGAAGTCTGCCGCCAAGGTCTCGATGCGCACGCCGATCGACCGCGCTGTCGTCACCGACACCGCCGAGCGGATCGATCTGCTGCGGACCGTGGCGACCGACGTCGCCGAGGCCGGCAAGGTGCTCGACCTGCAGCTCGTCGTCGGCGACGCCTTCACCGTCGAGGTCACCTTGACCGAGCCTGACGCCGCCACCTGACCCCTGTTCTGTTCGGCGTTTCACAAGGTTTTCGTTGTGAAACGCCGAACAGAACAAGGATGTCGTGGTCAACGGACGTGGTGGTGGTGCTCCACGCGGCCCTGCTTCAGGTCGACCATCCGCACGAGCACGTTGTAGAAGTGCGCCGGATCCGAGACGTCGGTCATCGCCCGGAACGCCGAGCGCTCGCTGGCCGACTCGATCGAGATCGTCGCCGTGCCCACGAGCCACTGCAGGAACGACTCGGTTCGACTGACGTCGGTGATCTTGCCCCACGGGATGAACTCCATCCGCCGGTGCAGGACCCCGGTGATGCGCAGCACGCGAAGGTCGGTGATCACGTAGCGGGTGAATCGCTTCCGGGTCCAGTCGAACAGCAGGTAGGCGCCGAGAGCGAGGACCGCCAGGACACCGAGGCCGATCGAAGCGTCGGACCCGATCGTGGCGAGCACCACGAACGCGGTCATGGCGAGCAGGATCCACACCGTCTGATCGACCACCCAGGACTTGAACGACCGGGACGCGTCGAGCTTCACGACTTCGTCTCTCAGCAGGTAGTCCTCGACGATCGCGTCGGGGTTCCACCGCCGAGGTCCCGGCCCCGCCACGGTCAGGAGTTCCCGAAGCTGCCCAGGAACTCGGCGATCTTCGCGAGCACCTCCTGGAGGAATCCCCCGACGTTGCCCAACACGTGGGTGACGTCGGCTGCGGCCGTGGCCGGGCTGCGCCAGATCGCGAGCACCAGGAAGCCGACGGCCAGCACCGCCAGCGGTTGTGCTGCCTTCTTCATGAGCTCCTCCCGAGCAGGTCCACACGGTCTTCGCTCATCGGTCGATGAGCGAAGTCGACGAGTCGACCCTTCCCGCGCGAGTGCGGGCGGAGCTCCATCCACCGACGAACCTAGCGATCGCAGCCAGCCGGCTGGTGGATGACCGGCAAGTTGCGTTACCCGGGCGGCGGGTCGCCGCCCGGGTCACCGCTGCCGAGCGTGGGGGGAACGCCAGTCGGTCCGCCCGCGGGAGCAGACCCGGAGTACGGGGCGGCGAGCGGCACCCCGGCGGCCTCGAACGCTCGCAGCACCCGAAGGCGGAACTCCCGCTCCACGGGGAACTGCTCCCCTGGCGACGTGTCCGCGAGCACCCGGAGCGTGACGCCGAGCGGGTCGATGCGCTGGACGCCGAGCACGTTCGGCTCCGAGGTCACCACCTCGGACCAGTCAGGGTCCGAGCGCAGCTCGGCTCCCACGTCCCGGAGGATCGCCCGAGCCGTCTCGAGATCGGCATCGGAGGCGACCACGACGTCGACGACGGCCCTTGACCAGCTCTGGCTCTTGTTGCCGACGCGGGGGATCTCGCCGTTGGCGACGTGCCACACCGTGCCGTTGATGTCACGAAGGCGCGTCGAGCGCAGGGTGACGCGCTCCACCGTGCCGACCGACGGCGGTCCAGCATCGATGACGTCACCGACTCCGTAGCGGTCCTCGGCCAGGATGAACCACCCGGCGAGCACGTCGCGCACCAGGTTCTGGGCCCCGAACCCGAGCGCCACCCCGACGACGCCCGCCGAGGCGAGGATGGCCGCCAGGCTCACGCCGAGCACCGCCAGGATCCACGCGGCGGCGCCGATCGTGACCACGGCGGTGGCGATCGACCGGGCGATCGTGGACATCGTGGCCGCCCGGGCGACGCTGCGACCGTCGACCTGGCTGGTCTTCAGCCCTTCGGGCATGTAGCCGCCCAGGCGATCCGCGTTCGCCGCCATGCGACGCCCGGTTCGCTCGATCATCGAGCGGAGCAACCGGTTGCACAGGTAGGCCACGACCACGATCGCGAGGATCTGCAGCGGCTTCTCCGAGAGCCAGCCGAGCACCCGCGACACCGTCTCGTTGTGCGTGGCGTTCCACACCGGTTCGCACGCCCAGCCGGTGTCGTCGCAGAAGGTCGGTTCGGCCACGGCGGGATCGTAGAGGGGCGGCACGTGGGGTGGTCGGCGGACGATAGGATCTCGCCCCATGTTCGGTCGCCGACGGCGCATTGAGGAAGCCACCACAGCGGTCCGCGACGGCTATGACCGTGCGCTGACCGATGCTGGTGTCGTCCTGTTCCAACAGGTCGCTGCCGGCGTCGACGGTCACTACGTGTCGAGCTCGATGGCCACCACGCTCGGATGGGACGCCACCGCTTTCCGCGAGCCCGGCACGCTCCGCCGGCTCGTGCACCCCGACGACCTGTCGACGTTCCGTTCGATCGTGCCGCTGGACGACGCGACGCCGGATCGGGCCGACGCCATGGCAGCAGCGGAGCCCACGAGCACCGACGCCGCGATCGACCTGCGAGGCGTCGCACCGTCGCCGCTGAGCGGGAGCGCCCCGACACCGACGCTCGACAGCGACGAGCACATCGTCCGATTCCTCACCGCGGCCGGGACGTACCGTCCGATGTTGGTCCGGATGGCGCCCAGCGGCATCGACGAGCCGTCCCGCGGATCTCTCGTCGACGCCAGCGCCGGCGATGCCCAACGCCGCCGGGCCAAGCGGTTGGCCGAGATCGCCGACGCCTCCCACCACGGTCACCTGCTGTTCGAGCTCGCCGATGCCGACGACCCGTCATCGGTCGTGTTCCGATCGGCCAACGACAGCGCCTGCAGCCTGTTCGATCTCGACCCGGGGTCTGTCGACGGCGGCCGGCTCGACTCGGTGTTCGACGGACCGAGCGCCAGACTCCTGCAGTCGGCGATCTACGACGTGGCCCACACCGGCGAGTCGCTCCGGGCCGAGCGCCTGAGCTTCGCCGAGGTGCCCGGCACGTTCATCGACCTGCGCATCGATCGACTCCGCGACGGATCGCTCGGCGTGACCATCGACGACGTGACGATCTCGGTCGAGGTCGAGGAGCGCCTCCGGTTCCAGGCCAACCACGATCACCTCACCGGCCTGGCGAACCGCGCCGCACTCGAGGATCGCCTGTCGATGCTCGCCACCGGGCTCGACGAGGGCCAGCACCTGGCTGTGGTCATGGTGGAGCTCGACGGCATCGACCTCACCAACCACCAGGACGGTCGCCATGTGGGCGACCGCGTGCTCGTGGAGGTCGGACGACGCCTGAGCGAAGAGGTGCCCGGGGTGGAGATCGTCGCCCGGATGGGTGGTGACGAGTTCGTCGTGGTGTCGGTCGCCCAGCCCACCAGGGACGGGGCCCTCGGCACGGTCCGACTCGTCCAGGACGTGCTGGAGCGCCCGCTCGACGTCGACGGCGACCTCCGCCACGTCAGCGCCACGATCGGCGCCGCAGTCGCGCCCGAGCACGGGGTCGACCCGGCCACGTTGCTGCGTTCCGCTGACCGCGCGCTCCGACACGCCTGCTCCACCGCGGATCCGGTGGCGGTGTTCGACCCCGAGGACGAGCGCAACACCATGCGCCGGGTCGGCCTGCTCACCGAGCTGCGACGTGGCCTGGCCAACCAGGAGCTCGAGCTCCGATACCAGCCGGTCGTCGACCTTCGGACGGGTCGGGTCACCAAGGTCGAGTCACTGCTTCGCTGGCAGAGGGTCGGCACCGGGGCCCAACCCTCGATGGAGCTGCTCGAGATGGCGGAGCGCTCAGGGCTGATCGAGCCGCTGACCCGCTGGATCATGGGCGAGTCGGCCCGGGCGGCCGAGCGCCTCGGCCGAGACCGGGAGGTGATGTCGGTCAGCACCAACCTCTCGATGCACAACCTGCGCGACGACAGCCTCCTGAACTTCCTCGAGCTGCTGGTCACCTCCGGCGAGCTCGTGCCCTCCGCCGTAGAGGTCGAGCTGGCGGAGATCGAGCTGACCCAGGATCCCGAGCACGCCGGCCACGTGGTCGGGCGTCTTCGGGACATCGGGCTGGGCGTGGTCATCGACGACTTCGGCACCGGGCTCATGTCGATCGACGTCCTTCAGGCTCTGTCGGTGACCGGACTCAAGATCGACCGCGGCTACACGACGGCGATCGCGGCGGTCCCCGCCGATGCCGAGGCGGTCAAGTGGGCGATCACGATGGCGCACTCCATGGACATCTCCGTCACCGCCGACGGTGTGGCCGACGCGGACTCGCTGCGCCTGCTCCGGGAGATGGGTTGCGACATGGCTCAGGGCCTGCACCTCTCCGAGCCCGTCACCTTCGAAGCGCTCCCCCAGCGCGTCGCCGAGCTCGAGGACGCGATGCTCGGCTGGGTCGGCAGCACTGCCGCCGCCCTGGCCGCCGACTGACGCACCGGCTCCGAACCACCGAGAGGAAGCCCACCATGGCGACGCACCGCGCAGAGTCACCGGGCGAAGCCGCTGCGCTGATCCGACCCGACGACACGCTCGCCATCGGGCTGGGCCCAGCGCACCCCATCGCGTTCCTGCACGCGCTCGGCGAGCGCGACGACTGGGACGGTCTCGAGATGTTCGGAGCGCTGCTCACCGACCTCTACGAGATCTTCACCCGACCGGGTGTGCACTATCGATCCGGCTTCTTCGGTCCGGCCGAGCGCTTCCTGCGCGACTCCGGAGCGGCGATCGAGTACGTGCCGGCCGACTTCCGCCGCTTCGCCCCCATCGTCGAACGCCTCAACCCGCGCGTCATGGCGACGGCCGCAGCCATGCCCGACGCCGACGGCTACCTGAGCCTGTCGTTGCACGCGGGATCGACCGTGGACGCCCTGCATGCGACCGGAGCGGACCCCGATCGGATCCTCGTCGTCGAGTGCTCTCCGCACTACCCGAGGACCCTCGGTCTGGGCGAGCACACCCACCGGCTGCACCTCGACGAGATCGACGTGCTCGTGGAGTCGGACCGAGCACCGATCGACCTGGCCGATGTGCCGGGCGGGGAGGTCGACCTCGCCATCGCTCAGATCGCCGTCGGCTTCATCCCGGACGAGGCCACGCTGCAGACAGGCATCGGTGCAGTGCCGTCGCTGATCGCACGGTCCCTCGCCGCTGGGTCCGGCGGCGGCTACGGCATCCACTCCGAGATGTTCACGACCGGGCTCATGCACCTCCACCAAGCGGGCAAGGTGACGAACACGAACAAGGGTGAGCTCGACGGGTACTCGATCACGACGTTCGCTGCGGGAACACCGGAGCTCTACGAGTGGCTCGACGAGAACCCGCTCGTGCGCTTCCTGCCCGTCGACGTCGTCAACGACGCCCGGATCATCGCCGAGAACCGCGACTTCGTGTCGATCAACGGGGCGGTGGCGATCGACCTGTACGGCCAGGTCGCGGCTGACACCGTGCGGGGACGGCAGTTCTCCGGCACCGGTGGACACGAGGACTTCCTGGCCGGTACCGGCCTGCAGATCGACGACCGGTCGCTCTTGTGCCTGCAGTCGACCTCGAACGTCGATGGCGAGATGGTCTCCCGCATCCGGATCGAGCTTGCCCCCGACATGGTCGTCACGACCCCACGACACCAGGTCGACGTGGTGATCACCGAGCACGGCGCTGCCGAGCTCGCGGGCAAGACGGTGCGCGAACGTGCACGGGAGCTCGTCCGCATCGCCCACCCGGCGTTCCGCGACGAGCTCGCCGAGCGAGCCGAGATGCTCGGCTGAGCTCCGCCGCACGCGCGAGTACCCGCGCCGGAGCGCGCCTGGTCGAAGGGAAGTGCCGTTGCTGGGCGGCGCTCTGGCCGTCTGGTCATCGTCCGGTGCCGGTCCCCGCGCTGCTACGCGGGGTCGGGTGGTCGGTGGCCGGCTGGACTGCCGTCGGGGCCCGGTCTGCTGCGGTGTTGGGTCTGCATCTGCAGGCCGCTGGCGGTGGTGATCGTGAAGAACCCGCCATCGGCGCCGGGGTCGCTGCTGCGCTCCATCCCCCAACCCGCCCGGTGGACGATGCCGTGGTGGCGGCGACACAGCAACGCCAGGTTGATGATGACGGTGCGGCCCGCCCTGGAGTACTCGATGAC
Organism: Microthrixaceae bacterium; assembly: GCA_033813615.1. GTDB lineage: Bacteria > Actinomycetota > Acidimicrobiia > Acidimicrobiales > Microtrichaceae > Dermatobacter. Next base: position 10,541 of record JAPXRJ010000009.1, on the reverse strand, counting down.
GTGGTGGGCGTCGCACCAGCTGGCGGGGGCGTCGCATCCGGGGAACACGCAGCCGCCGTCGCGAGCGACGAGAGCGGTCCGCATCTTGGCGTCCGCGAAGCGGGCTCGGTCGCGGATGGTGAGGGGCTCGCCGAGGCGGTCGAGGAGGATCTCGGAGATGTCGGCGTCACAGAGGAGGAGCTGCCACCGTGACGCGTCGAGGTGGATGCGATCGCCGTCGGGGGTGGTGACGGAGATGCATCGGCCAGCGAACCCGTCGGGGAGTTGGTGGTGCTCACCGCATCCGCCGCAGGCGTGGTCGGTGCTGGCTGGGTCGTCGCCGCCGAACGGACCGACGAACCGAAGCGTCGGAGCGTGGTAGCCGTCGGTGAAGCGGCCGGTGCCGGTGCCGCTGAGGACCGAGGCGAGGATCGGGTCGAGCTCGTCGACGCGATCGGCATCGACGACAAGTGACAGCTTGTTGACCACAGGCTTCGACGCTGACGTGTCGGCACCTGCGCCGCGGATGATCAGCTCGGTGATCGCCTGCTGGACGAGGGTCGCGCCGGCGGGCATGACGAGCTCTGGGTTGGCGTCGACGTCGGCCTGCCAACGCCGGCGCAGCGCGTCGACCTCCGTGTTGATGAGCTGCTCGACGGCGACGGCGTCGAGTCCGTAGATGTCCATCACGACGACGAGGTGATCGCCCGTGCGGCCGACCTTGGCGGAGGAGTCCTCGGGTCCTGGCTCGGGACCGTCCTGGTCCGCGGCCGCGGTGAGCGCCCGGAGCTGCTGAGCGAACTCCTTGTGGCGGGGGAGGGCGTCGGACAGCTGCAGGAGCGCGTCCTGCATGGCGGCGAGGAGGTCGGCGTTGCGGACGTTGACCGCGTCGGCGATGAGGTTCGCCCGGTCCGTGCTGAGCCGGCCGTCGCACAGCGCCTGGAAGATGTCGGGGAGGCGGGTGGCCAGGCTTCGGCCGCGGCGGATGGTGGCCATCCAAGTCCGGCGGTCCTTGTGGTAGCGCTGCTCGCTGTAGGCGCCGGGGGTCATGCCGAAGCGGGCGTCGAGCTCCCGGCGGTCGTCGACCGCCACGAGTTGGCGCATGGACGCCCCGGTCAGAAGGCGGTCGACGGACTCCAGCGCATCGAGCACGCCGAGTCGTTCGTCCTCCGACACGGTGGCCGGGTCGACGCCGGCGAGCCGCCGAGCGGCGTCGACCAGTGCAGCAGCTGCGGGGATCTGGTCGAACTTCACATCACGAACCCCGGCAGGAGCAGAACGCTGAGCGCGCTCCTCGGCATCGTCCGCCAGCCACTGCTCGGACCAGGCTGGTTCCCCAACAGAACTCATGTTCGACACCGTATCGATGGGCTGTGACAGCCCACTCCGACGCGCCGCTGCCTCCGGGCCAGGACGCTCCACCGGGTCGACCAGGTCGAACGGCAGCATGAACGTCATCACGACGACCGAGCCTGGCGCCATGCCGGCGAGGCGTCGCAGCGTGGTCGCGGTCGCCTCGGGCGAGATGTACATCGACACGCCGCTCGACGACACCAGCGCACTCAGGGCGGGATCGATTCCAGCGCCGACCAGCGCCGACCACCAGTCGTCGTCCGCCTCGAAGTCCGCCGGCACATGAGAGTCGACGACTGAGCCCGCGCCGCCGTCAGCGGTCGCCCAGCTCCCGGAGCCGACGCTCGAAGGAACGATGCTCAGAGCCCTCCGGGGTGAGGTCGATCGCCTGTCGGTATGCGGCGCGGGCCTCGTCGACCCGGTCGAGGCGGGCCAGCAGCTCCGCCCTGGTGGCGTGGAGGTACCGGTAGCCCGCCAGCACGTCCGGCAGCGATCCACCATCGATGAGCTCGAGCGCCGCGGCCGGTCCGTCGACCTCGTGGACCGCCGCGGCCCGGTTCAGCTCCACCACCGGCGAACCGGTGTCGGCGGCCAGCTCCCGGTACAGCACGGACACGTGGCGCCAGTCGGGTTCGTCACGCGCCTGCTGGGCGGCGATCGCCGCCTGCAGGGCGTACGGGCCGCGGCCACCGAGTGCGACCACCCGATCGAGCTCGGCCCGACCCCTGGCGATCTGCTCGCGGTCCCAGAGGGTGCGGTCCTGATCGGCGAGCAACACCAGCTCGCCCTGACGCTCACGGGCGTCGCGACGGGAGTCGTGCAGCAGCATGAGCGCCAGCAGCGCCGCAGGCTCGGGTTCCTGAGGCAGCAGCTCGGTGAGGGCGCGACCCAGCCACAGCGCCTCGGCGGCCAGCTCTCGACGGCCGCCGTAGCCCTCGTTGAAGATCAGGTACACGACGGCCAGAACGGCATCGAGGCGCTCGGCCAGCAGGGGCTCGGACGGCACCCGGAACGGGATGCCGGCCGCCCGGATCTTGCGCTTGGCTCGGACCAGTCGCTGCGCCATCGTCGCGTCGGGTACGACGAACGCCCGGGCGATCTCCTCGGTGCTGAGACCGCCGAGGGTCCGCAGCGTGAGCGCCACCTGGGCATCGACGCCCAGTGCGGGATGGCAGCACTGGAAGATCAGCGCCAGCCGCTCGTCTCGCACGTCGGTCACCTCCTCCTCGAACAGATCGCTCACCGGGTCGTCGTCGCGACCCTGGCGCCGCACCACTTCGTCGGCTTCCATCTGGCGGGTCTTGGACGCCAACGAACGGTCCCGTCGGGCCCGGTCGATGGCACGGTTGCGTGCCGTCGTGACCAGCCAGGCGCGCGGGCGCTCCGGTGGACCGTCGATCGGCCATCGCCGAGCCGCGATCGCGAACGCCTCCTGGGTCGCGTCTTCCGCCCGGTCGAGGTCGCCCAGGAAGGCCACCATGGCAGCGACGACCCTCCCCCACTCCTCACGGAACGTCCGGGACAGCACCACGGCCGGGTCGACGCTGGCGGTGCACGATCGACGGTCCACCACGGCCGCTACCACTCGGCGATCGGTCGCACCTCGACGGCCCCGCCCAACGCAGCGGCCGGGATGCGTGCCGCGAGGGCGATCGCCGCGTCGAGGTCCTCGGCGTCGAACGTGAGGTAGCCGTTCAAGGCCTCCTTGGTGTCGGCGAACGGCCCGTCCGTGCTGAGGGTCCGGCCGTCGAGCACCCGCACGGTGGTCGCGGTCTCGGGCGCCTGCAGACCTGCGCCCGGCGACACCCCAGGAGTGGCGTTGATCTCCTGGTACGCCTGGTAGATCCCCTGCTGCTCCTCCGCTGAGAGCTCAGCCCAGGCTTCGGGATCGAGCGGCGTCGGGGTCGTGCCTTGGTAGATCAGCATCATGTACTTCACGGGTGCTCCTCTGGTTGTCGGTGTTGTCCTTGAAGACGAACGACGCCGACCCAGTTCGACACCCCTTGCGAAGCTTTCGACGTCGCAGCGGCAAGTTCTCTCAGTCAGTCGAGCTGTTGGGCGAGCCCGATGAGGATGCCTTCCGGTCCACGGATGTAGCAGAGCCGGTACGCGGTCTCGTACTGCACCACCTCGCTGCTCACCAGCTGCGCTCCGCGGCGAGCCAACCGAACGAGCGTGTCGTCGAGGTCGTCCACCGCGAACATCACCCGGAGGTAGCCCAGCGCGTTCACGGGGGCGTTCCGGTGGTCCGCGACCACCTCAGGAGCGAGGAAGCGCGAGAGCTCGAGCCGGCCGTGGCCGTCCGGCGTGCGCATCATGGCGATCTCGACGCTCTGGTCGCCGAGCCCGGTCACGCGCCCGGCCCACTCGCCCTCGACCAAGCCGCGTCCCTCTGGTTCGAGGCCGAGCTCGCGGAAGAACTCGATCGCCGTGTCGAGGTCCTCGACGACGATGCCGACGTTGTCCAGCCTGAGCGTCACGAGGTCGAGCCTACGGAACACGAGCGCCGGCGTCGTTGCCCGGAGCGGCTTCGGGCCGAACGACCGACGGATGGAGTGGACGCCGTGAGCGGCGCGCATGTGGTCGGTGAGCGACAAGTTCGACGGTGAACGGGCGTCGGGGCTGCACCCGTCTCCTCGCGCGGTGCCGGCCCGGTCGACTCAGCCGAGCACCAAGCGGGCGAGCGCGGCGGGATCCTCGCGACGGGCGTCGAACCAGCGCAGCCAGACCCCGATGCGGTGCCGTCCGGCCCTCAGCCGGTAGCGCTCCAGCGCATCGGGACCGCACGACCCCGTGCCCAGGCCCCGCTGGCCGGCATCGATCGCCAGGTGGGTGAGCGCTGCGTCGTGAGGGAGCTCGTCGTTGTGGGTCGCGGCGAACAGGTCGGCGTCGGAGTGGTGCCGCGCCGAGAACCCGAGTCGGCCGTCGGCGACGACCAGCAGCGCCGAGCGCGTCCCAGTCTCGCGCAACGCCAGCCAGCGCAGGCCGGTGTGATGACCGTGCTCCTGTGGAAAGGCGTAGGACACGTACTGGTCCCAGACCGTCGAACGCCAACGACCCTTGGTCACCGAACTGCAGCGGTCGGAGTAGCTCTCCCCCGGTCCGTCTCCGTACCACTCGAGCGACTCGAAGGTGCCGGGCAGCACGGTGGTGATGCCGACGCGCGGCACGTCGGCCAGCTCCGGCGGAAGGGTGAGCGTGACCGCGAGGTGGCCCCAGCCGTCGGGTGAACCCACCAGCTCGCGTCGCTGCACGGAGACCGTCGGCGCCGAGCCGGACGGCACGAGCGATCCGCTCGAGGTCACGACCTCGGCCCCCGACCGCGACCGACGCCGCTCCGGGCCCGGAACCCACTCGGCATCCAGGACACCGAGCTCGTCCCACCGGTTCAGCCGTTCGGAGTAGGGCCGCATCCAGCTGGTCTGGATGGCGTCGTTGTCGGTGAGCGCCCGGGTCAGCGTCGGGGTCCAGACCAGCTCGACCGGTGGCTCCGCGCGCACGGCTGTGCCGGCCGCCAGCCGGCGCCGCGACGATCCCGACGATGCGGTGGCAGCGTCGATCGGGACCTCGAACTGCTCCGTTGCCACCACGTGACCGGCCGGGGCCCAGGGTCGGGAACGGCGCTCCGACCATCGGACGGTGACGAAGGCCTCGGCGCCGCCCTTCAGCAGTCGCCGGGCGAACGGCACGCGCACCGAGGCGGAGCGCCCCGGTCCGATCGGCGACACATGCAGCTCCCCGCGTTCGACCACGTCGCCGTCCACCAGCAGCTCCCAGCGGCACCGCAACCCGGCGGTGTCGACGAAGTGCGCGACGTTGTGGAACCGCACCCGGCCGCGGGCCGCGTCGAGCACCTCGAGGAAGACCGGCCGACCGACATGTGCCACCTCGGCCATCGCTGGGTGCGCACGACGATCCGAGTCGACCAGGCCGTCGCAGACGAAGTTGCCGTCGTGGGGCGATCCGTCGTCGTGCGCGTCGGCGAAGTCACCGCCATAGCCCCAGACGGGACCGATCCGGCGCTCGTCGCCCACGTCGCGCGGCTCGACGCGACCCTCGATGGGGATCCCGTGGTCGAGCCACTCCCACAGGAAGCCGCCCTGCAGGCCCGGCGTGGAGCGAAAGGCGTCCCAATAGTCCGACAGGGAACCGTTGGAGGCACCCATGGCATGGGAGTACTCGCACAGGATCACCGGCCGCCGGTGGTCGCCGGACCATCGGGCCCGATCTACGACGTCGTCGATCGCCGGGTACATCGGGCACACCACGTCGCTCACCGGGGCGTCGGCCCGCAGGTCGTGCATGAACGGGCCCTCGTACTGGATCGGTCGGCTGGGATCGAAGCGGCGCAGGAACGCCGCCGCCTCGTCGTGGGGCGGCCCGTAGCCGGACTCGTTGCCGAGCGACCACACGATGATGCTCGGATGGTTGAGGTCCCGCCGGGCCATGCGCTCGACGCGCTCGACCATCGTCCGGTGATAGCGGGGGTCGTGGCACAGGGAGTCCTGACGACCGTGGGACTCGACGTTCGCCTCGTCGACGACGTAGAGGCCGAGCTCGTCGCACAGGTCGTAGAAGTGCTCGTCGTGCGGGTAGTGCGACGCCCGGACCGCGTTCAGGTTGTGCGCCTTCATCAGGCACAGGTCGGCGCGGGTCAGGTCCCGGCTCACGGCCCGCCCGCGCTCGGGGTCGTGCTCGTGGTGGTTGACGCCGTGCAGCATCACCGGTTCGCCGTTCACCAGCAGAGCGCGGTCGCGGACCTCGACGGAGCGGAAGCCGGTCATCTGGGCGACCGCTTCGATCACCTCGCCGGCCGCGTCCCGGAGCTCGACCACCGCTCGGTAGCGCCGGGGCGACTCGGCGGACCACGGCTCGATCCCTGGAACCTCGAGCGCGGCGTCGACGCGGCCCGGCCGGACGAACATGGCCGACACCAGCTGCCCCACCTCCGTGGCACCGTCCCACATCGGCACCGGAAGCGACCCGGTGGAGGCCAGTCGACGGCCGCGCTCGGTCTCCACCCACACCTCGACGGTCGCTGCGTCGGTGGCGCTGCGAGTCGGGCCGTCGACGTCGATGCGCACGTCGAGGGTGCCCACCGCCGTTCTTGCAGACGCAGCGGTCGAATCTCGACCACCTGGTCGGCCAGAAGCGGGGAGCGGGCTGGCGAGGGTGGAGCGCAGGCCGGGCACCAGCTCCACACGCGCCAGGTGGTCCGGTGCGGTCGAGCAGAGCGCAACGCTGCGTTGCAGACCGCCGTGCCACCACTGGTCCTGGTCCTCGACCCAGGTCTGGGCCGACCACCGGATGACGACGAGAGCGATCGTCGCCCGCCGACCGGGCCGGACGTGCGGCGTCAGGTCGAACTCGCTCGGCAACCGGCTGTCGGTCCCAAGGCCAACGGCGACGCCGTCGACGAAGGCGACGACGACCGATTCGGCTGCACCGACGCGCAGCACCGTGCGCCGACGCGCCCAAGCCCGCGGGATCGTCACCTCCTTCACGTAGACGCCGGTCGGATTGATCACGGGCACCGCAGGCGGGTCATCCGCGAAGGGCATGACCACGTTCGTGTAGTGCGGAGAGGAGAACCCCTGCAGCGTCCACGCGCCGGGGACCTCCTGGGAGCTGGGGGCGCCAGGCAGTCCGGCGACCGGGCCGTGCAACGCCTCGGCCGTGACGTCCTCGGGCCGGGCGAAGCCCGTGAAATCCCAGCGGCCGTCGAGGGAGCGCCACCACGGGCTCTCGCTCGGCTCGCCGCTGCGGGCGGCGTCGAGATCACCGAAGGGCACCAGCAGTGGCCGGATGGGCAGCCGGTTCCACGAGGTGAGCTCCGGGTCCTTCCACCACTCGGGCCGCAACACCGGCCCGGCGGACCGGCCGGAGCGCCGAGCCGAGCCTGCAGCGGAGGCCACGATCAGGCCGTGCGGGCGCGGAGCACGTCGAGCGCCTCGTCGGCGTGGACGTCCATGTTCAGCTCCGACGAGATCGCGGCGAGGATCCGGCGATCGGTGTCGATCACGAACGTGGCCCGCTTGGGCATCGAGACGAGCGGCCGCTTCACACCGAACAGCGCCGCCACCTCCTTGGTCGAGTCCGACAGCAGCGGATAGCCGAGCGAGTGCTTGTCGTCGAACTGCGCCTGCTTCTCGACCTTGTCGGCGGAGATCCCGACGCGCTGCGCGCCGACCGCAGCGAACTCGCCGGCCAGGTCGCGGAAGTGGCACGACTCCTTGGTGCAGCCGGTGGTCATGGCCTTCGGGTAGAAGAACAGGACGACCGGGCCGTCCGCGAGCAGCGCCGACAGCGCGCGCGGCGTCCCCGTCTGGTCCGGCAGCGTGAAGTCCGGGGCGATGTCGCCGGTGTCGAGCATGTGGTTCCCTCCGTCAAGGCGACCCGGGACGGTCGACCGTCGCGACGTCGGTCGGGGTGACGAGCAGTCGCTGCTGCAACGTTGCCACGGTCGAGTCGGAGATGCCCGCTTCCCGCAGGTAGCCGGTCACGCCCCCGTGCTCTCGGTCGAGCAGGTCGAGGGTGGCCTCGATCGTCTCGGCTCGCGCCGACCACACCCCGATCGCCAGGTCGTCGTCGGTGGCGATGTCGGGGAAGCCGATCACCCGCAGGCGGGCGACCTGCAGCACGTTGACCCGAGCCGAGCGCACGTAGTCGGCCACGATCGCGTCCCTCGGCGTGCCGAGCGCTCCGAGCAGCAGCACGGTCAGCAGCCCGGTGCGGTCCTTGCCCACTGCGCAGTGATAGGCGACCCCGCCGTCGGCGGCGGCCACCAACTCGACCGCGGCGCGGAACCGGTCGCCGAACTGCTCGAGGATGTCCTGGTAGCGATGGGCCAGGACGCGGTCGAGCTCGATCCCGCCGACGTCCCACGCATAGGTCGGATCGACGACGGGGACGTGGTGGACGTCGATCGGCAGGTCGTCGACGACGGTGAAGGCACCCGTCTCTGCACGCTCGCGGTCGTCGCGCAGATCGAGCACGCGGCGCACCCCGTGGGCGTGCAGCGCCCGGACGTTGTCGGGTGAGCACCGCTGGAGTGCGTCGGCCCGCACCAAGGCACCCGCACGAACGACCAGACCACCCGCGGCCGGAGTGCCGCCCAGGTCGCGGAGGTTGACGATGCCGTCGCGGGCCAGTCCGGGGCGAAGTCGCGAGTGAGCCACGACGAAGCCTCAGGCCAGACCGACGACCACGCCGACGCCGTCGCCGGTCACCCGGAGGTCATCGACCTCGATGCCGATCGTGTCGGGTGTGCCGTCGGGCTGGGTGGTGCCGATCGGCACCTGGATCACCGACGGGAACCCGAGGCGCAGCGGAGCGAGCGATGCGAGCGATCCGACGGCGCGGCTCACGTTGTTGATCGCGTCGGTCAGGCCGAACCCGCCGAACAGCGACGGCAGCTCCACCCACGCGGCCTGGAGCGAGACGTGCAGGCGACCGTCGGCGAGCGTCGGCCGCAGGTCGGTGCGCAGCGCGAAGCGCAGGTCGGGAAGGCTGTCGAGCAATCGGGTCTGGCGGACAGTGCCCCGCACACGCTGATCACCGAGGTCCACCTTGATGTCGAACGGCATCGGCCGGTCGCCCATGGCCAGCGGGATCAGCAGCGCGGCCAGCTCGTGCACCCCCGATTCGGCCAGGGAGACGCCGACGCGCGCACCGGAGATCGGCATCGGCACCGCACGACCGACCACCCCGTCCGACGCTGGGAGGCCGAGGGTCAGCAGGCCGGATCCGACGCTGACATCGGCGCGGCCGACCGCCACGCCGAGGGCGGACAGGACGCCGCCCACGTCCGCTCCCACCTCGGTGCCGACCACGCCGACGTGGGCGCCCAACGCATCCCAGAGCTGGTTGCCCATCGAGGCGAACAGCAGGTTCACCATCTGGGTCATCGGCACCCAGGTCACCGGGTCGACGCCGTCCGGAGCGGGGGCGTCGGCGTCGACGGTGACCCCCAACAGCTCACCGCCCTCGACCGCCAGGCCGACGCTGATCGTCAGGTCGTCGCGCAGCTCGACCACCGGATCGACGAGCGCCTCGACCCGCACCGGGATCGGCACCGGACCCGACGGCATCATCGGAGAGGCCGGGGCCGACTCGCCGTCGAACCCGACGGCACTCGCCTCGACCACGCCAGACGCCGCGACCACCACGCGCACCCGGTCGCCGTCATCGGCGCGCAGGTCGAAGGTACCGCCGGTGATCGTGAGCGCCACCTTGAGGCGCACGTCGCCCATCGCCGGCATGGCCACGTCGGTCTCGACCGGATCGAGCGCCACACCCTCCCCCACCGCGAACAGCACGAGGTCGTTGAGCATGTCCTGCGTGACCGCGGCGCACACCGCCCACTTCGTCATGGGGTGTGTTCTAGCTGAGCGACGCCCGCCAGCCGCGCGGCACCGGCGGACGGACGTCGTTCGGACCGCCCGTCAGGCGTCGGCCAGCAGCGCTCGCATGGCCTGCCACGACGGGTGCATGAGCTTGGCCAGCGCCCGGTGCTCGAGTTGTCGGATGCGCTCCCGGGACAGCCCGACGGCGACGGCGACCTGCGCGACCGACTGCGGCTCGTCACCGTCGAAGCCGAAGCGCAGCCGGACGATCTCCCTCTCACGCTCGTCGAGCACGCTCAGGATGCGATCGAGCTCGTCGGGCAGCAGGCGCGACGCCATGCCCTCGACCGCGACGCGGGCGGTGGGGTCCTCGACGAAGTCACCGAGCTCCGCTCCGTCCTCACCGATCGGGCCGGACAGAGAGATCGGATCCGCTCCGACCCGGAGCAGCTCGATCACACGCTCCTCGGTGAGTCCGGCGGCCTCGGCCAGCTCCTCGGGGCGAGGCGCTCGCCCGTTGGCCTGCTCCAGCATCGTGGTCATCTCGCGGATGCGCAGCAGCTCGTCGTTGGCCCGCGACGGCAGCTTCACCGTGGAGCGCGTCGCGGCGATGCCTCGCGAGATGAACTGACGGATCCACCAGACGGCATAGGTGGAGAACCGGAAGCCCTTCTCCGCGTCGAACTTCTCGACCGCCCGGATCAGACCCAGGTTGCCCTCTTGCACCAGGTCGAGCAGCGGCACGCCGGACGCCTGGTATCGCTTGGCGACCGACACGACGAGACGCAGGTTCGAGTTGATGAACAGCTCGGTCGCGTCACGACCGGCCTTGATCCGGGTGCGCAGCTTGCGGCGCTCGGCCGC
>JAPXRJ010000008.1:0-35372 GCA_033813615.1 Microthrixaceae bacterium | reverse complement strand
CTCGAGTCCGTGTCGAGCGAGCAGCGTGCATCGGGCACGCCGACGAGGATGCTCGTGCCGATCGGTGGTGCCTTCGCGGCCCTCGGGCTGTTCATGGGTGCGTGGACGGTGGCCACCCCCGAGGTGGAGCGCGCGCTCGGCGGTGGGCCCGGGCGCCTGGGACTGGTCCTGTCGATCTCGCTCGTGGTGGCCGCCGCGTTCAACACGATCGGTGGCGCGTCGGCAGAGCGGCTCGGGACGACCGCCGCCATGCGCATCACGCTGTGCGGATGGGCCGCTGCCCTGGGTGTCGGTTCAGTCCTGCCGGCGCCGTGGGGGGTGGCCGCCGGAGTGGTGGCCGTGCTGTCGGTCGGTGGAGCGGTCGACGTGGTGGCCAACGTCGCGGCGACGGCTGGCCTCGCCGAGGAGCCCGGGCGGCTCCTCCGGGTGCACGCGGTCTACAACGTGGGCGGGGCGGCGGGCACGGTCCTGGTCGGCGTCCTGTTGGGCGTGGTGGGCGCCGTGGGCTGGCGGTTGGCCTGGGTGGTGACGGCGGTCGTGGTCGCAGCGGGGGTCGTGGTGACCAGCGGCATCGCCCTGCCTGCCGGTCACGCCGGCCGGAAGGTGCGCCTCTCCGAAGGGCTGAGGGAGCTGCGCTCGCAGCGTCTGATCCCGCTGGCGCTGGCCTTCGCTCTGGGTGCGGTGGTCGAGGGCGGCGTGAACACGTGGGGGGTCCTGCAGCTCCGCGGCCAGCTCGAGGTCGGACTGCTCGTCGGCGTCGGCGGGGCGTTCCTCGGCTACGTGGTCGCGATCGCGGCGCGCCTGTCGGTGTCGCGGATCGAGACCGGTGCCGCGGCTCGGAGGGCGGTCGTCGGAGGTGCCGGACTGGCGGCGCTCGGGCTGGTCGTGCTCGCCGGCGTGCGCCAGCCGGTGCTCGCTGCCGGCGGACTCGTCGTGGCTGCCGGCGGGATCTCGGTCTGCTGGCCGCTGCTGATGTCGGAGGTGGGCCGGGGACGTGAGCGACCTGGGGTCCTGGTCGGCGCGGTGACGACGGTCGGCTACCTGGGTGCGGTGATCGGTCCCGGTCTGGTCGGCGCGGTGGCGGGGATCTTCGGCGTGTCGGTCGGCCTCGCGATGCTCGCCGCCTGCGCCGTCGGTGTGCCGATGCTGCTCCTGCTCGGCGGTGGTGGCGGACCCGGCGCCAGGCGTTGATGCGGGTCCGCGACACCGGAGCCCTGGGGGCCCCGGATGTCGCGTGCCGTGTGGTGTTCCCACGATCCTCATCGGCAGCGAGCGGAGGGAACTGAGGGCTATCGGGTGAGGATGACGCTCGATCCGTGTCCGAACAGGCCCTGGTTGGCAGTGATGCCCACCGTCGGATCCGCCACCTGGCGGCCCTCGGCCTGACCCCGGAGCTGCCAGGTGATCTCGCACACCTGGGCGATGGCTTGCGCAGGTACGGCCTCACCGAAGCAGGCCAGGCCACCCGACGGGTTCACGGGCAGCGCTCCGTCGAGCTGGGTGACTCCGTCGCGGAGCAGCTTCTCGGCCTCGCCCGGCCCGCAGAAGCCGAGGTCCTCGTACCAGTCGAGCTCGAGCGCAGTCGACAGGTCGTACACCTCGGCCACGTCGACGTCGTCGGGCCCGAGCCCGGCCTGCTCGTAGGCCGCGGCGCCGATCGCCTGCTTGAACGTGTTGGTCGGCACCGGGATGCCGGCTGCGGAGTCGGTGGCGAAGTCGGGCATCTCGATGACCGTGTTCGGGAACGTCGGCGTCACCGTGCTGATCGCTGCGACCCGCACCGTCGGCTCCGAACCCGACAGGTGACGGCGGGCGAAGTCCATGGAGCTGAGCACGACAGCTGCGCCGCCGTCGGAGGTGGCGCAGATGTCGAGGAGTCGCAGCGGGCTGGCGACCGTGGGGGACTTCTCGACGTCCGCGGCGGTCACCTCCTTGCGGTAGCGCGCGTACGGGTTGCTCAAGCCGTTGCGGGCGTTCTTGATCTTCACCTGGGCGAAGTCGTCGGTGGTGGCACCGAAGAGGTCCATTCGTCGGCGTGCGTACAGGGCGAAGTAGGTCGGGTTGGTGGCGCCCATCAGGTGGAACCGCAACCAGTCCGGATCGTCGCCCCGTTCTCCCTTGTTCGGCTTCAGGAACCCCTTCGGCGTCGTGTCCGCCCCGACCACGAGCGCCACGTCGCACAACCCGGCGAGGATCCGCTGGCGCGCCGCTTCCAACGCCATCGTCCCGGACGCGCACGCGCCGTAGGCGCTGGTCACAGGGATCCCCGACCAGCCGAGCGCCTTGGCGAACGTCGCGCCGGCCACGTAGCCGGGGTAGCCGTTGCGCATCGTGTCGGCGCCGGCGATGAACTGGATGTCGCTCGAGGCCACCCCGGCGTCGTCGAGCGCGGCGCGGGCTGCGGCCACGCCGTACTCCACGAAGTTGCGCCCCCACTTCCCCCACGGATGCATGCCCACGCCCAGGACGGCGACCTGCTCGACGCTCATCACCGCTCTCCCGTCGTCGCGGCCGGCGACGTCGCCGGCCTCCACTTCCACACGACGTGCTCGACCACGTCGCCGTCTTCCCCGTCGGGGTCTGCCTCGGCGTACAGCGTGTCGAGCACGAGCTCCATGTCCATGCCCACCTGGAGGTCGTCGACGGCGACGCCTGCGATGACCTGACCCATGACGACCATCTTCTCTTCCGTCAGCTCCACCGCGGCGATCGCGAACGGGACGTGCGGGTCGGTGACCGGGACGTACGGCTCCGGCGGCCGGTACCCGGCATCGGTGTAGGACCACAGCTTCCCGGTGCGTGACAGCTCGACGTCGATCAGTTGTGCGTCGGCGGCACCCGGAGCCCGGGACATGACGCGCTCGGGCGGGAAGAAGTAGGTGCCGGTCGTGGTGTCCAGCGTCCCGATCAACGCCGGGGGCGTGCCGTCGTCGGGCATCGTGAACCAGCCGTCGATCGCGGGCACGCGCCTGGTGCTCACCTGAGCCTCCGTCCCCCCGCGTCGAGCGGGGCGTGTTGGGTTCTGACGGGTCGTCAGGGTAGCGCCTCGGGTGGGAGCAACCGCATGGCCAGCTCTGCGGTCCGCTCGCTCCGGCCGGGTCGTGGCGCCGCGTTGGCGAGCACGAAGTCGATCAGCGTCGCGTTGAGATCGAGCAGCCGATCGTCGGAGGTGTCCCACCCGGTGGCGCGCGAGAGCGGCACGGCCAGGCGTATCCCGACCGGGACGATGACCCGGATGTCGTCGTCGTCGAGGTCGAACCCTCGCTCCGCGTGGACACCGACCCGCTCCGCGAGCAGCGCCCTGGCTGCGTGCGGTGCCTCCGCCGCGGCCCGGGCGATCGCGACCAGGGCGTCGTGGAGAGCATCGAGCGGTCGGTGCTCTGGACTCGACTCGAGCACGTCCTCCAGCTCGGCCGCGTGCTGGCTGAACGTGGCGGCGCACACGCGGCGCACGTTGCCGAAGAGGTTGAGCACGGTCTGCGTCGACACGCCGGCGGCATCAGCGACCTCGGTGGCGGTCACCGAGTCCCATCCGTCGCCGAACATCCCGGCGGCCGAGGCCACGACGCGCTGGCGCGACTCCCGGCGTCGTCGAGCACCGGAACGGGCCTGCGGCGACCCGTCGGGCTCCTGACCCAGCTCGGTGGCGACGACCACGCGTCGGGGTCGGAGGTCGAGCTTGGACACCGTCGACGCGAGCGTGGCGGTGGTCTCAGCGAACAACCGGTCGTCGACCGCATCGGGGTCGATCTCGTGGATGATCTCCAGGCCGAGGAGCAGCGCGTGGACCGCGACCGCCAGTCGGTCGACGTCGAACGGGTCGGCCAGCCGCATCCCGGTGATCTCGAGCAGGCCACGCCAGCTGCGGCCGGTCTCGACGATCTGGCTTCGAAGGAGGTCCCGCAACACGTCGCCGACCGTGCTGTCCGTGCTGTCCGTGTCGACCGTGCTGTCCCTGCCGACAGGACCCTCGGGCTCGTCGGGCATCCGGGTGAGGTGGTGTGCGAACAGGTGCATCTGCCCCCGTCGTGCCGCCTGGCGGTCGGCGTCGTGGCTGATTCGCGACCAGGACTCCTGCAGCACGGCGCCCAGCACCTGGGTGACGTCGCTGCGTGAACCCAGCTCCGTCCCGAGCCGGGCGACCGTTTCCGTGTTCGGGCGGAAGGACTCGTCGAACGACCCGACCAGTGCCGTCGCGAACTCGGCGGCGTTGTGGAAGTGGTGGAAGAACGAACCGGTCGTGACCCCGGCTCGGGCCGCTACCGCCGCGGTGGTGACGCCCGAGTAGAGGCGGTCCAGCGGGAGCTCGTCGTTGAGCTCGAGGCCGGCGCGAACCAGGTCGTCGCGCGTGTTCGGTGCCATCGCGGTGAGTGTAGCGAACCCCGGGACCGGTTCCGTAGTGATCACTATGGATCGGGCCGAGTCAACGCTACGGTGGCTGACCGGAGGTCACGGAACCACGGCGGCGACCCGGCCGTGGTGTGGTGGTGTTCTGACCTCACCCGAGTTCGATGACACGTCGTGTTGATTTTGACTTGCGTGAACCCGAGGGATCGAGTAGAAATATTCCAACGGAGTCGTGGAGGTTGCCCCATCACCACGACGGGACGGTACGGAGAATGTCCGGCTGACCGGCCGAGCCGGGATCATCAGCCGGGCAGGGAGGGACTGTCCCCCTTCGGGCGGGGGTTCGGCGCAGGCCGGACCCCCGCCCGAAGCCGCGTTTTCCGGCCGTTCTTGTCCGGGCCTCTCGATGTCGGTGCGGGCTACCGTGCGAAGCGTGCAGCACCCCGATGTCGACCTCGGCCGCTACGGAATCTGGACCGCCACCCTCGACGCCCAACCGTCGGCCGCAGCGGGAGAGGCGGTGGCCCAGCTGGAAGGGCTCGGCTTCGGGGCCGTCTGGATCCCCGAGACGGTGTTCCGCGAGCCGTTCGTGCACGCGGCCCTGCTGCTGCAGTCCTCGAGTCGCATCAAGGTGGCCACGGGCATCGTCAACCGCTACGGACGCGACCCGCTCGCGTGCAACGCCGCCATGCAGACGCTCAACGAGGCGTTCCCCGGTCGGTTCCTGCTCGGCCTCGGCGTGAGCCACGAGCACCTGGTGGCGTGGGTCCGCAAGCACGACTACTCCAAGCCGTACACCGGCATGGTCGAGTACCTCGATGCCATGGACAAGGCCCGCTTCTTCGCTCCCATGGGCGAGCCGGCACCCCAGATGGTGCTCGCCGCACTGGGGCCGAGGATGCTGGCGCTCGCCGCCGAGCGGACCGCGGGCGCTCATCCCTACTTCGTCCCGCCTGAGCACACCGAGATCGCCCGGGCGACGATGGGCCCCGACGCGCTGCTGGCGGTCGAGCAGATGGTCGTGCTCGACGACGACCCCGGCACGGCACGGGCGACGGCCCGCCAGCACATGGCCGTCTACCTCCAGGCGCCGAACTACACCAACAACCTCGCCCGTCTCGGTTACGGCCCGGACGACGTCGCCGACGGCGGGAGCGACCGCTTGGTCGACGCGATCGTCGCGTGGGGCTCGATCGATGACGCGCTCGCCAGGGTCCAGGCGCACCTCGACGCCGGAGCGGACCACGTGTGCATCCAGGTCCTGCACCCCGACATGACCTACCTGCCGATGGCTGAGTGGTCCGAGCTGGCTGCGGCCCTGGAGCTCCGGGCCTGACGCCTGCACCGTCGGCGGTCGCCTCAGTTCCAGGGGGCGCGAGGCACCCTCGGCGTCTCCTCTGTGGGGGGATCGCTCAGGTCGACGATGTTGCGAGGGGGCCGGACCGTCTCGGTGCGACCGAATCGTCGTCGCCACGCGTGGAGGATCCAGACGGCGGTCGCGGCCATGCCGACCACGCTGAAGATCGCCATCACAAACCGCAGCAGTGCGCCGGCACCGGCCGCGGGCTCATCCGCGGCGATCTCGACCCGCAGCTCGATCTGGCCGTCGCCGTCCGACGACTGGGTCCCGGCCGTCGTGGTCGCGGTGCGGTCGACGTCCTGGCGGTCCACGTCGATCGAGGTGGAGTCGACCTGTGCGTCGAGGGTCTGGATGTTGCCGAGCGCAGCGTCGAGGTTCTTGCCCGGGAGGGAGAACGTCAGCGAGATGTCGCCTTCCTTCTCCGCGGTGCGCTCGCCGACGCGGACACCGCCCCAGGTGGAGGCCTGCGACATCAGCTCCTGGCGCAGGCGCAGCGCCTGGTTGCGGTCCTCGGCCTCGATGCGGACGGTCGCGTCCGCCGAGCTCGCCAGATCCGAGCAGGCGGCGAGCAGCGTGGCCACGCCCAGGACGGACGCGACCACAACGGGCGCGGCGAGGCGCCGCGGGCGGCGGTGCCGGGTGACGGAGCGGCGAACGGTGCGGTCGACGATCCCCACAGCGTAGGAACGTGCGGTCGAGACGCCGCGGATGCGGATGTCAGTCGCCGCGGGTGGCGGCCAGGAACGCCGGGCGCTCACCGCCGCCGTGGACCCACACCGAGGACCCGCTGACGTACGACGCCAGGGGTGAGCTCAACCAACGACAGGCCTGGGCGAGGTCCTCGGGCAGGCCCAGGCGGCCTGCGGGCACGGTGGCGGCGACGCGTGCCTGGGCCTCGGCGTCGCCGTAGTGGAGCTCGGCCTGCTCGGTCGCGATCATCCCGGCGATGACGCCGACGACGCGGACCTTGGGCGCCCACTCCACGGCGAGCGACGACGTCAGGCTGACGACGCCGGCCTTGGCTGCGCCGTACGCCGCGGTTCCCGGCGACGGTCGCGTGGCCGAGACCGACGCGATGTTCACGATGACGCCGCCGTCACCGGCCTGCATGTGGTGGTTGGCCCGCTGGGCGATGTGCAGCGGGGCCAGCAGGTTCAGCCGGATGATCGACTCGCTGAACCGCGGGGACGCCGTGGCGGCCGGGGCCTCGGGTGCGCCGCCGGCGTTGTTGATCGCCACGTCGATGCGACCGTGCCGTTGGACGGCGGCATCCACCACGGCAGCGGCCTGGTCGGGGTCGCGGACATCGGCGGTGACGAACGAGGCGATCCGTCCGTCGACGGCGGGCAGCTCGTCGGGCTCGGTGCGTCCGCAGGTGACGACCTCGGCGCCCCAGCCCAGGAAGCGCTCGACGAGCACGCGCCCGATGCCCTTGGTGCCACCGGTGATGACGACCACGCGGCCGGTGTGGTCGAGGTCGTCCGGGCCGACCGACGCGTCGGGAGAGGTCCGATCCAGGTTGCTCACGGCGCCGACGGTACCCGAGCACGGGTCGCGGTCCCCGCTGACAGGTGCCGCCTGCATCCGTAGCGTCGCTCCGGTGAGCACGGGTGGCGCGCCGGTGGGACCGTGGGTCCCCGCTTCTCTCCGGGGGTCGCGCCTCGGTGCCGACGCCGAAGCGCTCGACGAGCTCGGCACGGCCTTCGCCCACACCGCCGGCGTGGTCGCTCGTCAGGGCTGGAACCTCCCGATCGACCTGCACTGGACCGGGCCCGACTCCGTGGTG
The DNA here is from genome assembly GCA_033813615.1 of Microthrixaceae bacterium. GTDB lineage: Bacteria > Actinomycetota > Acidimicrobiia > Acidimicrobiales > Microtrichaceae > Dermatobacter. The sequence continues at coordinate 27,879 of JAPXRJ010000008.1, read as the reverse complement.
ACGAGGCGCACGTTGGCCGAGGTCGCGGCGATGCGTCGTCGACTGGCCGGCGACCTGGAACGGGCGGCCGTTCGGCTCCGTAGCGCCGCTGCGCGTCAGCGCCGAGCGTCGTTGGCAGCTCCGGCCTTCCACGTGCTGGTCGACGACCGCGTCGGCGACGGCCGCCTGGTCCAGCGGATGGGTCCATCCGACGCACCCGTCGTGGTGGTGCTCGTACCGGGGGCTGCGACCGACCGCTCCGACGGCGGGCGGCTGCGCGCACAGGCGCGCCGCGTCTGGGACGCACTGGCGGCGCGGACCGACGACGCCGGCTCGATCGCCGTCATGTCGTGGCTCGGCTACGACGCGCCCGACACGGTGCTGGGCGCGATCGACGTCGCTCCGGCCGCCGCGGCCGCCCCGGAGCTGGCCGCGAAGGTCGGGGAGCTGAGGTCGGCCGGCGCCGAGCGGGTGGTGGTCGTCGGCCACAGCTACGGCGGGGTCGTCGCCGGCCGGGCGCTGGTCGACGGCATGGATGCCGACGCGGTGATCCAGCTCGGATCCCCGGGCACTGGTCGACCAGGCGTGGTCGCAGCGGCCCGGGAGCGAGGCATCGACCTGCGATCCGTACGGGCGCCCGAGGATCCCATCGGCGCGGTCGCGGACCGCCTGCCCGGTCTGTTCGGTCCCGACGGGGTGGGGCTGGTGCCGTCGCTGCCCACATCGGGCCGGGGTCACAGCTCGTATCTGTCGGACCCGGTCCTGCTCGACGCGATCGCACAGGTGGCGCTGCACCCGCCGGGGTCGCCCCTGGTGGCATCGACTCGGTACGGTGCGACGCCGTGACCATCACCGTGAGCACCGCCGACGGCATCGCCGAAGTCGTCATGGACAACCCGCCCGTCAACGCGCTGAGCGTCGCCGGCTGGTTCGAGCTGGCCGACGTCGTGACCGCTGCCGGTCGTGACCCGCAGGTCGGCGCGCTGGTGCTGCGGTCGGAGGGCAAGGGCTTCAACGCCGGCGTCGACATCAAGGAGATGCAGAACAGCGAGGGCTTCGACGCGCTCATCGGTGCCAACCGCGGGTGCTACGCAGCGTTCAAGGCCGTCTACGAGTGCGAGGTCCCGGTCATCGCTGCAGTGCACGACTTCTGCCTTGGTGGCGGCATCGGCCTGGTCGGCAACGCCGACGTCATCGTGGCGGCCGAGGGCACCCGGTTCGGGTTGCCCGAGGTGAACCAGGGAGCGCTCGGGGCGGCGACCCACCTGGCCCGCCTGGTCCCGCAGCACCGCATGCGGGAGATGGTGTACACCGCGGAGCCGATCGACGTGTCGTTGCTGGCGTCGTGGGGGTCGGTCAGCAGGGTCGTGCCGCGCGACGAGCTGCGCGACGCGGCGTTCGAGATCGCCGGGAAGATCTGCACCAAGAGCCGCTCGGTCATCCGCAGGGCCAAGGAGTCGCTGAACGGCATCGACCCGGTCGACGTGAACCGCAGCTATCGCTTCGAGCAGGGCTTCACCTTCGAGCTCAACCTCACCGGTGTCAGCGACGAGGCACGCGACGCGTTCGTCGAGAAGCGCGACGCCGACTACTCGTCCTGATCAGTCGATCGGGCCGAGTCGGGTCAGGGCACCGAGGTCGTGGTGCCGCACACGGCAGCGGCGGCTGCCTGGTAGCTGGAGTACGCCTGGGTCACCTCGGTCGACGCGATCGCCTCGGGCGTCTGCATCAGCCAGTTCGGTGTCCACTCGGCTGCCTCGCCCTCGGCGATGAGGTCGGCTGCGGCCTTGCGCAGGACCGGGGCGTCGCCCGCTGCGCCTTCGGGGGCGCTGGCTGCGGCGCTCTCGAACAGGGCGGCCACCACCCGCACGCCGCGCTCGGTCTGCGTCGCGTTCACCGGCGTGGGCAGGCTGGATGCCGGGCCGAACGCCTGCGCCACCTTGCACGGATCGGTGCCCGCGTTGCGGATCATGAGCTCTGCGGTCGTGGCCTGTGCGTCGAAGTCGGCGTCGTCGACCGTCGACGGCGTGGGTGCGCTGGTGGTCGTGACGCTCGTCGAGGACCGTGAGGTGGAGGAGTCGTCCGACGACGAGCAGGCGCCCACGGCCAGCACGGCGGCGGACAGCGCGGCCGCCGCCAGTGCGGCGCGTGCGGCCCGACGTCGGAACGAGCCGAGCGGCCGGCGGGTCACGGCGCAGTGGTGGTGGTGCAACCGCTGCTCAGCGTGGTCAGGAGCTTGGTCGTGGCCTCGGTGAACGCCTCGTTGTCCTTGACGGCCTTGGGCTCGGTCATGAACTCCTCGGACCAGTTCGACTCCTCGCCCTCCTTCTGGATCTCCTTGACCGTCGAGCGCACCTGGTCGGCCTCGGCAGAGAGGTCCTCCGGAGCGGCATCGGCGAGGGCGGTGTAGAAGTCGATGGCCAGCTCGGTCGTCTGCTTGCGCTGGTCGGCGCTGGTCGGGGTGCCCAGGCTGGATCCGAGCGACTGGAACGTCTCGATCACCTTGCACGGGTCGCCCTCGGCGTCCTTGATCTGCTGGCGGGCGTCGTCGATAGCCGCACTGAACTCCTCGTCGGACTTCGGCGCCTCGGTCGTGTCGGTCGAGTCCGTGTCGTCGCCTTCGGCCTTCTCCGTGGTGGTCGTCTTCTTCGAGCCCTCGTCGGACTTGTCGCCGGAGCTGCAGGCACCGGCGACGAGCGTCAGCGCGGCGAGCAGCGCGAGGAACGGGATGAGGACGGTGCGGCGCACGGACATGGAGACCCCTCGGTCATGGGACGTGGACATCACGACCCTGCGACGCTACCGGCACCGGTGACCTGTCGCGCGCCGCACCGGGGTTCGTTCTCAGGTCGGACCTCCGGTACGGTCATCGACCTGACGCGGTGTCAGATCCGCGCCGATGCGGTGTTCGATCCGCAGGAGCTCGACCCGGCGAAGGAGTGCGGCGGTGCCAGGGCCTGACAAGACGTGCACCGAGGACGAGGTCGTGGCGGAGCTGCGCTCCGGCATGACGATCGGCATCGGGGGGTGGGGGAGCCGGCGCAAGCCCATGTCGATCATCCGGGCGATCCTGCGCTCGGACCTGACGGACCTGACCGTGGTCGCCTACGGCGGCCCCGACGTGGGGCTGCTCTGCCGGAGCGGCAAGGCGTCCAAGATCATCTCGGGCTTCGTGTCGCTCGACTCGATCCCGCTCGAGCCGCACTACCGAGCGGCTCGCCAGAACGGCACGGTCGCGGCCGCCGAGCTCGACGAGGGGATGTTCCTGTCGGGCATCCAGGCCGCGGCGTGGCGGTTGCCGTTCCTGCCCACGCGGGCCGGACTGGGCTCCGACGTGCCGCTGATGATGCCCGAGATCCTGACGGTCACCTCGCCGTACCCCGACCCGGACACCGGCGAGCACGAGGAGCTCATCGCCGCGCCGGCCCTGCGCCTCGACGCCGCGCTCGTCCACCAGCACCGAGCGGACGTCTCCGGCAACGCCGTGTGGCTCGGCGAGGACCCGTACTTCGACGACCTCCTCGTCCGGGCGGCCGACCGGTCGTTCGTGTCCTGCGAAGCACTCGTGGCGACCGAGGACCTGGGCGACGGCTCCGACGTCACCCATCGCAGCATCTCCCGCATGGACGTGAACGGCGTGGTGCACGCACCCGGCGGCGCGCACTTCACCGAGTGCCTCCCCGACTACGGCCGAGACGAGGCGTTCCAGCGTCGCTATGCGGCGACCGCCCGCTCCGATGAGTCGTGGGACGAGTTCTCCGAGCAGTTCCTGCAGGTCGACGACGAGACGTACCGGGCGCACGTCCGGGAGCTGGCCGCCGAGGCGGACAGGAAGGAGGCAGACAAGTGAGCGATCCCAAGCGGGCCGATGTCTGCGCAGTTGCCATCGCCGAGGCGTTCCGCGGCGACGGCGAACGGCTGTGCAACCCGATCGGCAACCTGCCGCTCATCGGCGGGCGGCTCGCCGCAGCGACCTTCGAGCCGCACCTGGCGCTGACCGACGGCTACTACACCCTGATCGACAACGTCCCGCCCGTCGGACTGTCGGAGGACGAACGCCAGGCCCAGCGCGTCATCGGACGGTGGAACCCCTACCGCGAGATGTTCGGGCTGCTGTGGCGCGGCAAGCGCCACGTCATGATGGGCGCCACCCAGGTCGACCGCTACGGCAACCAGAACATCGCCGCGATCGGCGACTGGCACCGGCCGAGGTCGCAGCTGCTCGGATTCCGAGGCGCCCCCGGCAACACGATCAACCACACCACGAGCTACTGGGTGCCGAACCACTCGCCCAAGGTGCTGGTCCCGGCCGTCGACGTGGTCTGCGGCATCGGCTACGACCGAGCGGCCGAGCTGGGCCCCACCTCGTCGCGCTTCCACGAGGTGCGCCGTGTGGTGACGAACCTGGCGGTGCTCGACTTCGCCCCTGCGGCCGACGGCGAGGTGCCCACCATGCGGTTGGCGTCGGTGCATCCGGGCGTCTCGGTCGACGACGTCGTCGCCGCCACCGGCTTCGAGCTGCAGGTGCCTTCGGAGGTGTCGACCAGCCGCGGACCCGAGGGCATCGAGATCGAGGAGCTCGAGCGGATCGACCCCGACGGGCTCCGCTTCACCGAGGTCCCCGACGAGTGAGCGACCAGCCGACGCGCCACCCCGCGTTGAGCACACGGGCGCTCGCCCTCTTCGGCGTGCGCTACCCGCTCGTGCAGACCGGCATGGGCTGGGTGTCGGGCGCCCAGCTGACCGCCGCGACCGCCGCCGCCGGCGGGCTGGGGATCTTGGCCTCGGCCACGATGACGCTCGATGAGTTGGGTGCCGCGATCGACAAGGTCGCCTCGCGTGCCGCGCATCCGTTCGGCGTGAACCTCCTGCCCAACCAGCCCGATGCCGCCGAGCGGATCGCTCTCATCGTCGACAAGGGCGTCAAGGTCGCCAGCTTCGCTGCCGCGCCTCGGCCCGAGCAGGTGCAGCAGCTCCGCGACGCCGGTGTCGTCACGATCGTGACGGTCGGCGCCAAGCGCCACGCCCAGAAGGTCGCCGAGATCGGCGTCAGCGCCGTGATCGCCCAGGGCGGGGAGGGTGGCGGCCACACCGGCGCGATCCCCACGTCGCTGCTGGTGCCGCAGGTCGTCGACGGGGTCGCGGGCACCGACGTCGTCGTGCTCGCCGCCGGTGGGTTCTCCGACGGGCGCGGTCTGGCCGCCGCGCTCGCCTGGGGCGCTGACGGGGTGGCGATGGGCACGCGCTTCCTGCTCACGCAGGAGAGCCACGTGCCCGACCACGTCAAGGACGTGTACCTGCAGACGCCGTTGACCGGCACGGTGGTCACCAGTGCGATCGACGGTGCCCCCCAGCGGGTGATCCGCACGGCGATGATCGACGCGCTCGAGAGGTCGCCGGGGCTGCTGCGGTTCCCGCGTGCCGCCAACAACGCCCGCCGGTTCGCGAAGCAGGCGGGGGTGTCGTTGCCGGACCTGGCTCGCACCGGTCTGCAGATGCGAAAGGACCAGGAGCTGTCGTGGTCCCAGATGGCGCTGGCGGCCAACGCGCCGATGATGACCAGGGCGTCGGTCGTCGACGGCGACGTCGAGGTCGGGATCCTGCCCACCGGTCAGGTCGTCGGCGTGATCGACGAGCTGCCGACCGTCGCCGAGCTCCTCGAGCGCATCATGGACGAGGCCGACGCAACCCTCACACGGTTGTGCCGGACCGTCCCCTCCGCTCGTTCCTGAGCGGATCTCCGACCGGCTCGCCACGACCCAGGCGGCGCAACGCCAGGTGGGTGGATGCGTCGCCGCGGAGCCAGCGTGCGTCGAGCTGCTCGAACGGCAGCGCCCGGTCGAACAGCCAGCCCTGGCCGTGGACGCAGCCGAGCTCATGCAGGAGTCGGGCCTGCTCCAGCGTCTCCACCCCCTCTCCGACCGTGGACAGCCCCAGCTGCTGGGCGAGCTCGATCATCGCCTGGACGATGAAGCGGTCATCGGGGTGGTCGATGCCGGCGACGTTGCTGCGGTCGATCTTGAGGATCGACGCCGGATAGTCCCCGAGCTGTCGCAACGACGAGTTGCCCGTCCCGAAGTCGTCGATCGCCAGCTCGACGCCCAGCGCTGTCAGCTCGTTGAGCGTCCGACGGACCGAGTCGTCGATGATCACGTCCTCGGTGATCTCGAGGATGAGCATCGCCGGATCGAGGCCGCTGGCCGCCAGGGCATCGGACACGTTGCGAACCACCTCGGATCCGAGCTCGGTCGCGGAGAGGTTGACGGTCACGCGGACGGGATGGGCCGGGTCTCGGCGGTTGACCTCCGCGAACAGCGCCGTCGCCGTCAGGAGCGACCGTCGTCCGATCTCGCACAGCAGGCCGAGTGCCTCGGCCTGGGCGAGGAAGCGGTCCGGCGCGAGGAGCCCTTCCTCGGGGTGGTGCCACCGGAGCAGGCTCTCGACCTTGCCGACGCGTCCGGTCGCCAGCTCGATCACCGGTTGGAAGTGCAGCTCGAACTGATCTTCCTCCAGCGCAAGGCGCAGGTCCGGAGCGATCCTGGCGCGCCGCAGGTTGGCGTCATCCATCGACGTCTCGAACATCGCTGCCGTGCCCCGTCCAGCGGCCTTCGCCTGGTACAGGGCGGTGTCGGCACGACGGAGCACCTCATCGGGGACGGCTCCCGCCTCGACGATCGCCACGCCGACCGACACCGAGGGCACCAGGGTGGTGCCGCCGGTCACGAAGGGCTCGTGCATGTCGCGGGCCAGGCGGTTCGCCTCGGCCTCGATGTCGGCTGGCGAGCCGGCGTGTGCGAGCAGCACCACGAACTCGTCGCCGCCGAACCGCACCACTGAACTGCCGCATCGGTCGGTCAGGCGGGCGGCGACGGTCCGGATCAGCTCGTCGCCCTTGGCGTGACCGAGCGAGTCGTTCACCGGCTTGAGCAGGTCGATGTCCAGGAAGAGCACGGCCGAGCAGCGATCGCCTGATCCCGCGGTGGCGATCAGCGCCAGCAGCCTGTCGGTGAGGTGCTCCCTGTTGGCCAGTCCGGTCAACGCGTCGTGGCTGGCCTGGTGCTCCAGGCCCTTCAGGCTGCCGACGAGCTCCCTCGACAGCCGCCGGTTCTCCGACAGCGTGATCGACTGGCGGACCATCAGCAGGACCATGATGAGCACGAGGGTCGACATGGTCCACGTGGCCCCTCCCGTCTCGGTCAGGTCGACGAGCGCGACGACGGCCGCCACTCCGCCCAAGGATGCGGGGAGCAGGACGTGTCGTCGGGCCTTCGTCGGACGCGGCGTCCGCTCCGGTCCCGGCTCGGCGATCCACGCGGCGCCGGCGATGAAGGTGAAGCCGACGATCCACGCGGTGTCGACGATGGTCGGCACCGCGGGGGTGATCGCCAGGGAGTGCGTGACGAGCAGGTACGCGGCGTCGCCCACGACGCAGCTCGCCACACCGACGCAGAGCAGGATCAGCGCACGTCGATCGCTCGGGTTGCGGCCGATCGAGCGCACGAGCAGCGCCAGCACGACCATCCCCAGGACCGGGTACAGCATCGACAGCAGCATCGACGCGTCGTCGACCTCGACCCTGGTCACCCGGTACGCGAACACCCAGAGCACCAGGAGGGACGACAGCGCGATCGTGACGCTGTCGATCAGGTCGAGTCGGCGCACGACCCTGGAGCTGCGCTCCTCGCCGGTCTGCTGGGAGCGGATGATGGCTGCGGCGCACCAGGACAGCGGCAGGACCACGAAGAACAGGTCGGCGGGCCCCGGTGAGGACAGCTCGCCGCCGTTCGGCAGGTAGGTCGCCCACAGCACCGAACCCACGCTCCACGCGCCTGCGCCGACCGCCATCAGGCACCACACCCGGCGGTCGCTGCCGCTGCGTCGCAGCGAGGTGAGGAGCAACATGATCGCCGCTGTCGCGGACGTCGCGATGTCGGCGGCGATCCGTGCCCAGGCGGCGCTCTGGGCGGAGGTGGCCACGTCGAGCAGGCTGAGCACCGGGCCGGTCCCGAGGGAGACGGCGCCGACTGCGGCGGCCGCGAGCAGGACCGGTCGCGTCGGACGAGGAGTGCCCGGGTGTCGCTCCGTGGGCGGGGCCACCGGAGGTGGTGTGTCGGGCGGGGCCACCGGAGGTGGTGTGTCGGGCAGGGTCACCGGAGGTGGTGTGTCGGGCAGGGTCACCGGTTCACCTCCGCGGTGGCCGACCCGGCCGCTGGCCGCCAACTGAGACCCGAGTGCTCACCAGAGGGGGCCGTCAGCCGTTGGGCGAAGGTGGACCAGTCGACCGGGCGACCGAACAGCCACCCCTGGGCCACCTCGATGCCGAGCGCTCGCAGCATGGTCGCCTGTCCGGGGCGCGTGACCCCGTCGACCGACACGCGGACCCCGAGCTGCTTGCCCACCTTCACGATCGACCCGAGGACCATCCGGTCCGCAGAGCGGTGGCCCAGGCCGGCCACGAACGACCGGTCCACGCAGATCGACGGATCCGAGAGTCGGGTGAGGTGTCGCCAGGACGACGCCGCCGTGCCGAAGTCGCGCACGCAGATCGCGTACCGGCGGTCGACGACGTGGTCGATCGTGGCTCGCGCAGATGGGTCCGACAGCGCAGACTCCGGGATCCGGAGCCTGATCGCGGATCGGGGGACGTCGCCGACGAGCGCGTCGAGGTCCTCGACGAAGCCGCCGTTGCGCAGCTCGTGGCGGGTGAAGGTGATCGACAGGGGGATGGCAGGGGGTGCTCCTGTGATCCACGGCGCCGCCGCGGCTCGCAGCGTGGACCGGCTGATGGCCGGGACCAGTCCGGCATCCCCGGCGATCTCGAAGTACTCGTCCGGGCTCAGGCGTCGGTGGTTCGGGCCTTCCCAGCGGGTGACGGCTTCGGCCCCGACGATCGCTCCGCTGTCGAGGTCCACCACCGGTCGGTAGCGCGTGATGAAGTCGTCGCTGGCCACGGCGTCGCGTAGGCCGCGTTGGACCTCCAGCCGTCGGTCCGCCCGGTCCTGGAGCCAGAGGTCGAAGGTCGCTGCCCGACACCGACCCAGCTCCTTCGCCCGGTTGAGGGCGAGGTCGGCGTCGCGGAGCAGCTGATCGCCCGCGCGCGTTCCCTGGTCTGCTGAGGCCACCCCGATGCTCAACCTGGCGGAGACCGACACGTCGTCCACCTCGACCGGTTCGGTCGAGAGCGCGACGATCGTCCGTGCGAGCGCGCCGGCCGACGCGTCGTCCAGGTCCCTGCGCAGAGCGACGAACTCGTCGCCGCCGATGCGGAACGTCGATGGGCCGATGGTGTCGACCAACCGCTCGGCGGTTCGGACCAACAGGCGGTCACCGGTCTCGTGGCCGAGCGCGTCGTTCACGGTCTTGAAGTCGTCGACGTCCGCGTAGAACGCGGAGATCCGTTCACCGGTGGTGAGGCACCTCTCGAGCTCCTCCATGAGAGCGATCCGGTTGCCCAGGCCCGTGAGCTCGTCGGTGCGGGCGCGGTCGTGCAGCTCGACCGCCAGCGCCTCCAGCCTCCGCTGCAGCGCCATCTGACGCTGCTGGAGGAGCGCGAGCCGGGCGATCGACAGAGCGACGGTGACGAGACCGACCGCCAGCATCATCGGATCGAGCGACTGGATGAACAGCTTGTGGGTCGCGACGGCGCCGAGGCTGAGCCCGACGGCGAGCGATGCCACCCACTCGGATCGAGCCGCACGACCCACGTCGTCGAGGGCGGCCGCATCGGGGTCGTCGGGGACCTCCGGACCGGACCGCAGTGACTGGAAGCCCGCGACAGCGAGGATCGCAGGTCCGCACAGCCACCACATCATCGCTGTGCGGATCGGCACCGACGTTCGCCCTGCCAGCTCGCCGATCATCGAGCAGTAGGCGGCCGACGGCACGAGCAACGCCGACACCACGATCGCCAGGTCGCCGGGTCTCGACGCCTGCGCGACGCGGACGAGCAGGAGGACGCCGGCGGTCATCAGCGCGAGCAGGAGCACCGCCCCCGGATGCCGCTCGACGATGTCGATCGGACTCACGGCGCTCACGCCGGTCTGGCGCAGCGGCGCCAGCCAGGTGAGAGCGACGACGGTGGTGGCGGCCAGCGTGCCGTCGATGACGGCGATGCGGTTCCAACGCAGCGACGATGGCATCGCCAGCACACCGAGCACGAGGAGCGCGAACCCGATCGTCTGCACGGGTGTGATGCCGTCGTGGGTCCGGACGACCCCGATGGTTCGCGATGGGTCCCCGAGGAGGGTCGCGGTGCCGATGGCCAGCAACAGCGCGCCGAGGGCCACGGTGATCTGGCCGACTCGACGTCGTCCCTCGCTGCGGTACCCGGCGATCCCGAGCATCGCAGCGGCGGTGAGCAGCGTGACCGAGCCGATCGTCTGGATGATCGCGTCCGGGTCGGCCACTCCGTCGGCCTCGAGCCCGCTGGTCAACCCGGGCCAGGCGAAGGCCGTCGCGGCCGCGATCCCGAACGCGACCCCGAATCCGACCGCGCCGGGACGGATCGTCGGGCGGGTGCGCCGGCCACGACCTGCGTCGGTCCGCGTCCGTGCCCCGTCGAGCGCCTCGGGATCAGTCGTCCCCGCGTGGATCGTGAGTTCCGGTTCCATGCTCCCGTCTGCTCCATCGGCGCGTCCGACCCTGTACGTGAACTCCGAGTCGTGGACGGGCCGATCGACCTACGTGCGCCTCGGATCTGACGCTCCGTCAGGTGCCGGGGCAGACTGACGAGATGGACCTCACGTGGAGCGATTCGGAGGCGGCGTTCCGACAGGAGTGCCGCAGCTGGCTGGCCGAGCACGTGCCGTCGACCCCGCTCCGATCCGGTGACACCCGAGACGGGTTCGTCGCACACGTCGAGTGGGAGAAAGAGCTGCACAGCGACGGGTGGGCGGTCGTGTCGTGGCCCTCGGCGTACGGCGGTCGGGACGCGACGCTGTGGGAGTGGCTCATCTTCGAGGAGGAGTACTACCGGGCCGCCGCCCCGCAGCGCGTCACGCAGAACGGCATCTTCCTCCTCGCTCCGACGATCTTCGAGTTCGGCACCCAGGCCCAGCAGGACCACTACCTGCCGCGCATGTCGGCGGCCGAGGACCTGTGGTGCCAAGGTTGGTCCGAGCCGAACGCCGGATCGGACCTGGCCGGGATCTCCTCCCGTGCCGTGCGAGACGACGCCGCGGGCGGATGGCGGCTGAGCGGGCAGAAGACGTGGACCACGCGGGGCGCGTTCTGCACCCATCTGTTCGGTCTGTTCCGCACCGACGGCGAGGCCGAGCGCCACCGCGGTCTCACGTACTTCCTGGTGCCGCTCGATGCCGACGGCGTCACGGTCCGCGGCTTCGGTCGGCTCGACGGTGACGAAGGGTTCGCCGAGGTGTTCCTCGACGACGTGTTCGTGCCCGACAACCCGGCCGACGACCTGTCCGCGGGCGACGCCGCGTCGGTCATGGCCCGAGGCGGCACCCTGGGCGGGATCGACCAGGGTTGGGGCGTTGCCATGGCCACCACGACGTCGGAGCGCGGACTCACCCTGCGCTCCCCGGGCCGATTCCGGGCCACCGCCGCCCGGCTCCTGGATATGGCGCGTGAGGTCGACGGCACGGGCCGGCTGACCGAGCGGCTCGGCGATCGTGTCATCGACGCGTGGATCGACGCCGAGGCGTACGCGCTGTACACGCTCGGCGACGTCACCGGGATCGTCGAAGGCCGTTCCCCTGGGGCCCGGTCCAGCTTCAACAAGGTGTTCTGGTCCGAGCTCGACATCCGGTTGCATCGTGCCGCCCTCGACCTGCTCGGTCCCGACGCCGAGCTCGTCGGGCCGTGGATGACCGGCTACGAGTTCGCTCTCTCCGGCCCGATCTACGCCGGCACCAACGAGATCCAGCGCAACATCATCGCGGAGCGGGTCCTCGGCCTGCCGAGGAAGTGAGGAACCGACCATGCGCTTCGCTCTGACCGAGGACCAGACCGACTTCCGCGACGCCGTGCGCGGCCTGCTCGCCGACACCTGCCCGCCCGAAGCGGTGCGCGCCGCGTGGCGCGAGCAGGTGGGCGAGGTGCCCGGCGGCGGTGACGGCCGGGTCCGCGCCGCGTGGGACGCGCTGGCCGAGATGGGCGTGCTCGGGGTGATGGTCCCCGAGTCCGCCGGCGGCCTGGGCATGACCGACGAGGACGTCGTGCCGCTGCTCGTCGAGTGCGGACGTGCCGCGCTGCCCGACCCGGTGTCCTCCAGCGCCTACGTCGCGGCCGGTCTGCTGCGCGACCACGGCGGGCAGGGTGCCAGCGGTCTGCTGGGCCGGATCGCCGACGGTTCCGCGACGGTCCTGGTCGGGTTTCCCGGCTCGGGCTTCCTCACCGCGGCGGCTTCGGCCGACGTCTTCCTCATGTGCGACCGAGGCGAGGTGCACGAGCTCACTCCGGCTGACGTGACGTTGTCGCCGGTCGAGTCCGTCGACGGCGCCCGAGCGCTGTGCTCGGTCGAGTGGGAGCCGTCCGACACCACGGTCCTCGTCGGCGGTCCGGACGGATCGATCGCGGTGACCCAGGCCTTCGACCGCGCCGCCCTCGGCGCCGCCGCGCAGCTCGTCGGACTGGGCGAGCGGATGGTCGACATGGCCGTCCAGTACGCCTCGGAGCGCAAGCAGTTCGGCGTGGCCATCGGGACGTTCCAGGCCGTCAAGCACCACCTGGCCGACGCCGCGCTTGCGGTCGCGTTCGCTCAGCCGCTCGTGCTGCGGGCCGCCAACTCGCTCGCCCACGGCGATCCCGACGCGCCGGTGCACGTGTCGATGGCCAAGGCCCGGGCATCGGAAGCCGCGGTGGCGGTGTCCGAGGCGGCGCTGCAGTGCCACGGCGCGATCGGCTACACGGTCGAGTACGACCTGCACTTCTTCATGAAGCGGGCCTGGGCGCTCGCGGCACGCTACGGCGACGCGGACTTCCATCGCGACCGCGTGCGCCTCGCGCTGCTCAGCTGACCGCGAATGCTCTGAGCACCGCCGAACTCGGGACATCTGCGGTCGTGCGGCGACACCCCACGTCCCGAGTGCCGGCGCCCGTCGAACTCGGGACATCTGCGGTCGTGCGGCGACACCCCACGTCCCGAGTACCGGCGCCCGCCTGACCCGTCCGCGCCGACCGGGGATCGGTCCCCTCGTGACAAGGGGAGGGTTGCACCGTTCACTCCTGGCATGACCTTCGACGAACGTGCGCTGGCGGAGATCGCCGCACAACGATGCGGACTCTTCACTCGCGGCGATGCGATCGACCTGGGAGCGACCCCGGCCCAGATCCGAAGTCGAGCGGGAAACGGGCGTTGGGAGCGCCAGCACACCAGTGTGTACAGCTTCCCAGGTCACGCCGACTCGTGGCGTCGTCGGCTCTGGGCAGCGACCCTCGCCGCCGGTCCCAGCGCTGCGGTCGGCTTCCAGTCCGCCGGCCAGTTGCACGCCTTCGAGCCGGTCGAGCGGGACCAGCTCACGCTCATCGTGGACCGGGCGCTGCGCCATGCGACCGCTGGAGCGACGTGGCATCGTCTCCAGGACCTGCGTCCGTCGCACGTGACGTTCATCGACCGCTTCCCGGTCACCACACGCGCCAGGACGATCATCGACCTGGCCGCCGTGTGTCGACGTGGTCGCTTCGAGCTGATGGTCGAGGACGCGATCACCCGCAACCTCGTCACGGTCGCTGACGTCGGCACCGTCCTCGGTCAGGTCCGACGGCGAGGCAAGCCGGGAGTCCGCCTGGCCGAGCACACCCTCGACCTCCTCGGACCCGGTGAGGCCCTGGGTCGTTCGGAGCTGGAGAAGCTGCTCGGCGTGGCACTTCGACTGGCTCGGCTGCCCGAGCCGTCGTTCGAGCACCCGCTGCCGTCGGTGCAGGCGATGACGGGGTTCGTCGACTGCTGCTTTCCCGAGGCCAAGTGGATCATCGAGGCCGATGGCCGCCGGTGGCACGAGCGACGCACGCAGATGGCGAAGGACAGCGAGCGCGACACCGAAGCGGCCAGGTGCGGCTACCTCACCACTCGTCGACATTGGGAGCACCTCGCCAACGATCCCGAGGGCTGTGCTGCGGCGTTCGTCGACATCTACGACCAGCGCGTCCGACTGCTCTCGAACGCTGGCTGAGCCAGCCCCCGAACTGGGGACATCGGTGGTCGGTATGCGACGCGCTGTGTCCTGAGTTCGGCCAGCCGCCACGCGCGGTGTCCCGAGAACCGAACGAACAGGGCGTCAGATGGCGCGCCCGACGCGGAGCGTGGAGCCCAGCTCGGACGGGATGACGCGGATGCCGGTGCGGATGCGTTCCTGCATGGTCCCGACGTGGCTGATCACGCCGACCATGCGGCCACCCGCTCGCAGCGCGTCGAGCTCGTCCATGGCGAGCTCCAGCGCGTCGGGGTCGAGGGTTCCGAACCCCTCGTCGACGAAGAGGGCATCCATGCGGATGCCGCCGGCGTGCTGCTCGACGGCGTCGGCCACCGCGAGCGCCAGGGCCAGCGACGCCTGGAACGTCTCGCCACCCGACAACGTCGACACGTCGCGCTCCTCGCCGGTGTGGGCGTCGAGGACGCGGAGGTCGAGCCCGGCGGACCGGTTGCCCGGGGTGTCGCCTCGGTGCACGAGCAGCGAGTAGCGCCCACCGGTCATGGTGGCGAGACGCTGGTTGGCGAGCTCGCACACGTCGTGGAGGAACGCGGCCAGCACCCAGCGCTGGAGCGACACCTTGGAGCCGGAGCGACCGAGGAGCGTGTCCGACAGCCGGCGGAGCAGCGCCTCCTCCCGGCGGGCAGGCTCGGTGCGCAGGGTGAGCGCTCGGTGCTCGTCGGACCAGCGGGTGATGGCCTCCGACGCGGCCCGCGCTCGCTCGGCGTGCGACGCCAGCGATGCGGACTCCCGGCGAGCCTGCTCGAGCGCCGCCGCGGCGCCCTCGAGGTCGGGACGCTCGGTCGGGAGGTCGACCAGGTCGTCTGCGTGGAGCTGCGCGGTCACGCCGGCGACGCGATCGCGGTGCGCGGCGATGCGTGATTCCAGTTCGGCCGACTCACGATCGTCGAGCGTCGCCGCTCGCGCCTCGGCGACCGACCCGAACGCGGTCGCGTCGAGCGCGTGGGCGAGGCGTTGCGACGTGTCGGCGACGGCTGCGGCGGCGGCCGATTCCTGACGGACGGCCTCAGCGACACCCCGTGCGGCATCGATGACGCGCCCGACCGCACGCCGTGCGTCGCGCAGCAGCCCCTCGGTGTGACCTGTCACCAGGCGTGTCGCGCCGGCGGGCGTGGCCGGGGTCGCTCCGCCGGAGGTCGAGAGCTCGCAGGACGCAACCGGGATCCGCAGAGCGACGGCGATCTCCGCGTCCAGAGCATCGACCTCGGCGGCCAGGGTGGCCGTCTGGGCCACGCACTTCTCCGCCTCCATCCGCTCCGACGTCGCCGCCCGCTCCAGCCGGGTGACCTCAGCGGTCGCGGCGGCGAGCCGGGACTCGAGGTCGGGGAGACCGTCGGCTGCCGTTCGGGCGACAGCGAGCGCGAAACGGGCGGAGGTGAGCTCGGCGTCGGCGGGGGCGGCGTCGATGACGCCGTGGAGTCGACCCTGCAGTTCCGCCACCGTCCGCTCGTGCTCACCGAGGCGGGCGACCGCTGCCTCCAACGCGACCACAGCGTCATCGTGGCGGGCCGCGAGGCGGTCGACATCGTCGCGTCTGATCACATCGCTCGCGTCGACGGCGGATGGGTGCGGGTGCTCCGTCGCTCCGCACACGGCGCACGGCGCACCGTCGACGAGCTCCGCCGACAGCGCGGCGGCGATGCCGTCGAGGTAGCGCTCTCGAAGGTCCTGGTGGGCCTGCCGGGCTTCGAGCTGCTCGTTCAGTCGCTCCGCTCGCGCCGTCGCTGCGGCCTCGACCTGGCGGCGAGCGGTGTCGATCAGCCCCAAGGCCTCGATGACCTCGGTGGCGCGCTCGACGCGAGCAGCAGATGCGGCGAGGTGGGCAGCTGCGGTGCGGTCGGCGTCCAGGCGCTGCTCCAACTCGGCCACCGCCGCGGCGCAGCGTCCGGCTTGCTCGCCGTGCTGCGTCGCCGCGGCATGGTGGGACCGGGCCCGCACTGCGAGCTCGTCCAGGCGAGCGGCTTGCGTCGTCCGTCGGCGGGCGATCTCGATGATGCGGTCGAGTTGCGTGGCCTGCGATGTGAGCGCTGCCAGCGCGTCGTCGGGATCGGTGTGGACGGCCGCGACCGTCGCTCTCGTCGCGATGGGTTCGGCGCTGCGGTGACCGGGGAGAGCGAGCGGCACCGGGCACTCGGCCGCGGCGCGCTCCAGGCGAGTTGTGGCTGCGACGAGTGCCGAACGAGCGGACTCGTGTGCGTCGGCGGCGGCGAGCGCCGCATCGAGCGGTGCACGCAGCGGGGCCGCGGCGCGAGCCGTCCCGACCTTGCGCACCCACGTGTCGACCGTCGGCGCGGCGGCATCCAGCTCGGACGACTCGGCCATCAGCGCGGATCGTCGGTCCCATCGCTCTGCGGTGATGGCTGCGGCGGTTCCGGCGGTCTGGACGGCCTGCAGGCGCTCGACCGCGGCATCGGCCCGGCCCCTGATCGCAACCGCCGTGCGCCCCGCGATCATGGCCACCTGGTCGAACCGGTCCTGGTCGCCGAGCGACTCCCGTCGAGCCGCCGGTTCGGAGCCGACGCCATCGCTGCAGGGGAAGGCGGTCGGGCCGTGGTCGAGCTCTGCCCATCGTTCGTCGGCCTGGCGGCGGAGGTGCTCCAGCTGGCGCTCGTGGGCGGTGACGGCAGCCGTCGACTCACGCCAGCGCTCCTGCACCCACGCTTCGATGCTGCCGAACAGCTCGGTGTCGAACAGCGAGGTGAGCAGCTCCTCTCGTTCCTTGGCGGTGGATGGTCGGAGCACCCTCTGGAACTGGCCCTGCGGGAGCACGATCACACGGGAGAACTGCTCGTGGTCGAGGCCGAGCAGGTCCACCAGCTCACGACCGACCTCGTTGGCCCCCTTGGCGACGGACTTCCACTCGGTGCCCTCGCGCTTGAACAGCTGCGACTGCGGGTGCTCGGTGGTGACGCCCGCTCCGCGGTGCTTGGCTCGCGTGTAGCTGGGGCGACGGCGGACGAGCCAGTGCTCGCCGTCGGCCGCGAACTCGAAGCGCACCTCGGTGGGTTGGTCGGGTGCGGCGTGCTGGGATCGCAGGCTCGATGCCGTCCGGCTGCCGGGCACCTGCCCGTAGAGCGCGAAGCACATGGCATCGAGAAGAGCGGTCTTGCCGGCGCCAGTGGGTCCGTGGATGAGGAAGAGCCCGTCGTTCGCCAGATCGGCGAAGTCGACCGATTCGGTGCCGGCGTACGGGCCGAACCCCTGGATCTCGAGTCGCAGCGGTCTCATCGGTCGGCCCCGATCACCGCGGTCACGCTCCGGCGCAGCACGGCCGTGACAGCGTCGTCGGGTTCGGCGTCCCACTGCTCGGTCACGAAGTCGAGCGCGAGGTCGAGCGGAAGTCGCCTGCGGACCTGTGCCGAGGTGTGCTGCACCACCGCGTGCGTGCGCTCGGGTGGCTGGTGCACGATCTCTGCCGCCCACGGGAACCGGGTGCGAAGGCGGGCCATGGCACCGGTGGGGAGGTGGACGTCGGTGAGCACGGCTCGCACCCGCAACGGCTCGACCGAGGTGTGTTCGGGAGCGACGAGCAGGTCGTCGAGCTGGCCGGTGATCGTGGCCAGGCCCCGACCGACACCGAGCTCTACGAGCTCGGAGGAACGGAACCCGGACTCGTCGAGCTCCAGGAGTCGAACGCCCTTGCGGTGGTGCTGCTCGGAGAACGAGTAGGCCAGCGGCGACCCCGAGTAGGCGATCCGTCCGCCGTCCCACGCCTGCTGGCCGTGCAGATGCCCGAGGGCGACGTAGTCGATCCCGGAGAACACCGACTGGTCGACGCGGTCGCTGCCGCCGACCGCCAGCGGTCGCTCGCTCTCGCTCTCCTCGACCGGCGCCTCGTCCAGCGTGGGCGCGAAGTTGGCGACGAACGCGTGGGCGACGACGACGGAGGCCAGCCGGCGGCGCCGGCGGTCGGTGCGGATGCCCGCCAGGGCGTCGGTGAGCACGCTCTGGTGCGTGGCCCGACGTGGACGCTCGGCGCCGAAGGCTTCATCTGCACCGCGATCGCCGTCCTCGTCGCCTTTGGACCCGGCGCCATCCGCGGTGCCCTGCAGCGATGCGGTCACCGGGTCGAGGTAGGGGACCGGGTAGATCGCCACGGCGTGCCCGCCGTCGCCGCTGCGGGTGTCCGCGACGACGACGGGCTCGGCGAGGCGGGCGACGTCGGCGCGGATCGTGACGCCGGCGCGGGTCAGGAGCCGGTCGCCGAAACCGGCCCGGGTGGCGGAGTCGTGGTTGCCGGTGATGGCGACGACGACGGCCCCGGTGTCGCGCAGGCGGACCAGCGCGTCGTCGAGCAGCTCGACGGCACCGGTGGAGGGGATCGCCCGGTCGAACAGGTCGCCGGCGACGATCACGGCGTCGACCCGCTCCGAGGCAGCCAGCTCGACCATCCGGTCGACCGCGGCGGACTGCTCCTCCAGCAGGGAGGACTGGTGGAACTGACGTCCCAGGTGCCAGTCGGAGGTGTGCAGCAACCGCATGGGCCGAACGTATCGAGGGGGTGTGACACTCCCGCGGATGGCATGGCCGCCCGACCACCCCATCATCGGTGTCACACCGTGCCCGGTATGGTCGCCGTCCGTGCTCGACGTCCGGATCTCCGACCACGTCACCCCCCTCGTCGGGGTGCTGGCAGAGCTGCTCGCGGACGCGCCGTCCGACCCGTTCGCGGCGGAGTGGGTCGCGGTGCCCTCGATCGGGATGCGTCGGTGGCTCGCCCAGCGGCTCGGGCGGGAGCTCGGCAACTCGGGCGGCGGTCGCGCCGACGGCGTGACCGCCAACGTGCAGATGCCGTTCCCCGGCGAGCTGCGGGCCCGGGTGCTGGCAGCCGACGCCGCAGATCGGGGGGCCGACGTCGACCCGTGGGCGACCGATCGGCTCATCTGGGCGGTGATGGACGTGCTCGCCGATCCGGTGTCGGCTGCGGATCCGGTGCTGTCGCCCCTGACCCGCCGCGCCGAAGGCGCCACGCTCGCCGGACGGTCTGCGGCGCTCACCGACCTGGTCGACCGCTACGTCCTCCATCGTCCGGCGATGGTGCGTGCGTGGGTCGCCGGCGACGACGTCGATGCCGCGGGCGACGAGCTCGCGGCACAGCACCGGTGGCAGCCCGCCGTGGTGCGCGAGCTGCGCCGCCGGATCGCTGAGCCGTCGCCGGCGGAGCGAGCGGTCGAGCTGGTCGAACGTGTCCGCTCCGGCGACCTCGCAGTGGACCTCCCCGAGCGGTTGTTCCTGTTCGGCCTCAGCACGCTGCCGCCGGATGTCGGCCCACTGCTCGGCGCGCTGGCGGAGCACCGCGACGTGCACGGCCTGCTCCTCACGCCGTCGGTGGGAGTGGCCCAGGCCGTCGCAGCGCACACCGGTGCCGCACCCAGGCGAGCACGGGGTGCACGAACCTCGGAGCCGTTCGCCCGACGGGCCCACGACCTGGCCGGGTTCGCTCGTCACCCGCTGCTGCGCTCGTGGGGCGCCCCGAGCAGGGAGACGGCGGCGCTGCTCGGCGCGTTCCGGGTCCCGCTCGGGGTGGTCGGTGCGATCGACCACCAGCGCACCCTCGGCGACGAGGCACCAGAGGTCCCGGCACCCACCACCGTCCTCGGTCGGCTGCAGTCCGACCTCCGACGCAACCGCTCTGTGACTGCTGCGGCTGCCCCGGGTGGCGGTGCAGGCGAGGCGTCGGAGCCTCACGTGCTCGACCCGGGTGACCGCAGCATCCAGGTCCACTCGTGTGCCGGCGACGCACGCCAGGTGGAGGCCCTGCGCGATGCGATCCTCCACCTGCTCGCCGACGATCCATCGTTGACCGAGGGTGACATCGCGGTGCTGTGCCCCCGGATCGAGGCCTTCGCGCCTGTCATCCAGTCGGTGCTCGGTCCGTCGGCCGACTCCCTGCACCCCGGTGCAGCCTCCGATGTCGATGCCGACCGCGCCCTACCGATGGCCCGGCGGGCCCCCGCCCTCCGCTACCGGATCACCGACCGCAGCACCCGGAGCGAGGTGCCCCTGCTCGGTGCGCTCGGTGCACTCGTGGACCTGCTTCCCGGTCGGTTCTCGGCGTCGGAGGTATCGGACTTCCTCGGACTCGGGCCGGTACGAGACCGCTTCCGCCTCAGCGCCGAGGACCTCAGCCGCATCGACGAGTGGATCGAGAGCTCGAACGTCCGCTGGGGACTCGACGGCGACCATCGCTCCCGTTGGGGTCTGCCCGAGGACTTCCACGCCAACTCGTGGGAGGCCGGTCTGGACCGGTTGCTCGTCAGCACCGCCGTCCGGCCCGACGGTGCGGTGCTCGCGGTCGGCGGCATCGCCCCGTTCACGGTGGGGGACGGGGCGGTGGTCCCTGCAGCAAGGGTCGCAGCCGCGGTCCGCACCCTCGGTGCCATCCGCGAACGATCGCTCGGCAGCCGATCCATCGACGAGTGGGGCGCCCTCCTGGCAGAGGCGATGGAGCTGCTCTGCTCCCTCCCACCGGCAGAATCGTGGCAGCGCCGTCGACTCGATCGAGTCCTCGCCGAGCTCATCGAGGCCTCCCGGAGCGGAGGCGGCGCGGAAGACGGTGACGGCGCAGCGGGCGACGGCGAATCGCCCTTGCTGCTCACGCTGGCCGACGTTCGACGTCTGCTGTCCGATCGGCTGGCCGGTGAGCCTGCCCGAGCCGCGTTCGGCACCGGTGCGGTCACCTTCTGCTCGTTGTCGCCGCTGCGCTCCGTGCCGCATCGGGTCGTGTGCGTGCTCGGTCTCGACCAGGACGCGCTGCCCCGTGGCGCGGCCAACGGCGACGACCTGCTGGCGCTCGCCCCCGCGCTCGGAGACAGCGACCCCCGGTCGGAGGCCCGACAGCTGCTGCTCGAAGCCGTGCTGTCCGCTCAGCAGTCGCTCGTGATCACCTGCGGCGGCTCCGACGTCCGGACCAACGCGGCCATCCCGCCGGCCGTCGTGCTCGACGAGATGTGGGACTGCCTCGCCGCCACGTGCGAGCTGGACGTGCAGCAGGTGCAGTCGACGTTGCGGATCGACCACTCCCGCCAGCCGTTCGACCGCCGGAACTTCGTCCCGGGTGCGCTCCGCATCGGCGAACGGCCGTGGAGCTTCGACCCGGCCGCGCTCGCCGGTGCCCGCGTGATCGCAGAGCGCGACCACGACCCGTCGCCCCCCGTCCTGCTCGCCGAGCCGCTCGAGCTGCGCGCCACGCCACCCGAGGTGCGCAGCCTCGACGACCTTGCCGGGTTCCTGCGCGACCCGGTCGCCACGTTCTTCCAACGGCGCCTCCAGGTGCGGTTGCCGGAGCTGACCGACGCGCCGTCGGACGATCTGCCGGTGCAGCTCGACAACCTCGCCAAGTGGCGGATCGGCGACGCCGTGATGAAGGCCGATCACGACGGAGTTCCCTTCGACGACGTCCGGGCCTCGCTGCGGGCGGGAGGTTCGTTGCCGCCGGGCGTGCTGGGTGATGCCACCTTCGCCACGGCGGAGGCGGCCGTGGCCGCGTTCCGGATCGCCGCCGACGACCTCGGGGTCGGCACCGTCGCCACCGAGCACCTCGACGTCGATGCCCTGCTCGTCGACGGCTCGGTGCTGCGAGCCACGATCGCGATCGACAGCGGCGACCGTGGCGAGCCGGGTCCGCTGATCGTTCGCTTCTCGCGCCCGAAGCCGCACCACGTGCTCCTTCTGGCGACGCAGCTGTTCGTGTTGACCGTCTCCCGGCCGGACGAATCCTGGCGAGGGGTGTCGATCCACCGCTCGGAGAAGGGCAACTCGACGCTCGTGCACGAGCTGCGCGTCCGTGGAGCGAGTGCCTCGGAGCGCTCCGAGGTCGCCGCCGGTGCGCTCGTCGAGCTCGTCGAGCTGTGGGACCTCGGCAGCGACGTGCCGTTGCCGATCTTCGACGTCACGACCTGCGAGCTCGCCCACAGGGGTTGGGCCAAGGCCGCGACGCCGTGGGACGGCGGCAACTGGCCCGAAGGCGCCAAGCCGGCGATCCGCATGGCCTTCGGTGCGCGGACGATCGACGAGTTGCGGTCGTTGCGTGTGGTCGGTCGGGACCCGCAGCAGTGGGCTCGGCGACTGTGGTCCGCGGTGAGCGACGCGGTGGAGGACAGTGGGGAGTCGCTGTGGTGAGCGAGCACACGGTCGACGGTCCGTTGCCCGGACCCGGCCGGCACCTGATCGAAGCCTCCGCGGGCACGGGCAAGACGTTCACGCTCGCTGCACTCGTGACCCGCCTCGTCGCGGAGCGGGAGGTGCCGATCGACAGGATCCTCGTCGTCACCTTCACCCGGGCCGCAGCGGCGGAGCTGCGCGACCGGATCCGTCGCCGGCTCGCTGACGCCGCTTCGGCGCTCGCTGGCGGCCTCGATGGTCGTGCTGATGTGGACGCCGACGAAGTGCACCGCATCCTCGCGCTCGGGACCGCCGATGAGGTCGAGCTCCGACGGACGAGGTTGGCGCGGGCGGTCACCGACTTCGACACCGCGACGATCACCACCATCCACGGGTTCTGCCAACAGGTCCTTCAGTCCCTCGGCGCCACCTCCGGCCACAACCCCGACGCCGTGCTCGTCCAGGACACAGATGACCTCGTCCACGGCGCCTGCGCGGACGTGATGACCACCGCAGCGCTGGCCGACGGCTCCACCTTCACCGCCGACGGACTGGTGTCGGCCACGAGAGCGGTGTTGAACAACCCGGGCGTGGAGGTCGTCGCCGGCTCGGGCGACGCCGATGACGACGCGCGTCGCGAGCTCGTGCAGCGGGCGGTCGCCGAGGTCGAGGACCGCCTCGGCTCCACTGGAACCCTCTCCTACGACGGCATGCTGGAGGCCGTCCGCGACGCGCTCGTCGGACATCCCGACGCCGCTGTCCGCGTCGCGCAGCAGTTCCCGGTCGCGCTCGTCGACGAGTTCCAGGACACCGATCCGGTGCAGTGGCACATCCTGCAATCCATCTACTCGGATGCCGTCTGCTCTGGTGCCGAACCGTCGCCGAGGGACGACACGCTCCTGGTGCTCGTCGGGGACCCGAAGCAGGCGATCTACGCCTTCCGCGGCGGCGACATCCACACGTACCTCGCTGCGGCGGCCGGTTCGAACCGATCCACGCTCGGGGTGAACTGGCGGTCCGACGGCGCGGTCATCGGCGCGCTGAACGCCATCTGCGACGGGTGGCGCCTGGGCGACGACGAGATCCGCTACCTGCCGGTCCGGCCGGCACCTGGCCACGAGGACCGTCGCCTCGTCGACGCAGCGGGCGTGTCGCAGGCGGCGGTCGAGCTGCGGTGCGCCTCGCGGGGCCTGGAGCAGAAGGGCTACAAGAACGGGAAGTCGGTCGTGAACGCGGAACCGGCCCGGTGGGCGTGCACCGACGACGTCGTCCGGGCGGTCGTCGAGCTGCTCGACGGAGGCACCCGGCTTCCCTGCGCGGACGACCACCCTGAGGCCGTCGGCGACGAGGGCGCGCGCACCCGACCTCTGCGCGCCGATGACGTCGCGGTGCTCGTGCACGCCAACCGCTGGTCCCATCCCCTGCAGCGCGGGCTCGTGCGTGCCGGAGTGCCGGCCGTGGTCACAGGGGCGAGCTCTGTCGCCGAGTCGGCCGCCGCCGATCAGTGGAGGATCCTGCTCGACGCACTCGCCCGTCCGTCGGACCCGATGCGCGCTCGAGCGGTCGCCCTGTCGTGGTTCGGCGACCGCGATCCCGAGTGGGTTGCCGCGAGCACCACCGACCGCGCCGACGACCTCCGGCTGGTGGAGCTGCAGGCTCGGCTCGCGGCGTGGTCGGCGCTGCTCCGAAACGACGGCGTGTCCGCGCTCGTGGCGGCGTTGCGCGCCGACCTCCGGCTCGCCGCGCAGATCCTCGAGCTCCCCGAGGGCGAGCGGGACCTCACCGACCTGGAGCACCTCGGCGAGCTGCTCCACGGCGCCACCGCCGGTCGTCCCGTCGGCCCCGAGTCCGTGCGCGCGCTCCTGGACGAGATGGCCAAGGGCGGAGCGGAGGACGACCCAGAGGCGATCAAGCGCCGCGTCGACACCGACGCACCCGCCGTGCGGATCATGACGCTGCACGCGGCGAAGGGTCTCGAGTTCCCGGTCGTGTGCTGCCCGTCGCTGTGGAACGTCGGCGCCCGGGTCAACGAGCGGCTGTACCACGACGCGGAGCGCGGCCGCCTGCTCGACGTGTCGAAGAACTCCAAGGAGGTTGCCGACGCCCACCGCTCGGCGACGGCGGAGATCGTCGGTCAGAACGAACGCCTCACCTACGTCGGCATGACCCGGGCCGTGCACCGCCTGGTGCTGTGGTGGGCAGGGACCGACGGGGCCACGAAGGCGCCCGTCGCATCGCTGCTGTTCGGCCGGGACGGACCGTCGAAGGTCGCAGACGAGCACGCGCAGCAGATCCGGAGCCGCATCGACCTCCTCGGCATGGACGGCCTGATCTCGCTGGTCGAGGTGCCACCCCACGGCTCGTCGATCCCTCGGCATCGATCGGCCGACGCGCCGGCACCGGCGACCGGAGCGGTGGAGCTCGCTGTGGCCACGCTCGATCGTGGGCTCGACCGCAGCGGCGGACGGTGGTCCTTCACAGCGATCTCGTCGCGGGCCGTCGAAGAGGCACCTTCCGCGGCCGACCTGGTGGCGTCCGAGCCGATCACCGGCGACCCCGACGACCCGTCGCTCGGCGACGCCGCGGACGGCGACGAGCAGGTTCCCGCACCGCCGGTGCTGTTCGACGGCCTCGGTGCCGGCGCGGCGTTCGGCACGCTCGTCCACGACGCGATGGAGCACCTGGACTTCGCTGGGGATCTCGAGGCGCAGCTCGCCGCGTTCCTGGCCACCCGGCCGTGGGCGGGCGACCGCGACCGTCGGCGCGGCCTGGTCCGCGCCATCGCCACCACCGTCCGCACGCCGCTCGGCGCCCCGTTCGGCGGCGTCGCGCTCAGCTCGTTGACCCGCGCCGACCGTCTGGACGAGCTCGAGTTCGAGCTGCCGCTCGTGACCGTCGCCCGCTCCGTCGGACGGGCGATGCGCGGCGTCGATGGAGGTGCCGATCCCGACGACTCCGGCAGCCGGTCGGCGACGTTCGCGACCGCCCGCATCGGCGCGGTCCTGGCCGAGCACCTCGGTCATGACGACCCCGTCCGGCCGTGGGCGGAGCGCATCGCCGACGGCGCGATCTCGGTCGACGTCGGAGGGTTCCTCACCGGCTCGATCGACCTCGTGATGCGCATCCCGGCCCAGGTCCCCGGAGGCTTCCGCTACTCGGTGGTCGACTACAAGACGAACCGCCTGGGCTCGTGGGTCGAGCCGGACCGAATCGCCAACTACCACCCCGACCTGCTGTCGGCCGCGATGGCGCACCACCACTACCCGCTGCAAGCGGTGCTGTACTCCGTCGCCGTGCACCGCTACCTGCGTTGGCGCCTTCCCGGCTACTCACCGGAGCAGCACCTCGGCCCGGTCGGCTACCTGTTCGTGCGGGGGATGGTGGGTCCCGAGACGCCCCACGCGGGCGGTCGACGCCACGGCGTGTTCGACTGGACCGTCCCTCCCGCTGCGGTCCGGTCGCTGAACGATGTGCTCGACGGCATCGAGCGTTCCCCCGGGCCGCCATCAAGGCCGTCCTCGGTTGGAGCGGCATCGTGACCTCGCAGGTGCTGCCATCGGAGGTGCAGGTCCTGGAGCCGTACGTCGCGGCCGGCGTGTTCGGCGTCGCAGAGGTCCAGGTCGTGACCACGCTCGTCCGAGCGGTGCAGGGGACGGTGGCGCCGGAGGTCGTGCTGGGCCTGGCGCTCGCTGTGCGAGCGCCGCTGCACGGTCACGTGCGCGCCGAGCTGGTCGATGTCGCCTCGTCGGTCGTCGCCCACGCGGAGTCCGTTCGCGACGACTCTCCGACTGGAGCGCCCGGCGGAGCCGGTCCCGACGAGGTGGCCGACGAAGGCGCCGAGGACCCGCTCGCGCTGCCGGTCCCATCAGCTGCTTGCGGTGGAGTCGTTCCAGGTGGAGTCGTTCCGGGTGGAGTCGTTCCGGGTGGTGTCGGCGCCGATCCCGCCACCGGCGACGTCGTCGTGGAGCCGGCCATGCCCGAGTGGCCCGAGCCCGACGAGTGGCTCGCGATCCTGCGCAAGTGCCCGCTCGTGCGCGACGAGTCGTCGGACGAAGGCAGCCGGCGCGCTCCAGTGGTGGCCGTCGGCACCTCCCTCTACCTCGATCGCCTGCACCGCGACGAGCGGAGCGTCGCCGATCAGCTCAAGGAGCGCGCGGGGTCGCTGGCGTCCCCGTCGGCCGCGGCGCTGGACGCTCTGACGACGTTGTTCCCGCTCGGCGCCGATGGCCCTGATGCCCAGCACCGAGCAGCTGCAGCGGCTCTCGGCCATCGGCTCGCTGTCATCGCCGGCGGGCCCGGCACCGGCAAGACCCGTACGATCGCCCGCCTCCTGGGCGCCGTGTTCGAGGGCCACGACGACGATCGGCCGATCGAGGTCGCGCTCGCCGCACCGACCGGCAAGGCGGCGGCCCGCCTCACCGAGGCGGTCCAGGCCGAGGTCGACGTCTCACCACTGCCAGAAGCGACCCGCCAGAGGATGAGCGCGCTCAAGGCCGTCACCATCCACCGCCTCCTCGGGGCCCGACCGTCGGGCAGCTGGCGTCACGATGCCGTCAACCCGATCACCGCGGACGTGGTCGTGGTCGACGAGGTGTCGATGGTCGACCTGCCGATGGCAGCACGCCTGCTCGACGCCGTGCGGCCCGATGCCCGACTCGTGCTGGTGGGCGACCCGTCCCAGTTGGCCAGCGTGGAGGCTGGCGCAGTGCTCGGCGACATCGTGGGAACCCGCGGACGGCCGACGCCGGCGGCGCTCGCCGCCAACGTCGTCACGCTCGACCGGGTGCACCGCTTCGCTGCAGATTCGGCGATCGCCGCTCTGGCGGGAGCGATCGACGACGGAGACGCCGACGGCGTGGTCGAGCTGCTGCAGCAGTCCGATCCCGGTCCTGTGGGTGGCGAGCGCGACGGCCGAGAGCAGGTCGTGCTGGTCGACCCGGCTGATCCTGCAGCCGTCGATTCCGTGGTTGCCTCGGTCGTCGAGCGGGGACGGCGACTCGTGCGGCTGGCGCTCGCAGGGGACGCCCGCGGTGCGTTGGCCCACGTGCAGGGACTGCAGGTGCTGGCGGCGCGACGGACCGGGCCGCTGGGTGCGCAGGACTGGAACCACCGCGTCGATCGGGCGCTGTCCGACGCCGGTCTGCTGCGAGGCACGTGGTCCGCGGGCCGGCCGGTCATGGTCACGGCCAACGACCAGCTGAACGGCCTCTTCAACGGCGACGTCGGTGTGGTCGTCGCGGCCTCGGGTGCTGCCGGCCCCGGCGGAACCGTCGCCGGTAGCAGCACGGGCCGCGCCGGTGGACCGGGTCGCACCAAGGTGGCCTTCGACGCATCGCCCGAGCCGCGGCTCGTCGACCCGTCGCGGCTCGACCGCCACGAGCGGCTCTGGGCGATGACGATCCACAAGAGCCAGGGATCGGAGTTCGACCGCGTGGTCGTCACGTTGCCACCGCCACCTTCGCCGATCCTCACCCGCGAGCTGCTCTACACGGCGGTCACGCGTGCCAGGCAGGGGGTGACGATCGTCGCGTCCGAAGCTGCCATCCGCGCTGCGGTCGGGCGGCCCGTCGCCCGCTCGTCCGGCCTCGCCGCCCGCCTCGCCTGACCCTCCACCCCCTCCCGTTCT
>JAPXRJ010000007.1:0-36174 GCA_033813615.1 Microthrixaceae bacterium | reverse complement strand
GGACGGGGTCCGTGAGCTCGGACTGGAGGCGCCGGACGACCGCCAGGCGCTCGTCGCACACCGTCTGAGCGCTGAGGTCGGGCCAGCCCTGCGTCGACGCCAGCGCCAGGGCGAGCACCCGGACCCGACGGTCCGCGTCGAGCTCCAGACGTTCCGCCATGGCAACGGCCTCGTCGCCGGTGGATCGGATCCGTTCGAGCTCGCCGCTGAAGCCGAGCTCCACTGAGAGGGTGGCCAGCACGAGCGCCCGCGTCGGCGAGTCGCCATCCTCCAACACGTCGAGCACCTCTTCGAGCAACGCCACGAACGGCTCGTTGACGGTGAAGGTGGCGGAGTTCCAGCCCTTGTTCGGCAGGAGCGCGCATCTTGCCAGTCGCTCCCCGTCGCGCAGCGCCCGAGCCAGCGCGGTCGCGTCGGCCAGGCTGGATTCGAAGTCACCACCGGCCAGGCGCTGCGCCGTCGCCAACCCGAGGAGCAGCTCGCAGCGCTCGGCGGAGCGCTCGGCGCCGTCGTCGATGTCGCCGTCGATGCCGTCGTCGAACAGGTCGAGCGCTCGTCGGTGCAACTCCGCCGCTTCGGCCAGGGCGAGCTGTGCGCGGGCCCGCTCCGCTGCGGCCACCGTGTAGCGAACGGCGCGCGGGTACTCGCCGGCAGGGGCGGCCTCGGCGAAGTGGTGTGCGAGCGCGGACAGGTCGTCGGGTCGTCGACGTTCGATCGACTCGCCGACCGTCCGGTGCAGTCGGACCCGTCGCGACGATCGCAGCTCCTCGTACAGCGTCGCCCGGACGAGCGCGTGGCTGAAGCGGTAGCGGTCCGGGGCGGTCTCCTCGACCAGGCGGACGTCGAGCACCTCGTCCAGCGCGTCGAGCACCTCGGACTCGGGTCGGGACGCCACGTCGACGAGCACGTCGAGGCCGAAGTCGCGGCCGATCACCGCGGCGCACACCGCGACCTCGTTGGCTGCTGGCGACAGCTGGTTGAGACGCCGCCCGATGACGTCGCGGACGCCCTCGGGGAGCGCGTCCGCGGTGGTCGCGGGACCGAGGCGCCACTGACCGGCGACGCGCTGCACTGCGCCGGTCTCGACCAGGTGGCGCAGGACCTCGCCGACGAAGAAGGGGTTTCCGGAGGTCTCGCCGTGCACGACCGCGGCGAGGGCGCGGGCGTCGTCGTCGAGCTGGTGACCCGCGGCGGCCACGACGTAGGCCTCCACCTCCGCGGGCGTCAACCCGTCGAGCGCGAGCCGTTCGACATCGGGCTCCCGACGCAGGTCCGCGAGCAGCTCCGAGAGCGGATGGCTGCGGTCGATGTCGGTGTCGCGGTAGGTGCCGATCACCACCAGCCGCGCCCGGGGCACCGTGCGCAGCACGTGGCGCAACAGGAGCAGCGTGGGCTTGGAGGCCCAGTGCAGGTCGTCGAGCACCAGCACCGCGCCCCTGTCGCCGCCGAGCACCGCCATCAGCGACGCCACCGCCTCGAACAGCCGGTAGCGCTCCGTGTCGGGGTCCGCGGCCAGCGGTCGCTCGAGTCCCGCCACCACGTCGTCGAGCCGCGGCGCCAACCGCAGCAGCTCCCCCGGCATGTCGCCCAGACGAGCAGCGAGGTCGCCGACCGACCGCGTGGCGAGGTGGTCGATCGCCTCGGCGAACGGCTGGAACGGCACGGCCAGGTCCTCGTCGCAGCGGCCGTAGAGCACGACGGCTCCCTCGTCGTGCGCCACCCGGGCCGCTTCGGCAGCGAGGCGCGTCTTGCCGATCCCCGGTTCACCCGAGATCAGCACCGATCGACGCACGCCGTCCGCGCTCTGGTGCCAGCGATCGACGAGCGATCCGAGCTCGTCCTGACGGCCCGCGAACGCGGCGCTGTCGGACGCGAGCAGCTCGGGGAACTCGACCGCGAGCGGTCGACGCTCCGCGGCGTCGGGAACGGCTCCGGTGGCTGCGACCGCGCCGTCGGGAGGCGAACCGGCCGCGACGACTCGCAGCTCCCAGACGTGCTCGGGCCGACTCAGCCCCTTGAGGTCGTGTTCGCCGAGCGACGTGACCATCATCGGCTCGGCCAGGGTGTCGGCGACCAGTGCGTGGGTCGTGGCCCCGAGCACGATCTGGCCGCCGGTCGCCACGGAGCGGATCCGGGCCGCGCGGTTGACCGCGGGACCGAAGTAGTCGCCGTCGCGCAGCTCGACCTCACCGGTCGACACCGCGACCCGCACGCGGATCGGGCAGGCCTCGGGCCACGACTCGGCGGCGAGCGCCTGCTGGAGCTGCACGGCAGCCTCGACGCCTGCTGCGGCGGTGTCGGTGACCGACATGGTCGAGTCGCCCTCACCCTTGTGCTTCAACAGCACCCCGCCCGCGGTGGCGATGACCGCAGCCACCAGCTCGTCGTGGCGACGCAGCGCCGTGGCCATGTCCCCCGGGGCACGGTCCCACAGCGCGGTGGAGTCCTCGATGTCGGTGAGGACGAAGGTCACCGTGCCCGACGGCAGGTCGCTCACCCGCCCGATGCCGCGGGTCGCCGCTGCGCCGGCCTCGATGCCGAGGGTGCGCGCCACCAGGTCGGGCTCCTGACCTGCGACGCCGGCTTCGACCGCGCCCAGCTCGTCGCCCGCCCGCAGCTCGGCGCTCAGCGTGGCGCGCGCTCGTCGACAGGCGTGCAGCGCGTCGGCCTGTCGATCGGCCGAGTGCAGCGCGAGCGCGAGCAGCGTCCACCGACGCTCGCTCGACGGGGCGTCGGCCACCAACCGTTCGGCTTCCGCCACGGCCCAGTCGTGATCGCCGAGCGCGAGCCGTGCCGCTAACCGATCCTCCAGTGCGGTGTCACGGCGTGCCCGGAGCCGCGCCGCCTCGGCGCGCGCCTCCGCCGACTCGGACAGCTCCGGCCACGGCGCAGCACGCCAGAGGCCCATCGCGTCGTCGAGCACCGCGACGCACTCGACGATCCGACCCTCGGACCACAGCGCGGATGCCGAATCCAACCCCTGCTCGAACCTCACGACGTCGACGTCGTCGGCGGCCACCGTCAGGCGGTAGCCGTCGGCCGTTGCCACCACCGCCTCCCGACCCAAGGCGGCACGGACGCCGGCGACACATTCCTGGAGCGACCTCACCGCCGTTGCCGGCGGGTCGTCGCCCCACAGCGCGTCGAGCAGGTCCGCCACCGAGGCCGGCCGACCGGCCCGCAGCGCCAGGAACGCCAGGACCGACCGCTCCTTCGAACGCGTCGGCAGCGTCGCGGCCCCTCCTCCCACCTCGAGCGGTCCCAACACCCCGATCCTCACCGGAGCCCAACGTACTCCGACGTCGCCGATCACGACGCTGGCGACGACGACCACGCTCGCTGCTCCCCCGGCCTCGCACGCCGGCATCCGCACGGCGGAAGGCGTGCCCGGGGTGGGACTCGAACCCACACGCCCTTTCGGACAGCGGATTTTGAGTCCGCCGCGTCTGCCATTCCGCCACCCGGGCGAGCGTCGGAACTCTAGCGGCATGGCGTAGCGTGTCGGCCATGACCGATTCCGTTGACATCACCGCTGACGAGACCGGGAGCGGCTCCCACTGGTTGCGCTGGCTGGTCCTGATCGCCATCGCGATCGGCGCCATCGCCGCCGGTCGGAAGATCGCCCTGAACTCCGCCGACAAGGACTTCGAGCAACGCCTCAAGGAGCTCGACGCGCAACGGGACTGAAGCCCGACTGCCCGACGGCCCGGCAGTTCAGTCAGCCAGGGCGGCGAGCAGCTTGAGCGGCGTGTCCTTGGGGCTGATCTTGTACCAGGCCTGCTCGACCTTGCCCTTCTCGTCGATCAGGAACGCCGAGCGGATGATCCCCATGAACGCCCGCCCGTAGAGCTTCTTCTCGCCCCACACGCCATAGGCCTCGGCGACCTTGTGCTCGGGGTCGCTCAGCAGCGGGTAGCCCAAGGCGTACTTGTCGTCGAAGGCAGCCTGCTTGGCGGGCAGGTCGGGGCTGATGCCGACGATCGCGGTGTCGCCCACCTCGCCCACCACGTCGCGCAGGCCGCAGGCCTGGTTGGTGCAACCTGGCGTGTTGGCCTTCGGGTAGAAGAACACGAGGACCTTGCGACCCTTGTACGACGACAGGCGCACCATGTCGCCGCGCTGATCCGACAGTCCGATCGCCGGGGCCCTGTCACCGATCTCGAGCTTCGCCATGCCCCGAACCTAGTGCGGGCCCGGACGCGGAGAAGCCGCCCCGAGGGGCGGCCTCCCCATGAGCCCAGCTGTTCCCCAGCTGTTCCCCAGTTCAGCGCCGACCGCGACGGGCCGGCACGATCTCACTTGCCGGTCTTTGCCCGGGTCTTGAGCTTGGCGCCGGCCGACACCTTGGCGGCGTTCGAGGCCGGGACCTGGATGGCCTCGCCGGTCTGCGGGTTGCGCCCAGTGCGAGCGGCGCGGCGCGTCTGCTCGAACTTGAGGAAGCCTGGGATGGTCAGCGCTTCCTTGCCCTTCGCCACGATCTCGCCGGCGATGTCCTCGAAGGTGTCCAGCACGGACTGGACGTCCTTCTTGGCGATGTCGGTCCGCTGGGAGATGGTCTCCACCAGTTCGGTCTTGTTCATGGGTTCCTCCTGGTCGACCCCCCGGAGGATTGGCCGACGATGCCGATGAATTACGACGTTGTAACTACCACGTCGTGAGCCCGTTTGCGAGCTTTTCCCTTGAAATTCCAAGGTTCGCGCGCTCCGCGCGAACCGGAGGAGCGGCGCGTTGGACGGGTTCAGCCGCGATCGAGGGCGTCGCGGAAGGACCCGACGAGGTCCGCGGCCGCCTCCGGTGAGCGCGTCTCGAGCACCGTGCGCACCAGGGCGGAACCCACGACCACGCCGTCGGCAACCTCGCAGACCTCCACCGCCTGGGCCGGGTTGGAGATGCCGACGCCGACGAGCACCGGCGTGTCGGTGAGCTCCTTGAGCCGCGACGCGATCACCTTGGCGGACCCGGCGAGCGACTCGCGCTCCCCCGTCACACCCATCAGCCCGACCGCGTAGACGAAGCCCCGGGCGCGCTCGACGATGCGCTCGAGTCGCTCGTCGGGCGCTGTCGGCGCAGCGAGCATCACGGTCTGCACGCCGGCAGCATCGGCGGCGGCGCACCACTGCGCCGACTCCTCGAGCGGCACGTCGGGAAGGATCGCCCCGGACACGCCGCTCGACGCCGCAGTCGCGGCGAAGCGCTCGTAGCCGAAGCGGTACACGAGGTTGACGTAGGTCATGACCGCCAGCGGCACTCCGGCGTCGACCGCGGCGAGCGAGTCGAGGATCGCCGGCGGCGTGGCCCCGGCTTGCAGCGCGAGCTCCGACGCCTCCTGGATCACCGGGCCGTCCATCACCGGGTCCGAGAACGGGATGCCCACCTCGATGCCGTCTGCGCCCGCACCGGCCACGGCCCGCAGCACGTCGGTCCAGTCGCCGTCGCCTCCTGCGAACAGGCCGCCGGTCAGGTACGGGACCAGGCACTTGCCGCCCGCGTCGCGACGCTCCCGCAGCGCAGCCTCCAGACCGTGCGGCTCGGACGCTGACGGCGTGGTCACAGCCGGTCCGCCAGCACGTCCATCATCTGCGCCACGTCCTTGTCGCCCCGGCCCGACAGGTTGACCAGCACGCTGCGGCCGGCGAGCTCGACGCGGTCCTTGGCCACCCAAGCGAGAGCGTGGGCGGATTCGAGCGCCGGGATGATGCCCTCGGTGCGGCTCAGCAGCACGAACGCGTCGATCACCTCTGCGTCGGTGACCGCCACGTAGCGGGCTCGCCCGGCGTCGGACAGGTGGGAGTGCTCCGGCCCCACCCCCGGGTAGTCCAGGCCGGCGGAGATCGATTGGGCCTCCACCACCTGACCGAACTCGTCCTGCTTGAGGTAGCTGTGCATGCCGTGCACGATGCCGGGCACGCCGTCGCCGATCGCCGCGCCGCCGGCGGGTTCGACGCCGACGAGGTCGACCGACGGCGTCTCGGCGAAGCCGGAGAAGATGCCTGCCGCGTTCGAACCGCCGCCCACGCAGGCCACGACCACGTCGGGCGGCCCGCCCAGCAGCGCGTCGCACTGCGCCGCGGCTTCGGTGCCGATGACGCGATGGAGCTCGCGCACCATCCATGGATACGGGTGCGGACCCATCACCGAGCCGAGGCAGTAGTGGCTGTGCTCGACGGTGGCCACCCAGTCCCGCATCGCCTCGTTCACGGCGTCCTTGAGCGTGCGGCTCCCGGACCGGGCGGGCGTCACCTCGGCCCCGAGGAGCCGCATGCGGAACACGTTCAGCTCCTGGCGTGCCATGTCGACCTCGCCCATGTACACCAGGCACTCCATGCCCAGCAGCGCGGCGGCTGTTGCCGTCGCCACGCCGTGCTGGCCGGCGCCGGTCTCCGCCACGAGCCGGGTCTTGCCCATGCGCTGGGCCAGCAGCGCCTGACCCAGCACGTTGTTGATCTTGTGCGAACCGGTGTGGTTCAGGTCCTCGCGCTTGAGCAGCACCCGGCAACCGAGCTCCGCCGACAGCCGATGGCACTCGGTGACCGGGCTGGGCCGCCCGGCGTAGTCGCGGAGCAGCTCGTCGAGCTCGGAGCGGAAGCCGTGGTCGGCCCAGGCGTCGCGGAACGCTGCGTCGAGCTCGATCAAGGCCGGCATCAGCGATTCGGGGACGAAGCGGCCACCGAAGCGACCGAAGCGGCCCGTCGCGTCGGGCTGGCCCATGACCGCGTCGGCAGGGGGTCGGGCCGGTTCGGTCACGGGCGGCACGGTAGCGCTCGGCGCCGAGGTCCCGAAACGCGTTTCGCTCCGGTGATCCCGCGCTTCTGCGGTGAGAACCCGACCAGATCGGTGCTGACTTCTCGTCAGAAGTGCAGGTGGCGGGGGCGCGGGCGACGGTGAGAGGTCAGAGGCCGGCGTCGGCCCAGTCGAACGGGCCGAGTCCGTCGGGGTGGTACGGCTGGGTCGCGGCGGATCGGGCGTTGCGCACGAAGCGCTGCACCTTGATCGGGTCCTTGCGGAGCGGATCGCCGTCCATCTGCACACCGGTCGATGTGTCGACGCCCCACGGCTGCACCTCGCGGACCGCATCGGCGACGTTGCCGGGCGTGAGGCCCCCCGCCAGGATCATCCGTCGGCCGACCGGGACGCCTTCGGCGAGCGCCCAGTCGAACACCTTGCCGGAGCCCGGCATCGGCGAGTCGAGCAGCAGCGCGTCCGCACCGTAGGAGTCGACGTGCGCCAGCGCCGGGTCTCCGACGGCGAGGGCGACGATGAGCGCATGCACGTAGGGCCGGATCGCCGCAGCGTCCTGGGGCGTCTCGTGGCCGTGCAGCTGCGCGGCGCGAAGCCCTGACTCGAGCACCGTGTCGATCACCGTCTGAGGAGCCTGGTCGCGGAACACGCCGACGGTGACGACCTCCGGCGGAAGTCGCTTGACGATGTCGCGGACCGTGCCGACGCTCACCTGACGGGAGCTGGGTGCGAACACGAAGCCCACCGCGTCGGCACCGAGGGCGGTCGCCATGAGGGCGTCCTCCTCGCTGGTGATGCCGCAGATCTTCACGAACACGGCCTGGACGCTACCGGTGCGTCGTCGCTCGCTCGCGGAGGGTTTCGATCAGCGTCCTTCTCCGATTGTCACTCGGCTTGCGACTGTCACTCGGCGCGGAGCGTCTCGCCCAAGTGGAGTCGGGCGGCGCGTCCGCCCGGCAGCGCGGCGACGGCCACCGCTATCAGCAACGTGGCTGGTACGGCCACCACCAGCACCCACCAGAGGACCGGTGAGACGTAGACCACCGGTGTGGCCCGAGCAACCCACCGCCAGATGGCGGTGCCGGCGAGGATGCCGAGCGGGATGCCGACGGCCAGGCCGACGAATGCGAGGGTGGAGCCCTGCCACGAGAACGCCCGGCGCGCCTGGCGGGGGGTCAGACCGAGCGCCCGGAGCACGGCGATCTCCCCTCGCCGACGCCGGATCGTGCTCGCGGTCACGTGCGCGAGCGCGCCCACCGCGAGGAACACCGTGAAGGCGGCGAAGAGCAGCGGCAGCGTCCGCACGTTGCGGAGGTTCTCGGCATCGGCCGGGATCTCCGACATCTCGATCGCCGACGGGTCACCGTCGGCGACCTCCAGGATCGGAGCGGCGACGTCGTCGACCGACGCGTCCGGATCGACCCGCATCGCGTAGGCGACCTGCAGCGGCGACGGGTCGGGCTCCTGGCCGGAGACCTCGGCATCCACGGTGCGGGCGCGCTGCACCATCCGCTCCAGCTCCGGTGCCGTCAACACTGCACCCTGGTCGAAGCTCGAGTGCGGGGTCTGCGGCAACAGGACCAGCCCGACGACCTCGGTGGGGTCCCCGTCAGGACCGACCGGGATCGAGTCGCCGACGTCGATAGCCCGGGCCTTGGCCGTGGCGGGACCGATCGCGATCTCCCCGGTCGTGATCGGGATGCGACCTTCTATGGCCACCATCCCGAGCGAACCCTTCAGGTCCGTCGTCGCGTAGACGGGAAGAGGCCGGCCCTTCACGTCGACGTGCTCACGCAGCGCCGCGGCGACCGCGTCGACGCGGTCGTCATCGATCACCTCGTCGATCACGGATTGCACGCTCCCGTCGCCGGGATCCGGGGGCAGGTGGAGGAGCGCGTCCCACACCACCCCGAAGCGCTCCGGGTTGGATACGGCGTCGTCGATCCCGCTGCGGATGGTCAGGGCACCCACCACTCCCA
Source organism: Microthrixaceae bacterium (assembly GCA_033813615.1). GTDB lineage: Bacteria > Actinomycetota > Acidimicrobiia > Acidimicrobiales > Microtrichaceae > Dermatobacter. The sequence goes on along the minus strand of JAPXRJ010000007.1, from coordinate 27,457 downwards.
GCACGCCGACCGCGCAGGCGAGCATGGCGGCACGGACCGGAACCGCACGGCGACCGCTGCCGGCGTCGAGCGCCAGGGACGCCCCGACCGCCGGGGTGACAGGCAGGCCGGAGCGGGCCGCGACCTGGGCGGACCAGGCGGGACGGGCATGGACAGCGGAACTCGGTCCCGCGGCGCGCCACGCCGCGACCCAAGCCGTTGCCACCATCGCCGAGCCCACCAGAACCAGACCGGGAACGATCACCGGCCAGTCGAGGTGGATGCCGAGGTCCGGGTCGAGCTGGCGGGCCAGACCGATCGGGAACCACCACGAACCGGCGATCGCGCTCGCTGCACCCACGACGATCGCGGCCACCGACGCCAGGAGGTACGGCATCGCCATCGACGCGGCCACCTGCGCCCTGGTCATCCCCATCGTCGAGAGGGTGGGCGCCGGTGATGCACCGGAACGCACCGATCGCACCAGCGCCTGCCCCAGCAGCACCACACCCGCCGCGACCACTGCCACGGCGAACAGGACGAGTCCGCTGGCCTCGAGTTGCGTCCCGTTGGTCACCCGCTTGGAGTTCTCGGCCAAGTCCTCGACCGGGATGCTCGACCCCATGATCCGGGCGACGTCCTCGGTGAAGCGGGCCACGTCGGCCTGACCGTTCTCCAGTCGGACCATCAGGTTCGAGAACGTCGTCGTCCGGTCGCCATAGCGTTCCCAGAACGCCTCGCCCAACATCAGCGACCCCGCCGCGGGGATCGCGGTCCGCTCGAAGGGCGAGTCGGTGATCCCGACCACCTCGACCGACGCCGTCGGGCCTTCCGGTTCGCCGCTGTAGTCCTCGCGTTCGAGCTGCTCGGTCGAGTACAGGTGCAGCGTGATGGTGTCGCCCAGGCCGTACGGAGCGGGTTCGTCGGTCGCGGTCGGCCTGGCGATCACGACCTCGTCCGCGGCGTCGGGGGCGGCGAGGCGGCCTTCGAGCACGCGCGGCCGGTCGACCTCGGTGAACAGGTCGCCGCCGACGTTCACGAAGGCTGATGCCTGGTCCGCCTCGGCGTTCAACGTGATGCCGAACGCTCCTGCCGCCTCCACGTACGGGAGCGCCATGACCTCGCTCCAGTCCGGCTCGTAGACGCCGACCTGGCTGGCGAACGCGATGGCGTCCGACGCCAGCGTCTCGTCGCGCAGCCGATCCCATGCGCTCGCGCTGCGTCGGGCACCCGAGAGGGCGGCCATGGCCAGACCGGCGGTCAGACCGGCGAGCACGCCGAGCACGACGAGCGAGCGCCACGTGCTGCGAACCGTCGTGCGGGCGACCAGTGCCGATGCGTCCACCGATCCATGGTCGCGGCTCGAACCTTCTACGCAAAGGGCGGTGACACGCGACTTCGGTGGTGCCAGCACCACCCCCGCCTCGGTTCGGCGTACCAGGTGGTCGTCGAGCGACCATCCCGTCAGCAGGAGCGGGGCAGCGGGTCGAGAGCGCGGAGCGGTTCAGGGCCGCGGCACGCGGAGTGCCGCCAGCGCAGCGGCGGGATCCGGAGCCGTCACCAGGTGCTCGCCCACCAGCACGGCGTGGAAGCCGGCCGCGGCGAGCGCCAGCGCGTCGTGTCGACCCCGGACGCCCGACTCGGCCACGCGGACGGTGTCGGCGGGCATCGACGCCGACACACGCACGGCGCGGGCCTGGTCGACTGCGAAGGTGACCAGGTCGCGCTGGTTCACCCCGATCAGGTCACCGGCGGTTTGTGCGAGCGCACGTTCCATCTCGGCTTCGTCGTGGACCTCGACGAGCACGTCCAGGCCGATCTGGGTGGCGAGCGACGAGTACTCGTCGAGCTCGCCGTCGCTCAGCGCGGCGACGATCAGCAGCACGCAGTCCGCGCCCATGAGCCGGGCGTCGCACACGTCGTTGGCCGACACCGTGAAGTCCTTGCGCAGCACGGGCAGCTCGACCGCCGCACGGGCCGCGACGAGGTCGTCGATCGAGCCGCCGAAGGATTCGGCGTCGGTCAGCACCGACAGGCAGGTCGCGCCCGCGGCCTGGTAGTCGGCGGCCAGGACGGCCGGGTCGAGGTCGGCGAACAGGTCGCCCTTGGACGGCGACCGCCGCTTGACCTCGGCGATCACCGCCAGGTCCGTCGCCGCGGCCAGCGCGGCCCGGAACCCCCGGGTGGGCGGCAGCTCCTCGGCTGCCGCCATCAGCCCACCGGTGGACCGGGTGTCCGCCTCGGCCTCGGCGCGGTGGCGGGCGACGATGGCGTCGAGGTACGTGGCCATGTCGGCACGGTAGCGCCGGCCGACCCGGGCCGGATCCGGCCGGATGGCCCGCGTCTGTGTGCACTCCATGTCGCAGAGCCGCGCTCACCGCACACAGAACCTGACCCGGCCACCGGGTTGGAAGCGGACCGACCCGGTTCAAGGACCGACGAAGGGCAGGTCGACCACGGTGGCGGGAGTGCCCCCGACGTCGACGGTCGCACCGAGCTCCACGCTGCGGTGCACCAGCGCCAGCGCGATCGGTGCGCCGATCGTCGGCGAGTGCGCCGAACTGGTCACGACGGCCCGCTCGACGCCGTCGAACAGCACCGCCGTCCCGGACTCGGGGGCGGTCATCGATCCGCCGACGTCCGACAGCAGCAGCCCTCGGAGGTGCCGAGGTGTGTTGCCGCCACGGCTGTCCACACGGGCCACCAGCTCCTGGCCGGTGTAACAGCCCTTGGTGAAGCTGACCGATGCGTCGATCAACCACTGGCCGGCTTCTGCGGGGATGGTCGAGGAGTCCAGCTCGTGACCCATCGCCGGCCATCCCTGCTCGACGCGCAGCACGTGCAGAGCCGACGGGTCCGGACTGGGGATCGCCTCGGGGACCACCGGCGCCGCGCCGCTCGCTCCGATGAGGTCGACGCCGGCGAGCCCTCGCCAGTCGACCGACGCCACGACCGCCGCGTCAGCCACGCTGTCGACGGCGTCCGGTGCCAACGGTCCCCTCAGCGCCACGCAGGCACGCTCGGTCGCCTCGATGGTCACGTCGACGCGGAGCAGGAAGCGCTGCAGGCGGGTCAGGGTGCGCTCGCCCCACCCGCCGTCGACGTCGATCAGCAGCTCGGATTCCGCGACCCGGGTCAACCGGAGCCACGCGTCGACCTTGCCCTGCGGTTCCAGCAGGAGCGACCAGCAGCTCTCCCCGACCCCGAGTCCGGCGACGTCGGCCGACACCTGGCCCTGCAGGTAGGTGACCGCATCGGGACCGGAGACCTCGATCACATCACGTCGGTACGGGAACGCCGCCACCCCGGTGCGTGCCGTCGACACGCCCTCGGCCGTCGCTGCTGGATCGAAGTCGCTCACGAGGTCGCTCCCTCTGCCACGGCCCGGCGCTGTGCGGTCATCCGCTCCGCGGCCGGCACCGCGGACAGCAACGCCTTGGCCTTGTTGCGAGTCTCGAGCTCCTCGTCGGCCGGCACCGAGTCGGCGACGACGCCGGCGCCTGCCTGCACGCAGGCACGACGTGTGCCGTCCGGTCCCGGCCGCTCGACGAGCATCGTCCGGATGGCGATCGCCGTGTCGATGTTGCCGGAGAAGTCGACGTAGCCGACGATGCCCGCGTACGGGCCACGCTTGACCGGCTCGAGCTCGTCGATGATCTCCATCGCCCGGACCTTCGGCGCACCCGACACGGTGCCCGCAGGCAGCGTGGCCCGCAGGACGTCGATCGGCGTGCGCCCCTCGGCCAGGGTGCCCGAGACCTGCGACGTGAGGTGCATGACGTGGCTGTAGCGCTCGAGCGTCATCAGCTCGTCCACGTGGCAGGTGCCGTACTCGACGACCCGGCCGACGTCGTTGCGGGCCAGGTCGACCAACATGATGTGCTCGGCCCGCTCCTTGGGGTGCTCGATCAGCTCCGCGGCCAGCTGTCGGTCGTGCTCGTCGGTGCGACCGCGGAAGCGGGTGCCGGCGATGGGCCGTGAGATGACCTGACCGCCGAGCAGCTGGACCATCGGCTCGGGCGAGCAGCCGACGAGGGTCAGATCGTCCTCGCGCATCAGGAACATGTAGGGGCTGGGGTTGACCTGGCGCAGCGTGCGGTAGATGTCGAGCGGCTCAGCGGTCGTGGAGAAGTCGAAGCGCTGAGCGAGCACCACCTGGAAGATGTCGCCGGCGAGTATGTGCTCCTTGGCCACCTCGACCGCCGCCTCGTAGGCCCCGCCGGCCATCGACGAGACGACCTGCACCGAATCATCGGCCTTGGTGGGCGGCTCGACGAGCGGCTCGTCGAGCGGAGTGGCGCCGTCGGCCGCCATCCGCTCCAGGCGGGCCACCGCGTCGTCGAAGGCGGCATCGACCGCGTCAGGCCCGGCGTCCGGCGCCACGAACGCGTTGGCCACGAGCGTGACCTGCTGGGACCAGTGGTCGTACGCGGCGATCTCGCCGATCACCGACAGCACCGCGTCGGGCCGGCCACGATCGTCCTCGGGGACGTCAGGCAGCGCCTCGACCTCCCTGACCACGTCGTAGCCCAGGTAGCCGATGACGCCCGAGTGCAGCGGCGGGAGGTCCACCTCGTCGACGCCGGTCACCGAGGCCAGCAGCGCCGCCGACGGCGTGCTGAGGTGCTCGAGCAGCACCTCCAGCGTCGCCAGCACGCCCCGGTCGGTCGGCAGCTCCTGGACCAGGCCACCGGGCAGGTTCCCGGTGATCTCGACCGCGGCGCCCCGGGCGACGAGCCGCAGGCGAGGGTCGCGCCCGACGAACGACCAGCGACTCCAGCGGCCGCCGTGATCGACCGACTCCAACAGGAACCCGGCCCGGGCGGGCGAGCCGTCGGTCGGCGCATCCGGTCCGCACCAGCGGGCGAACGCCGCGACCGGGGTGGTGAGATCGGCGAGCAGCGTGCGCGTGACGGGCACCACCCGGTGCCCGGCGGCGAGGGCGTGGAACTGCTCGCGCGAGATCACGTGGGCCCGGGCCGTTCGACGGTCTGGTCGTCGGTCCCGAAGGCCCGGAACCAGCAGGTGTAGGCGCCGGTGTGGCAGGCGCCCCTGCCCTCCTGCTCGACCAGGAACAGCAGCGCGTCGCCGTCGCAGTCGTAGTGCGCGGAGCGGATGAACTGGCGGTCGCCGGAGGTGTCGCCCTTTCGCCAGACCTCGCTGCGGGACCGGGACCAGAACACCGTGCGGCCCTGCTCGAGGCTCATGCGCAGCGTCTCGGCGTTCATCCACGCCATCATCAGCACGGCCCGGGTCTCGACGTCCTGGACGATCGCGGGCACGAGCCCGTCGTCGTCGTAGCGGATGAGCGCCAGGTCGTCGTCTCGGACCGGGATCGGCGTGGCAGCGGGCGATTCGGGGTCAGGTGATTCGGAGTTGGCGGCGGGGTCGACCATGGTGGCCAGACTGTAGGAGCCCTCCAGCAGACCTGCCTCCTCGGTTCCTGTCCTGCTCAGAGGTAGAGCCCCGTGTGTCCGGCCTCGAGGCGCTCGGATGCCAGCGCGTGGATGTCTCGCTCCCGGAGGATGATGAACGTCTCGCCCCGGACCTCGACCTCGTAGACGTCCTCGGGGTTGAACAGGACGTGGTCGCCCTCCTCGACGGCCCGGACGTTCGGGCCCTTGGCCCTGACCTCGGCCCAGGCCAGGCGCTTGCCCATCTGCGCCGTGGCCGGGATCAGGATGCCGCCGGACGAGCGACGATCGCCGTCGGGGTCGACCTTGACCAGGATCCGGTCGTTGAGCATCCGCATCGGCAGCTTGTCGTGGTGCCGAGGCGCGGGACCGCCGACCGGCTCGACCGAGTCCACGGAGTCCACCGGCTCGACGCCGGCGGCGTCATCGGCCGCCGTCACCTCGTCGGGCGCGATCACGTCGTCGGGCGATGGGGCATCTGGCGCTGTGTCGGACTCGCTCATGGGCGCCCCACGCTACCGCCGGGTCGTCGGAGGGCCCGTCAGAGCGGGGTGACGGCGGGCATCACCTGCTCCGCCACGAGGGCCAGGTGGTCGAGGTCGTCGAGGTCGAGCACCTGCAGGTACACGCGGCTGATCCCCGCCGAGGCGAACGCCTGCAGCTTGGCGACGACCTCGTCGGGCGTGCCCCCCAGCCCGTTGGTGCGCAGCTCGTCGACCTCGCGCCCGATGACACCGGCGCGACGGGCGACCTCGGCTTCGTCGGCTCCCACGCAGAGGACCTGCGCCACCGACCGCACGACGCTCGACCGCTCGCGACCATGTGCATCCAGGAAGGTGTCGATGTTCGCGTTCAAGTCCCGGGTCGTGTCGATGTCGGCGAAGGGCACGTTGTACTCGTCGGCGAACTCGGCGACGAGCCGAGGCGTCTGCGTACGGCCGAGCCCACCGATGATGATCGGCGGGCGCGGCCGCTGGACCGGCTTGGGCAGCGCGGGCGAGCCCTCGAGCTGGTGATGGCGACCTGCGAAGTCGAAGGTCTGGCCCGCAGGTGTTCCCCAGAGGCCCGTGATGACCTCGAGCTGTTCGCTCAGGCGTTCGAAGCGCTCCTTCAGCGACGGGAACGGGATGCCGTAGGCGGTGTGCTCGGCGTCGAACCAACCGGCGCCGAGCCCCAGCTCGACTCGACCGCCCGACATGGCGTCGACCGTGGCGACAGAGATCGCCAACGGACCGGGAAGGCGGAACGTCGAGGCGGTCACGAGCGTGCCGAGCCGGATCGTCGAGGTGTCCCGGGCGAGCCCGGCGAGTGTGATCCACGCGTCGGTCGGACCGGGGAGCCCGGCGGTCTCGCCCATCGCCAGGTAGTGGTCGGAACGGAAGAAGGCGCCGAAGCCCAGCTTCTCGGCCGATTGCGCGACAGCGAGCAGCTGGTCGTAGGTGCCGCCCTGCTGGGGTTCGGTGAAGATGCGGAGCTCCATGGACTGGAACGTACCCGCCCCGCTTCCAACCGCTCCTCCCTCGCACCCGTCGACCTCGCCGCGTGGACACCGGGCGGGTCAGAGCGGGCGGGTCAGAGCGGGCGGGTCAGACCGGGCGGGTCAGACCGGACGGACGGCGATGCCGGCGGCGGCCATCGCGGCCTTCACCTGGGCGACGCTGCACTCGCCGAAGTGGAAGATCGACGCGGCGAGCACGGCGTCGGCTCCGGCGAGCGTCACACCCTCGACCATGTGCTCGGCGGTGCCGACGCCGCCCGATGCGATCACCGGCACGCTGGACGCAGCGCTGACCGCCGAGGTGACCGGCACGTCGAAGCCGTCCTTGGTGCCGTCACGATCCATCGACGTGAGCAGGATCTCGCCGGCTCCCAGCTCGACGACGCGTTCAGCCCACTGCACCGTGTCGAGCCCTGTGGGCGTGCGGCCGCCGTGCGTGTAGACCTCGAACTCGGGTCCGTCGCCCGGCGTGCCATCGGGGTTCGGCCGGCGACCCCGGGAGTCGATGGCGACCACGACGCACTGCGCGCCGAACTCCTCGGCGATCTCGGCGACGAGCTCCGGCCGCTCGACCGCCGCGGTGTTCACGCCGACCTTGTCCGCCCCGGCGCGCAGCATGCGGCGAGCGTCCTCGACGGAGCGGATGCCGCCACCCACGGTGAACGGGATGAAGACCTCCTCGGCGGTGTGGCGGACCATCTCGACGGTCGTCTCCCGGGCATCGGAGGACGCGGTGATGTCGAGGAACACCAGCTCGTCGGCGCCTTCGGCGTCGTAGCGGGCGGCGAGCTCGACCGGATCGCCGGCGTCGCGCAGCTCCACGAAGTTCACGCCCTTGACGACTCGACCGGCGTCGACGTCGAGGCACGGGATCACCCGGACGACGGCGGTCATGACGCGCTCCCCTGGTCCTGTGCTGCGGCGGACGAGGCGGTACGGCCGACCCGCACCGCCTCGGCCACGCTGAACGCTCCCTCGTAGACGGCACGGCCCGTGATCGCACCGCTCAAGGTGCGGCCACCGCTGCGAAGATCGGCCAGCGCAGCGACGTCGTCGAGGGTGCCGATGCCGCCCGAGGCGATCACCGGCACCGTGGTCGCGGCGAGGACGCGGGACAGGCCGTCCAGGTCAGGACCTTCCAACGTGCCGTCGCGGCTGATCTCGGTGACGACGAGCGCGGCGACACCGGCGTCCTGGAACGCGACGGCCAGGTCCAACACGTCGGCGCCGGAGCCCTCCAGCCACCCCCGGACCGCCACCTCCGATCCACGGGCGTCGAGGCCGACTGCGACCGGGTGCTCGGCGGCCAGTCGGCGCACCAGGTCGGGGTCCTCCAGCGCCGCGGTGCCGAGCACCACCCGCGCCACCCCGGCGTCGAACAACGCCCGAGCGGCCTCGGCGGTGCGGACGCCGCCGCCGGTCTGCACCGGCACGTCGAGCGCACCGGCGATCGCTGCGACGACGTCACGGTTGCGGGGCTCGCCGGTGCGTGCCGCGTCGAGGTCCACCACGTGGACCCAGGGCGCGCCTTCGGCCTGGAACGCCAACGCCTGGGCCACGGGGTCATCGCCGTAGACGGTGCTCCGGCCGTAGTCGCCCTGGTAGAGCCGCACGCAGCGGCCGTCGAGCAGGTCGATCGCGGGGTACAGGTCCATCGCCACGTCGACCTCAGTCCCCCGCCGGCACCGACGCCGCCAGCCGGACGAAGTTGGCCAGCAGCTGCAGTCCGACCGAACCGGACTTCTCGGGGTGGAACTGCGTGGCCATGACCATCTCGTGCTGCACCGCAGCGGTCACGGGGCCTCCGTAGTCGCAGGTGGCGATCACGTCCGCTGTCGCCTCTGGGGCGAAGGAGTGCACGAAGTACATCCACGGCCGGTCACCGAGCCCGTCGAGCAGCGGTGATTCCGTGACCGGGTCGAGACGGTTCCACTGCATCTGCGGGTGCTTCACGCCTGTCGGCAGCCGCTGCACCCGACCGCTGAGCACGCCCAGGCCGGTCACGCCCGGCGACTCCTCCGACTCCTCGAACAGCAGCTGCATGCCGACGCAGATGCCGAGGAACGGTCGGCCGGATGCCACCGCCTCCAACGCCACCTCGTCGAGTCCCGTCTCGGCCAGCGCCTCGCGACAGCGACCGAACGCTCCGACGCCGGGCAGCACGACCGCGGCGGCACGCTCGACCTCGAGGGGATCGGCGGTGAGCACGGCGTCAGCACCCACGTGGGCGAGCGCCTTCTCGGCGGAGCGGAGGTTGCCGATGCCGTAGTCGAGCACCGCGACCCGGGGTGCGACGTCGGCCCAGTCGTCGGTGGCGCGCCAGGGTTCGAACGGTGCGGTCACAACGTGCCCTTGGTCGAGGGCAGCTCGCTGCCCTCGACGCGGACGGCATCACGGATGGCCCGCGCCGCCGCCTTCACCGAGGCCTCGATGATGTGGTGGGTGTTGCGACCGCGGACCATCGTCAGGTGCAGGGTGATGCCGGCGGAGCCCACGAACGCCCGCCAGAACTCCTCCATCAGCTGGGGGTCGAACGGCGGGTCGCCCAGGATCTTCACTCCCGGAGGGTCGATGTCGTAGTGCAGGAACGGCCGACCCGACAGGTCGAGCACCGCCTCCACGACCGCCTCGTCGAGCGGCACCCGGATGGAGGCGAAGCGTCGGACGCCGCGCTTGTCGCCCAGCGCCTGGCGGAGCACCTCGCCCAGGATGATCCCCGAGTCCTCGACGGTGTGGTGGGCGTCGATCTCCAGGTCGCCGGTCGCGTGCAGGGTCAGGTCCATGCCGCCGTGGCGGCCGAGCTGGTCGAGCATGTGGTCGAAGAACGGCAGGCCGGTGCTGCAGTCGGTCAGGCCGGTGCCGTCGACGTCGACCGCGACCGCGATCTTGGTCTCCTTGGTGATGCGCTCTGCGGACGCGGTTCTCGGGGAGGTGCTCACCACAACAGGATCGCGCACAGCAACGACGTTCTCGGTGTAACGGGCGTGGCGTGAGCGAACGGGTGACACACAGAACGGGGGATGTCCGCTCAGGACAGGGCGCCGCGCAGCGCATCCAGGAACTCGCCGTCTTCCTCGGAGGTGCCGAGCGTCACGCGCAGACACCCCTCGAGACCGGGCCACGACGAGCAGTTCCGCACCAGCACCCCCCGGTCGACCATCTCCTGCCACACCGCGGCACCGTCGCGATCGCGGGGTCGGAACAGGATGAAGTTCGCCGCGCTCGGCCACACGTCGACGGGCAGGTCGACCAGCGCTGCCTCGACCCGGCCGCGCTCCTCGACCAGGTGGGCGACGCGGCGGCGCATGTCGGCCACGAAGTCCAGCGCCAGCACCCCGGCGGTCTGGGTGAGCGAGTCGAGGTGGTACGGCAGCACGACCTTCTCCATGTCGTCGACCGCCCACGTGGGACCGATGAAGTAGCCGAGGCGGAGCGCCGCTGCGGACCACGTCTTGGAGTACGTGCGGGTCACGACGACCGACCGATCTTCGCCGACGAGCGACAGCGCCGACCACGGCGAGAACTGCCCGTACGCCTCGTCGACGACGAGCAGGCCGCCCGCATCCTCGACCACGTCGAGCACCGCTCGAACGGTGGGCTCCGGCTCCAGCCGACCCGTCGGGTTGTTCGGCGAGCACAGGAACGTGATCGCCGGCCGCTCGGTCAGGATCAGTCGGCGGGCCGACTCGAGGTCGAGTGTGAAGTCGTCGTGGCGCGGACCGGCGAGCACCCTCGACCCGCACACCCTGGCGATGTGGGAGTGCATGGCGTAGGTCGGCTCGAACGCGAGGACGGAGCGTCCGGCACCGCCGTAGGCCAGACACAGCGACTGCAGCACCTCGTTCGACCCGTTGGCAGCGAAGACGTGCTCAGCGCCGAAGCTCGGGTGCACCGCGTCGGGGCCGTCGAGCTCGGCGCTCTCCACCGCTGCGATCCTGGTGCGCAGGGCGGTGGCAGCGCGATCCGGGTAGCGGTGCCACGCGATCGAGTCGAGCGCGTCGCGCAGCGCCTCGACGAACGCGGCGGGCGGCGGCTCCGGAGCTTCGTTGGTGTTGAGCCGCACTCGGACGTCGACCTGCGGCGAGTGGTAGCCGTCCATCAGCGCGATGTCGTCGCGCACGGTCGGGCGGGCCATCAGGACTGCGCCGCCCGACGCAGCTCACGTCGGAGCCGGATCGACTCGGCGTGGGCATCGAGCCCCTCGGCCTCGGCGAGCGACTGGACGGCGGGACCGATGCGGTCGAACGCGTCGGCGTCGACGGTCACCACGTGGTGGTGCTTGAGGAAGTCGTCCACGGTCAGCGCGGAGGAGAACCGAGCGGTGCCGTAGGTGGGCAGCACGTGGCTGGGGCCGGCCAGGTAGTCGCCGACCGACGCCGGCGACCACGGACCGATGAACACCGCACCGGCGTTGCGGACCAGCGGGACCAGGTCCGCTGCGCCGTCGCAGAGCAGCTCCAGGTGCTCGGGCGCGACCAGGTTGGCGACGGTCATCGCTGCCTCGGGCGAGTCGACGAGAACGGCGTAGCCGCCCTCGGCCAGCGTCGCGGCGATCTCGGCCCTGCGGGGCGCGGCGTGGGTGAGCCGGGCGAGCTCGTCGTCGATCGCGTCGATCGCGTCGGAGTCCCAGGAGATTAGCCACGCCAGCCCATCGGGGCCGTGCTCGGCCTGCAGGATCACGTCGATCGCCGCGAGCTCGGGGCGGATCGTCCGATCCGCGACCACGACCACCTCGCTCGGACCGGCGAACGCGGCGGCCACGCCGACGGTTCCGGCGACCTCCTGCTTGGCCAACGCCACGTACTTGTTGCCCGGCCCGCAGATCACGTCGACCGCGGGCACCTGGTCGGTGCCGTACGCCAGTGCGGCGATCGCCTGGGCACCGCCGATCGCGTACACCTCGTCCACGCCGGCGACCGCCGCGGCAGCCAGGGTGACCGGCGTGACCTTTCCGGTCGAGCGGTCCGGCGGCACGCAGACCGCCACCTGCTCGACGCCCGCCACCTGCGCCGGCACCGCCGTCATCAACAGCGTCGACGGATAGGCCGCCCGACCGCCGGGCACGTAGCAGCCGACCCGGTCGACAGGACGGTGGTAGGAGCGGATGTGGACGCCGTCGGTGTCGTGGACGACCTCGGCCCGCAGCTGGGTCTCGTGGTGCGCCCGGATGCGGTCCCGAGCGAGCTCCAGCGCGGCGCGGACGTCGGCCGGCGTGGCCTCCAGCGCGGCGTCGATCTCCTGGGACGGGACCCGCATCTGCTCCAGCAGCACGCCGTCGAACCTCTCGGTCAGCTCGATCAGCGCGGCATCACCGCGCTCGCGGACCGCCGCCAGGATCTCCCGCACCGCGGCCACTGGCTCGTCGCCGTCCACCCTCGGGCGCGGCAGCGAAGCCCTGGGGTCGGCGACGCCGCGGAGGTCGAGTCGGTTGAGCACGGGGTCCCACGGTAGTGGTGGCGGTCGTGGGGTCAGTAGTAGGAATCGGCGGCGTGAGCCTCCACGCGGACCTTGCCTCGATGCAGTCGACCCTCGACCAGGTGCTCGTGCGCATCGACGAGGCGGCCCAGGTCGTGCGCGGCACCGATCGCGACGACCTCCTCGGCGACCTGTACGAGGTGGAGCGCAACCTGCAGACGGCGCAACGTCGCCTGCGACGAGCACTCGACGCTGCCGATCAACTCGGTTGAGACCCGAAAAAGTGCCCAGCGCTCCCGAAGGAGCGCTGGACGGGCGACCCGGGCGGCGGGAGCCCGTTGGTCGCCGATACCAGGTGGCGGGAACCTGGTGCGCGCAAGTTGAGCACACCGACCCTGCACTGTCCACGAGAACATCGGAGCCCCGACGAGACCTCGATCGGGAGCGTGATCACCCGTGGTTCGCGAGCCTCAGAGCTCGGCGAAGGACCCGGCGGACGGGCAGAAGTCGGCCAGCACGCAGAGGTCGCAGCGGGGGCGACGTGCGTGGCAGACCCGTCGGCCGTGCAGGATCAACAGGAGGCTGAAGCGCCCTCGCTCGGCGACCGGGACCATCGGGTTCAGCACCATCTCCACCTTCACGGCGTCCTTCGCGTCGCCGTCGTCGAGCGCGTCGGTGAGTCCGAGCCGACGGCTCAGGCGGAGGACGTGGGTGTCGACCGGCAGGCCCGGAAGGTCGAGCGCCACGCTGCGCACCACGTTGGCGGTCTTGCGACCGACGCCCGGCAGGGCGACCAGGTCCCGCATCGCTGCGGGCACCTCCCCGTCGAAGCGCTCGACCAGTGCGGTCGACAGCGCCACCAGGCTCCGCGCCTTCGCTCGGAAGAACCCGGTCGAGTGGATGAGGCCCTCGAGCTCGGTCAGGTCCGCTTCGGCGAGCGCCGCGGCGTCGGGGTACCGGGCGAACAGCGCGGGGGTCACGAGGTTGATCCGTGCGTCGGTGCTCTGGGCCGACAGCACGGTCGCGACGAGCAACTCGAACGCGTCGCGGTGGTCGAGCTCGCAGCGTGCGTCGGGGTACTCGAGCGCCAACCGCTCGTCGGCGACCCGAGCGCGGCCCTTGGGGGTACGGGGTCGGGCCATCGGCGCACGGTAGCTTCCGAGACGATGTCCTCCGTCGAAGGGTCCGCCGTCGAGCGATCCCCCATCGAGCGCTCGCTCCAACTCGAGTGGGTGTCGCCGGTGACGCCCGCGCTCGACGCCGACATGCGCGACCGCGGGCGGCACATGGCTCGCCTGCTGCACCAGATGCGGGTCTCCCTGCCGCTCCGGCCGGACGTGCTCGCCACCACCGCAGAGATCACGGTCCGCCCGTTCCGGCCCGGCACCGACGACGACGCCTGGATCGGGGTCAACAACCGAGCCTTCCGGTGGCACCCCGACCAGGGCGGATGGGACCGTTCACGCCTCACCGCCCGGCTGGCCGAGCCCTGGGTGCGGGCCGACGGCTTCCTGGTCCACGACGGGCCCGACGGCATCGACGGCTTCTGCTGGACACGCGAACACCCGCCGGCCGCGTCCAGCTCCGAGGTCCGCTCCGAGACCGACTCCGACGCGAACGGCGGGGCAGATCCGGCGATGGGCGAGATCTTCGTGATCGCGGCCGACCCGTCGGTCGCTGGTCGGGGGTTCGGACGATCGTTGACGGTGGCGGGGCTGGCACACCTCGCCGACCGGGGGCTCGAGGTCGGCATGCTCTACGTCGAGGCGATCAACACACCGGCGCTGCGGCTCTACGAACGGCTCGGCTTCGTCGTCCACCACTCCGACGCGGCCTACACCGGCTGATGGGAGCGCACCGCACCCGCTACGACGTCAGCCACGACGAGCTCGCCGCGCTGCTCGCCGCTGAGCCGGCGTACCGCGTCGAGCAGGTGTGGGACGGGCTGTACCGCCAGGGCCGCGACCCGTCGGAGCTCACCAACGTGGGCAAGGCGCTGCGGGCACGTCTCGACGACGAGCTGCCCTCCGCACTGACCGAGGTGACCAGGGTGACCGCGGATGACGGCGCCACCACCAAGTTCCTGTGGGAGCTGAACGGCGGCCAGCGGATCGAGACCGTGCTGATGCACTACGACGACCGCAGCACCGTGTGCGTCTCCACCCAGGCGGGCTGCGCGATGGCATGCGGGTTCTGCGCCACCGGTCAGGCGGGCTTCGAACGCCACCTGGGTGTCGGCGAGATCGTCGAACAGGTCGTGATGGCACGACGGGAGGCCGGCGACCGTCGGATCTCCAACGTGGTGTTCATGGGGATGGGCGAGCCGCTCGCCAACTACGACAGCACGTGGGCCGCCGTGCACCGGCTGCACGACGACATGGGCATCGGCGCACGCCACCTCACGCTGTCGACCGTCGGGCTGGTCCCCGGGATCCGACGCCTCGCCGTCGCGGACCTGCCGGTGAACCTGGCCGTGTCGCTGCACGCGGCGGACGACGAGCTGCGCGACCAGCTGGTGCCGATCAACCGCCGCTACCCGCTCGACGCGCTGGTCGAGGCCTGCCGTGACTACGTCGACCGGACCCGGCGGCGACTCAGCTTCGAGTGGGCGATGATCCACGAGGTCAACGACCGGTTCGAGGACTCGGCTCGACTGGCGGCGATCGCCAAGGGCCTGCGGGCGCACGTGAACCTGATCCCGCTCAACTCGACGCCCGGCTACGCGGTGCGCGGCTCGTCGCGGAACCGCGTGCACGCCTTCGCCGAGGACCTCCAGCGACGTGGCGTCAACGTCACGATCCGCGACACCCGCGGGTCCGACATCGATGCCGCGTGCGGCCAGCTCCGAGCCGGCCACGAGGCCGCGCCGGTCGCCCCGCCCCGCCGCCGCTGAACCCGCCCCGTCGACCGAACTCGGGGTGATCCGACGTGTGAGGCGACCGAATCCCCCAAGTTCACGAGGTGACCAGCTGCGTTCAGCGGATGAGGACCGTGGTGCGGGCATCGGCGCGGATCGCGTCGACGAGCACCTCGCCGGGCTCGACGACCACGCCCGGCCACAGGACGCAACGCTCGACGGTGCCGCGCACGACAGCGCCCTCTCCGATCACCGGGCGGCCACCGCTCAGCCACAGGTTGGCCGCCAGGTACTGCGCCGGGGTCCCGCAGTCCACGACGGTGCCGTCCGTCAGCACCGCGTCGAGTCGAGCGGCCGCCAACTCGCTGCGCCACAGCGCCTCCCACAACCCCGACGGCTCGGCCGCCAGCTCCCGGATACGCTCCCACGGGGCGATCGACGCGACGACGCCGCTGCGAGGACCGAAGCCGCCGACGTCGGGCTGCGGCGTACCCAGCACGCGCACCCGACGCCCGTCCCATCCGGCGACGAAGGCGCCAAGGTCCTCGGCGTGCACCGTGTCGGCGTTCACGACGAGCGCGCTGCGACCGTCGAGCTGCTCAGCCATCGCCGCCAACGCTCCGGCGGTACCGAGCGCCACCGGCTCTTCGATCGACAGCTGCACGTCCCGACGGTCGCCCAGCTGGGCCACCATCCGGTCACGACCGTGGTGCACGTTGACCAGCACCGGTGCTCCCGTCACCGCCCCCACCTGGCTGATCGCCCGCTCCACCAGCGTCGTCGCTCCGATCGGGCACAGCGCCTTGGGGCGCAGGGAGCTCAGCGGCCGGAGGCGACGACCCTTCCCCGCGGCCAGCACCACCCCGGCGACCACGTCCGCCAGACTGTCAGCCATGCCGCCCCTCTCCGAACGACGTTGGTACAACCCGCGCCTGCCCCAGACCCTGGTGATCAGCCAGTGGCTGCTGTACTTCAACGCGTTCTGGGCGGTACTCGGCATCTTCACCGGCGGCCTGATGAGCTCTGCCCTGGGTGCGGTGCTGTTGGTCGGGAGCCTGGGCGCGAACGTGTACGGCGCCTATGGGATCGCCAACGAGCTGAAGGTCGGCTACCAGGTGGCGATCGTCGCCTCGTTCCTGCCGTTCGCCATACGGCTGATCGTGGTGTTCCAGGCCGGCGCGCCGCTGGTCCGCAACCTGGGCTTCGTGTTGGTGCCCGGTGGGATCATCAACGCGATCTTCGTGTACGCCCTGGTGGCGCTGCTGCTGCACCCGCAGTCCCGCGACCACCAGAAGATCTGGTTCAGCTGAGCTCCGGTCCGACCCGGTCACGGCCGGGGCTCTCGTGGCTGGCCCGCTCCCGAGCCGGCCTGACAAGATGCCGCCATGGCTACCGAAGTGAACGGCATCGCCGGACTGAAGGAACTCGTCGGCACCCACCTGGGGTACTCCGACTACATGGAGATCACCCAGGAGCGAGTGAACCTCTTCGCTGACGCCACGGGCGATCACCAGTGGATCCACGTCGACGTGGAGCGGGCCAAGGCCGAGTCGCCGTTCGGCGGGCCGATCGCCCACGGCTACCTCACGTTGTCGCTCGGTCCGGTCCTGTTCCCGCAGATCATGACCGTCAAGGGCATCAAGATGGCGGTCAACTACGGGTGCGGGAAGATCCGCTTCCCGTCGCCGGTCCCCGTCGGCTCCAACGTGCGCCTCGGCGCCACGCTCGATTCGGTCGAGGACCTGCCGAACGGATGGGCCGAGATCAAGATGACCTTCACGTTCGAGGTCGAGGGCGCACCCAAGCCCAGCTGCGTGTCGGAGATCATCTTCCGGTGGATGGACTGAGCGTCCGGGAGCGGAGCGACAGACTGAGCGTCCCGCTCCCATCCGGTGCTCAGCTCCGGAACTCGGCCATGACCCGCTCGCCGAACAGGCGCAGGGTCGTGTCGTCGGGGTAGTCCGAGCACCACGGCACCAGGCCACCGCAGCCGAGCGACCGGTACTCGGCGATCCGTTCGCACACCTGCTCGGGCGTCCCGACCAGGTTGCCGGCGCGCCACGACTCGAACTCCTCGCCCCAGAAGCTGCGGCTGCCGCCGTCCACGATCTCGGCTTCGGTCTCCCGCAGGTGGATCTCGGGTGACCACGTCATCGTGATCTCGTCGGGGTCGCGGCCGACGTCCGCGCAGTGGGCCCGCAGGACGTCGCGCTTGTGGGCCCACTCCGCGGGCGAGCCGCCGAAGTTGGAGCGGTCCCCGTGCTGCGCGACCACCCGCAGCGTCAGCTGCTCGCCCCCGCCGCCGATCCACACCGGTGGGTGCGGTGACTGCACCGGTTTGGGGTCGCACTGCGCCCCGTTGACCTGCACGAAGCGCCCGTCGTAGGTGGTGTCCGGCTGGGTCCACATCGCCTTCAGGACCTCGACGGTCTCACGAAGTAGGCGGATCCGGTCCTTGGCGGGCGGGAACTCGTAGCCGTAGGCCCGGTACTCCTGGTCGTACCAGCCGGCCCCGATGCCGAAGTCCAGGCGACCGCCGGAGATGACGTCGACGGTCGAGGTGATCTTGGCGACGAGCGCGGGGTTCCGATACGACGCGCAGCTCACCATCTGCCCCAGGCGGATCCGCCTGGTCGACGCGGCCAGCGCCGCGATCGTGGTCCAGCACTCGAACACCGCCTCGTGGGCGGGAACCGGGACGTTGTGGAAGTGGTCGTAGAGCCACACCGAGTCGAAGCCGAGCTCCTCGGCCAGCTGCGCCGTCCGCACCGTCGCCGCCCACTTGGCCTGCGGGTCGGAGATCCCGGCCAGCTCGGTCTTCCAGCCCTGCGGTGCGAACACTCCGAAGATCATCCTGAGGAGACTACGACCGTCGGACACGGCTCGGCCCGAGGTGACCGAGGTGCCCTCGTACAGTGGCCCGATGCCCCGTCGTCACCCATTCGCCGTCGCGTTCACGGCGATGGTGGCTGCGGCGGTGATGGTCGCCGGGTGCTCGAGTGGCACCGACCGATCGGACGCTCGCCGGCTGAACTCGCCGGTCCGTCCGACCACCGAGCCCTCTTCGTCGGCTCCTGCCGCGGTGGACGACGGCCTGCCGCCGGGATGGACGCCGAAGCCGCTCCACTGGACCGACTGCCCCGATGTCGGTGCCGGAACCCAGTGCGCCACCCTGTCCGTGCCGCTGGCTTGGTCCGATCCGGAGGGACGGACGATCACGCTGGCACTCGCCCGTCGCCCGGCCAGCGGCGGATCGGACCGGCGGATCGGATCGCTGCTGATGAACCCGGGAGGGCCAGGCGGTTCGGGTGTCGACTTCGTGGCCTCCGGCGTGTTCACCGGCGAGGTGGCCGAGCGGTTCGACCAGGTCGGTTGGGACCCTCGCGGCGTCGCCCGCTCCGAGGGGCTCACCTGCGGCGAGGACGCGACCGAGCAGTTCCTGCGGCTCGACCCCGATCCCGACTCCCCCCAGGAGCAGGACGATCTCGACCGGGCCGCGGCGGCGGTGGCGACCCAGTGCGCGACGGATGCGGCGCTGCTGTCCAACATGGGCACCGGCGAGGTCGCCCGCGACCTCGAGGCGATCCGTCTGGCACTCGACGACGGCCCACTCAACTACGTGGGGTTCTCCTACGGCACCCAGATCGGCCAGGAGTACGCGAAGCGCTTCCCGTCGTCGATCCGGGCCATCGTGCTCGACGGCGTGGTCGACCCCGCCACCGGCTTCACCGACTTCCTGATGGGCCAGATCGATGGATTCGAAGCCGCGTTCGAGCGCAACCGCCAGGGGTGCTCGGCGAACCGGGTCCGGTGCCGGGTCGATGACCTCGCTGCCGCCTACGACCAGATGCACGCCCGACTGGAGCAGCAACCGCTGGCCGTCGACGGGCGCGACGTCGGTCCCGCCGAGCTGGCGACCGCGGCCATCTACACCGACTACGGCTCCGACGGGTGGAAACGACTCGGACCCGCCCTGGCCGATGCCCTCGACGGCGACGGCGCCCGACTTCTGGCCCTCGCCGACGGCTACCACGACCTGGGCGGCTACGCCTCCTATGCGGGCGTCGTGTGCACCGACACGCCACCCCCGTCGTCGCCGGCGCAGTGGCGGACGTTCGCCGATCAGGCCCGCGCCCGCTCGCCGCGCTTCGGCGGCTCGGTCGCCAACGAGCTGCTGCCGTGCGCGACCTGGCCGGTCGGTCCCACCGCCGAGCCAGCGGCAGTCACCGCACCCGACGCTCCACCGATGCTGGTGGTCGGCAACACCGGTGACCCCTTCACCCCTCTTGCCGACGCCCGGGCCGTGGCCGCTGCGCTCCAGTCGGGCGTACTGGTGACCGTCGACATCTCGGGCCACACCGCGTACGGCCGGGACCGCTGCGCCACCGACGTCATCGACCGCTACCTCATCGCGCTCGCCGTTCCCGTCGATGACACGCGCTGCCCCGGCTGACGGCCCGCCGTGTCGCCGCTTCGACGGACCGACGACCTGCCCGTAGCATCGGAACCCGGATCCGGAGCGGGGAGCCAGCACGTGAGCAGCGCATCGGAGGGTCGCGGGTCGAGGACCGCCCACGAGTTCAACCTCGCCGCCCTGCACGAAGCCGTCGAGCGCGCCGTTCCCGACCGTGATGCGATCGTGACCCACCGCCCCGACGGCACGTTCGACCGGCGCAGCTACGCGACGGTCGGCGATCGCAGCCGGCGCCTCGCCAACGCGCTGGTGACCCGGGGCCTGGGGGCCGTCGTCGACCGGACGGAGCTGTCCAACCACGAATCCGGCCAGGACCACGTGGCGCTGTACCTGCACAACTGCCCGGAGTACCTGGAGTCGATGCTCGGCGCGTACAAGGCCCGCGCCGTCGCGTTCAACGTGAACTACCGCTACGTCGCAGAGGAGCTCGAGTACCTGCTCCGCGACGCCGGTACGCGGGCGATCGTGTTCCACTCTGCGTTCGCTCCCACGCTGGCCGCGCTACGAGGACGGATCGCCGGCCTCGAGGTCCTGCTCCAGGTGCCCGACGACTCCGGCAACGGCCTGCTCGACGGAGCGGAGTGGTTCGACGACGTGCTGGCGGACTCGTCGCCGGACTTGGCACCGGAGCTGGTCGCGTCCTGGTCGCCCGACGACCTCTACATCCTCTACACCGGTGGGACGACCGGCATGCCCAAGGGCGTGCTGTGGCGTCAGGGCGACATCTTCGTCACCGCGATGGGTGGCCGACGCCACGAGGACCAGGGTGAGTGGAGCTCCTACGAGCAGATCGCGGCGACGGCGGTCAACGGCTGCGTGAAGCTGCTGGTGGGCCCGCCGTTCATGCACGGCGCCGCGCAGTGGAGCGCGTTCAACTCCTTCACCAACGGCAACACGGTCGTGCTGCCGGCTCGGAACCGGCACCTCGACGTGGACCAGCTGCTGCGCACCGTCGAGGCCGAGCGGGTCGACGTGATCCTGATCGTCGGCGACGCGTTCGGTCGCCCGCTCGTCGAAGGGATCGAAGCCGCGTTGGACCGCGGCTCCCCGGCCCTGTCCTCGGTGTTGGCGATCGCGTCGGGCGGCGCCGCGCTGTCGACCGGCGTGAAGGAGCGGATGCTCGCGGCGCTGCCATCTGCCATCGTGATCGACGGACTCGGAGCGTCCGAGACCGGCCAGCAGGGATCCCAGCTCAGCGCGGCCGGCCAGGCCGCCACGACCGGCGACTTCACGCCGGGGCCAGGCATGTGCATCCTGTCCGACGACCTCGACCGCGTCCTGTCGGCCGGCCACGACGAACCGGGCTGGCTGGGCCAGTCGGGACGGGTGCCGCTCGGCTACCTGGATGACGAGGCCAAGACCGCCGACACGTTCCCGGTGATCGACGGCGTCCGCTACGCGGTTCCGGGTGATCGCGCCCGACTCGACGCCGCCGGCCGACTGGAGCTCCTCGGCCGCGACTCGGTGACGATCAACTCGGGTGGAGAGAAGATCTTCGCCGAGGAGGTCGAGCAGGCCCTGCTGCACCACGCCCGGGTGCGCGACTGCGTGGTCGCGGGGCGGCCGTCGACCCGCTGGGGCCAGGAGGTCGTCGCGGTAGTCGCGCTCGCCGATGGCGTCGAGGTGACCGACGACGAGCTGACGATCGAGGCCGCCCGTCACATCGCCCGCTACAAGCTGCCCAAGGCGATCGTGCGGGTCGCCGAGGTGCAGCGTTCGCCGTCCGGCAAGGCCGACTACCGCTGGGCGCGCCAGCAGGCAAGCGCCCGACCGAACGAGACTGCCCGACCGAACGAGACTGCCCGACCGAACGACACTGGCCGACCGAACGAGACTGGCCCACCGAAGGAGCCCGGCTGATGATGATCCCGACGGATCCCGTCGTGGTGTGGGACCTCGGCAACGTGGTGATCCCGTGGGATCGCCGACTGGCCCTGGCCCGCTTCGTCGACGACCCGGTGGAGGTCGAGCGACTCGCTGCCGAGGTGTTCGACCTGGCCACCAACGTCCACCTGGACCGCGGCGACGACCTGGCCGACGTTCGGGCGGTCGTCGAAGCTCGACATCCCGGACACGGCTGGGTCGTCGACGGCTACGTCGAGCACTTCCGCCACAGCCTCGGTCCGCCGATGGGCGACACCGTCGCCCTCATCGACGAGCTGCTCGCTGTCGGGGTTCGATGCGTGGGCCTGTCGAACTGGTCGGCGGTGTGCTGGGAGGGGATCGGTGAGGACTTCCCGGTGCTGGGTCGGCTCGAGGGTGTCGTGATCTCCGGCCACGAGCGGGTGTGCAAGCCCGACGTCGAGATCTTCCGTCGATGCGAGCAGCGCTTCGGGTTCCGACCCGACCAGGCGTTGTTCTTCGACGACTCGACGGCCAACGTGGCCGGCGCTCGCGCCGCGGGCTGGACCGCCGAGGTGTTCACGACGCCCGAGTCGGCTCGGGGCGCACTCGTCGCCCGGGGCCTCCTCCAGGGGCCGTAGCCTGCCCCCACGATGACCGACTCACCCACCGACCGCAGCGCGCTGATCCCGAGCGCAGACCAGCCGCTGCCGACCGGGGCGGACAAGACCCGATCGGTCCAGGCGCTGTTCGACACGATCGCTCCCCGCTATGACCTGGTGAACAGGGTGATGACCTTCCGGATGGACGTCGGCTGGCGTCGACGGGCGCTCGACCGCCTCGGACTGCCACGGGGGTCGCGCGTCGTGGACCTCGCGAGCGGCACCGGCGACCTCGCTGTGGAGCTCGGTCGACGTGGACTCGTCCCGGTCGGAGCCGACCTGAGCTTCGGAATGCTCGCCGCCGCTCCGATCGCCTTCGACCGCGTCCAGGCCGACGGGGTCGCCCTGCCGTTCGCCGACGCGTCGATCGACGGCACGACCTGCGGGTTCGCCCTGCGGAACTTCACCGACCTGGAGGCGACCATCGCCGAGCTCGCGCGAGTGCTGCGCCCCGGAGGACGAATGGCGCTGCTCGAGGTCGCGGAACCACCGAATCCGCTCATGCGCTGGGGGCACGGCATCTACTTCGGCAAGGTCGTCCCGGTCATCGGCGGGTTGTTCTCCGACCGTCGGGCCTATGCGTACCTCCCCCGATCGGTCGCCTACCTCCCCGACCCGCGCGAGCTGCTCGACGTGGTCGAGCGCTGCGGTTTCCACGACATCGAGCGCACGCTGCTCTCCGGTGGCATCGCCCAGCTGATCACCGCCACCCGGACCAGCGGGTGAGGCGGACGGGCGGGTGAGCGTGTGACGCCCAACGATCTGGTGGCGCGCACCGAGCCGGGCGAGCCCGTCGACGAGCTGCCGCCGCCCGGACTCGACGCGGTCGCCTTCTCCTCGCAGCGGCGCGGACTGTGGGGATCGGGCGAAGCGCTGCGGATCGAGCTCCCCGCGCCGTGGCCCGACCACGTCGACCGCGTCGCCGAGGCGCTCGCGTCGATCCCGCACGACGGTCCCGCCGGTCCGGGACGAGGACCGATCGCGTTCGGCGCGCTCCCCTACGAGCGCGAGGCGCCGGCCACGCTCGTGGTGCCCGCCCACCTCCACGGCCGCACCTCCGACGGCGACCGCTGGACCACCCGGATCTCCGGCGACGACGTCCCGACGATCGAACGGACGGCGCACGACGTCGCCCCTCGAGACCACCCCGCCACGGTGGTGCTGGACGGGGGCGACGTCGAGGGCTGGGTGGGTGCGGTCGCTCAGGCCGTGGGGCGGATCCGCAGCGGAGAGCTGACCAAGGTGGTCCTGGCACGCCAGATCACCGTGACGGCGAGCGCCGGGTTCGATGCTCCCACGCTGCTGCGCCGGCTCCGCCAGGCGTCGCCGACGTCGTTCGCGTACTCGGTCGACGGCTTCGTCGGAGCGACGCCCGAGCTGCTGGTGTCGCGCATCGGCGACGTGGTCCGGGCGCAACCGATGGCCGGGACGCTGCCGCGCAGCGGCGACCCCGACGCGGATGCTCGACGGGCAGGCGAGCTGCTCGGGTCTGCCAAGAACCGCGCCGAGCACCAGATCACGATCGACGTGGTCCACGACACGCTGCTGCCGTGGTGCTCCTACCTCGACGCGGAGCCCGAGCCGTCGGTCGTACCGGCCGGTCCGGTGCAGCACCTGGCCACCCTCGTCGAGGGCCGCCTGTCGCAGCCCGAGCCGTCGGCGCTGGATCTCGTCGCCGCGCTGCACCCCACGCCCGCGGTGGGTGGGTGGCCGCGGGACGCCGCGCTGGCGCTCCAGGCCGAGCTCGAAGGCGTCGACCGCGACCGCTACGCGGGGCCCGTCGGATGGGTCGACGCGGCCGGCAACGGCGTGTTCGGCGTCGGCATCCGCGGCGCCCAGCTCGACGGGACGGTCGCCCGGGTCTTCGCCGGTGTCGGCGTGGTCGCGGGGTCCGACCCGGTTGCGGAGCTCGAGGAGACGAAGGCCAAGGCCCAGGCGGTGCTGTCCGCGCTCACCCGCGTCTGAGCGGGGTCACGGGGTCAGGGGTTCGCGGTGCCGGCGGGTTCGACGGTCTCGCCCGCCCACACCTCACGGAGGCGGTCGAGCACGGTCGTCACGTCGGCGAATCCCGCGAAGTGGCCTTCGCCCGGACGGACGCGCAGCTCGCCGCGGGGCAGCCGCGACGCCTGGTGGTGTCCGTGGCTCGGGGGGACGATCGTGTCGCTGAGGCCCTGCCAGACGACCACGGGCGAGATCACATCGCTCAGCTCGAAGCCCCAATGGCGGCTGAACAGCGCCATGTCGTGGGCCGCCGACCTCAGCTCGTGGGCGCCGAGCAGGTCCTGGAGGAACATCGCCCGGAAGTGCGGATCACGGAACACCGGTCGGTCGGCGAAGCCCAGGACCGTGCCGTAGGCGTTGAAGACCGGGTCCGCGAACGGCGCCACCGCGTCCATCACGAACGCGAACGCGGAGCCGACCGGCGACCGGATGAGCTCGAAGGCAGGAGCGACGAAGCGAAGCGCACGCGTGTAGGACCACACGGCGTCGGGCCCCCTGGTCGGCCCGAGGCCACCGAGCAGCGTGGCGACGACGACCCGGTCCGGCATGTGCTGGGCGACCGCCAGCGTGTAGGGGCCACCGCCCGACAGGCCGACCACGGCGAAGCGGTCCAGACCGAGGTCGTCGACGAGCACCTCGACGTCAGGAGCGAAGTCGGCGATGCGGTGGTAGCGGTGGTCGGTCGACACGCCGGTGCCCGGGCGCTCGACGGCGACGACCCGGAAGCCGCGCTGCAGCGCGACCTCGTGGATGCTCGGCGGCACCTGCATCCGTGCGCCAGGCGTGCCGTGGAACCAGAGGACCGCATCGCCGTCGGGATGGCCGAACTCGGCCCAGCCCAGCACGCGGTCCTCCGCGACCTCGCTCTGACCCAGGCGGCGGGGCACCGGGGCACCCTCGCGACGGATCGCCTCGACGATCTCCACGATCGGCGGTCCGTCGAACTCGACCGGCTCGTCACCCGACGGACCGGCCCCCGACATCCCTTCCGCGCTCATCACCCTCCGACGTTACCGCGTCGTTCTGCACTTCCACCGGCTCGCAGCCCAACGCGGCGCGCACCGCAGCGCGGACGACGGCCTGCAGCCGCCGGTGCTCGGCGACGTTCTGGGCACGGTCGGTGGGCACGACGACCACCCTCGTGCCACCCCGGAGCGCGGCGCCGCTGAGCGCGGCCTGCAGCCCGGCCCGCGTGGACACCCGCTCCGCCGGCACGCCGAACGCCCCCGCCACCGCCACCACGTCGGTGCCGTGCGGAGTGCCGAAGAGCTGCTCGAAGCGCTCGGGGGCCAGCACGTCGGCCTGCGGCAGGAAGCTGAAGATGCCACCGCCGTCGTTGTCGATGACCACGATCGTCAGGTTCACCCCCCGGGAGCGGAGCCCGATCAGCGCGTTGCTGTCGTGGAGGAACGCGACGTCACCGATGAGGAGCACCGTCGGGGTCCATGTGAGGGCGACACCGACCGCCGTCGACGTCACCCCGTCGATGCCGTTGGCGCCGCGGTTGGACACCACCGTGACATCGGCGCGCGCCGGGGCGAAGCACTCGAGGTCCCGCACCGGCATGGACGACGACACCACCAGCACGCCGCCCTCCGGCACAGCGGCCAGCGCCTCCAGCGCCGCCGCCGGCTCCCCGACCACGCCCCCTGCTCCGAGGTGCTCGTCGATCGCGGACCGAGCTGCAGCCTCGGCGGCGCGCCACGCGTCGGTCCACTCCGCAGGAGCCGGCGACGCCGGGCCGACGGTGAGCTGCCGGCACACCTCGATCGGATCCGCGGGCAGCGACCGCGTCAGCACCCGCGCCGGATCGGGCACCAGTCCGAAGCGGTCGACGCCGACCTGCACCGCGCCGGAACGACACAACCACTCGTCGAGCACCCGAGACGCGTGCAGGCCGCCGAGGCGGAGCACGAACTCGGGTCGCAACGAGTCGGCGACGTCGGGATCGCGCAGGATCTGGTCGGCGGCGGTGACGAGCGTGGCGTGCGCGAGACGACACCCCGACGGAGCGTCGGCCAGCACCGGCCAGCCGAGCCGCTCCGCCAGCGCGTGCACCGCGGCGGCCTCCTCGGCGTGGAGCGCCGCACGGGCTCCGGCCACCACCACGCCGCGTCGGCCCGAGATCGCCGGAACCAAGGAACCGAGGTCCTCGTCGAGCACGCCCCATCGGGCGCCGGACGGCGTCGGCGCCAACGGCTCGTGCCGCGGCGGCAGGTCGCCGACGGTGCCCAGCAGGGGCTCACGGAACGCCAGGTCGAGGTGCACCGGACCGGGCTTGGTGCCCGACGTACGGGTCCACGCGTCCCGTGCCAGGTCTCGCCACCACGGCGCACCGTCGGCCGCCGGCGGTCCCGGCTCGCAGTACCAGCGCACCGCCGTCCCGTACAGGTTGCGCTGGTCGATCGTCTGCGGGGCGCCGACACCGTGGAGCTCCGGCGGTCGATCGGCGGTGATCACGACCATCGGGACAGCGGACTGGTGCGCCTCGACCACCGCTGGATGGAAGTTCGCGGCCGCGGTGCCGCTGGTGCACAACAGCACTGCGGGAGCTCCGGTGCCGATGCCCAGGCCGAGCGCGGTGAACGCGGCGGAGCGCTCGTCGAGCACGACGTGCACGCGGAGCTCGGGTCGGTCCGCGAGCGCCACCGCGAGCGGCGTCGAGCGCGACCCGGGTGACACGACGGCATCGGTGAGCCCGAGTCGGAGCCACTCGTCGACGAGCGTCGCCGCGTAGGTCGCTGCGACGTCGCCGTCGTGGCCTGCCGGGCTCGGTTCCAGCGGGCTCGGTTGCGGTGGGGAGACTCGTTCGGACATGTGGTGGTGGCGCGCCGGACCGGCGGCGGCCGCTCAGCCTACGGTGAGCAGCGTGGTCGTCCCGAACGGAACGGAACGCTCGTCGGTGGTCATGCTCCACGGGTTCACCCAGACCGGCCGCTGCCTGGGCCCGCTGGCCGACGCGCTCGAGGAGTCCCACACCGTGCTACGACCCGACCTGCCCGGACACGGCGGCGCAGCGGCCCTCGCGGAGCTCGACCTCTGGGCGACCGCCGAGCACCTCTCCCGGGCGATCGGACCCACCCTCGAGCAGCCATCGGTGTGGTTCGGCTACTCGATGGGCGGGCGCGTGGCGCTGCACGTCGCCCTCGCGCACCCAGAGCTGGTGGCCGGCCTGGTGCTGGTCGGTGCCACCGCCGGCATCGACGACGACGTCGAACGAGCCGAGCGGCTCGCCGCCGACATCGAGCTGGCGGACCACATCGAGGCGGTCGGCGTGCAGCGCTTCCTCGACGAGTGGCTGGCGCTGCCCCTCTT
>JAPXRJ010000006.1:14508-38301 GCA_033813615.1 Microthrixaceae bacterium | reverse complement strand
CACTGGCTCGGCGGCGACGCCAACGGCCGCGACCTGCTGGCGCGCATCATCTACGGCACACGGGCGTCGTTCGCCATCGGCTTCGGGGCGGTGGGCTTCGGCCTGGTGGTCGGAGGTCTGCTCGGTCTCGCCACCGGGTTCTTCCGCGGCAAGACCGACGCGATCATCACGCCGATCATGACGATCCTCCTGGCGATCCCGCAGTTCGTCCTCGCCCTGTCGCTCGTGACGGTGCTGTCATCGGGCGACAAGGTGAGCAGCATGCAGCGGATCGGCGTGGTGGTGCTGGGTCTCGGCCTGGTGTCGATCCCGATCCTGGGCCGCATCACGCGGGCGAACACGCTCAGCTGGTCCGAGCGCGAGTTCGTCCTGGCCGCCCGGGCCATGGGCGCCAAGGACTGGAGGATCATGCTCCGCGACATCCTCCCGAACGTCTTCCCCGCGATGCTGTCGATCTCTCTCCTCGGCGTGGGCATCGCGATCGTCGCCGAAGGCGGTCTGGCCCTCTTCGGCGTGGGGGTGCAGCCGCCGACACCGAGTTGGGGCAACATCATCGCCGAGAACAAGGACCAGCTGAACCGTGCCCCCCACATCGTCATGTTCACCATCGTCGTGCTGTTCCTGACCGTGTTGGCGCTGAACTTCCTGGCCGACGTGGTCAGTCGCCGCTTCGAGGTCCGAGAGAGCGTCCTGTGAGCAACCCCGATCTGCTCGACGGACCGGCACCGACCGGCGTTCCCGGCTCCGGGCCCCTGCTCGACGTCGTCGACGTCAGGACCCAGTTCCGCTCCCCACGAGGGCTCGTGCGAGCCGTCGACGGCGTGTCGTTCACCCTGGAGCGGGGCAAGTGCCTGGGGATCGTCGGCGAGTCCGGCTCCGGCAAGTCCGTCCTGTCCCGCTCGATCATGGGCTTGCTCCCCTCGACCGCCGAGCGATCCGGGACCGTCGTGTTCGAGGGCAAGGACATCTCGGGTCTCGACGCGGACGGCTACCGGGAGCTCTGGGGCACCGAGATGGCGATGGTGTTCCAGGACCCGATGACCGCGTTGAACCCGGTCATGAAGGTCGGTAAGCAGATCACCGAGTCGCTGCGCTTCCACTTGGACATGGACCGATCCGAAGCGAAGGAGACAGCCGTCGCGCTGCTCAAGGCGGTTCGCATCCCCGAGGCCGAGAGCCGCTTCTCCTCCTATCCGCACGAGATGTCCGGTGGGATGCGCCAACGTGTCGTGATCGCCATCGCGCTGGCGTGCGGCCCCAAGCTGCTGTTCGCCGACGAGCCGACGACCGCCCTGGACGTGACGGTGCAGGCCCAGATCCTCGACCTGCTCGCCGAGCAGCAGCGCGAGCGGTACATGGCCATGATCCTGGTCACGCACGACCTGGGCGTCGTGGCGTCGAGAGCGCAGGAGATCGCGGTCATGTACGCCGGACGGATCGTGGAGCGGGCACCCACCGCGACGCTCTTCGCGGATGTGCGCATGCCCTACACCGAGGCGCTGCTGTCCGCCATCCCCAAGCTGTCGGATCCGTCTCACACCCGCCTGGTGGCGATCGGTGGTCGTCCGCCGGACCTCGTGGATCCACCGAAGGGGTGTCCGTTCAGCCCACGGTGTCCATATGCGCGAGAGCGCTGCCACGAGGAGACCCCGACGTTGCAGGAGACACCGGGCTCCCCCGGCCACCTGTTCGCCTGCTTCTATCCCGTCGGCTCACCCGAGACGCTCGAGATCAAGGACCGGCTGGAGGCGCAGCGCCTCCTGGCCAACCGTCCCCCGTCACTGGCACCACGCGTCACCGAACCGCCGCAAGCCACACCGCCGCCGCTCCATCCGACCGCACCACCTCCGAACGTGCTCCCTCCGACCGCGCCCCCTCCGTACGCTCCGCCCACCGACGGGAGCACCGATGGCCGGTAGCGGCACCGCGCACCTGCGACCCGCCGAGGACACGCTGCTCCGGGTCGAGAACATGGTCGTGGACTTCCCGGCCGGTCGCCGCCGGACGGTGTCCGCGGTGGCCAACATCTCCTTCGACGTGGCCGAGGGAGAGACGCTCGGACTGGTCGGCGAGTCGGGCTGCGGCAAGTCGACCACCGGCAAGGCGATCATGCAGCTGCCACGGCCGACCAGGGGGTCGGTCCGCCTCGATGGCACCGAGCTCACCGCGCTGAGCGGTGCGGACCTGCGCAAGGTCCGTCCCCGGATGCAGATGATCTTCCAGGACCCGATCAGCTCCCTCAACCCGCGGCGCTTCGTCTCCCAGATCGTGGGCGAGCCGCTCGCCATCTGGAAGACCGGCGACGCGCAGGAGCGTGCGGCCAAGGTCGACGAGGTGCTCTCGGCTGTCGGCGTCGACCCGGTCGCGGCCGCCGAGCGCAAGCCGCACGAGTTCTCGGGCGGGCAGTGCCAGCGGATCTCGATCGCCCGGGCGGTGATCACCGATCCGCAGCTCATCATCTGCGACGAGCCGGTGTCCGCTCTGGACGTGTCGGTCCAGGCGCAGATCCTCAACCTGCTCGAGGAGATGAAGGAGCGCTACGGGCTGACGATGGTGTTCGTCGCCCACGATCTGGCCGTCGTCAAGAACGTGTCGGATCGCGTCGCGGTCATGTACCTCGGCAAGATGTGCGAGATCGGTCCACCCGACGCGCTCTACACCCATCCTGCACACCCGTACACAGAGGCACTGCTGTCCGCCATCCCGCTGCCCGATCCCACGGTCGACGCCTCGGCGACCGAGCACCTCGGCGGCGAGCTGCCGTCGCCGCTCGACCCACCGTCGGGCTGCCGGTTCCGGACCCGGTGCCCCAGGGCGCAGGACCTGTGTGCCAGCGCCGAACCCCAGATCCAGAAGGTCGGCGAGGAGCACTACGTCGCGTGCCACTTCCCCTTGGAGACGCCCGTCGCCGAGCCCGGCGTCCACTGAGCGCGCCGAACCGTCGGCCCCTGGCGCTCAGGCGCCGTCGGGACCGAGCGCCGGTGGCGCAGGCGCCGCGCCCACCTCGGCCGCAGAGCGGTCGAGGAGCCCCTCCAGCAG
This sequence comes from Microthrixaceae bacterium, assembly GCA_033813615.1. GTDB lineage: Bacteria > Actinomycetota > Acidimicrobiia > Acidimicrobiales > Microtrichaceae > Dermatobacter. The sequence continues at coordinate 35,262 of JAPXRJ010000006.1, read as the reverse complement.
GTCGACCAGCGCGCGGACGTCCGCGGCGTTGGACGACATCCCGACCGACACGCGCAGCGCGCTGACACCGCGGCCCCGGGCACCTCGGACCGCATCGTCGACCTCGCACAGCGAGACGGGAAGGCCGGCCGGGGTGTCGGCGTCGAGGAACGGGCGGAGATCGTCCGCGGTCAGATCCCGAGCCGCCTCTCCCGCACCGGGGTTGCAGAAGCAGCCGGAGCGCAGCGAGATGCCTGCGCCCGTCGCCAGCTGCTCGATCCGCCGATCCGGGAGCTCCGTGCCGTCGGGGTCGACGAGCACGAAGGCGATCGTCCCGCCCCGCTCCAGCGGCTCCCACGGACCGAGCACCCGCACGAGCGGTGAGCCGTCCGCGTGGCGGAGGCCCTGGAACCGCTCGAGCAACCAGGCGGTGAGGGCCTGGGTGCGGTCGTGGACGCTGTGGATGTCGATCCGCTCCATGAGCTCGATCCCCGCCTCGACCGCCGGCAACGACAGGAAGTCGACGGTCCCATCCTCGAAGCCCGCGTGGCCGGGGACCAGCCGGTGCGCATCCGCGGCCACCGAGGCGATGGCGATCGTCCCGCCGGCGAAGGACGGCCGCCGCAGCTCGGCCAGCGCGTCGCGCCGGGCGATCAGCGCACCCACGCCGGTCGGGTAGCCGAAGACCTTGTAGAAGGACATGGTCACGAAGTCGGGGCGGTGCTCGTCGAGGTGCAGCGGGTTGGTCGGAGCGAAGGCAGCGGCGTCGAGCAGCACACGCCACCCGTCCGCACCGACGGGGAAGGGATGCTGCACGCCGGAGTAGTTCGACTGCGCGGGAAGCGCCAGCAGTCCGGGGGGCCCGGCCAGCGCTGCGTGCAGCGCCTCCTGGTCGATGCGCAGGTCTGGTGTCACCACGGGCACGTAGGTGACCGCAGCGTCGGCACGACGGGCGTGCTCACGGATCCCGTTGACCGAGTTGTGGTTGTCGGTCGTGAGCACCAGTGGCCGGTGCGGACCGAACGGGAAGGACTCGGCCACCAGGCGGATCGCTCCGCTGGCGTTCGGCGTGAAGATGCACTCGTAGTCATCCGGATCGGCGGAGCAGAAGCGGAGGACCGCGGCTCGGGCCCGGTCGACGAGCTCGCTCATCGGACGCGACGTCGGGTTGTCGGAGTGCGGGTTGCCGAAGACGCCGCCCAGCAGCCACTCGGCGTGGTTCCGCACCAGCGACGCCGGGTAGAGACCCGCACCGGTGTGGTCCAGGTAGATGTGACCTCCGTCGTCGAGACGGGAGAACTCCTCGTGGCGCAGCGCGTCGAGGTGCGCGGTGGCTCGCAGCCGTTCGGCCAGCCAGGCGTCGTCGAGCTCGCTGCGGCGGGCGTCGTCCATCGGTCCATCATCGCGGAGGGCGACCGAGGGCCGGGCGCGCGCCATCACCGCGTCACGATGGCGTGACCGTGTCGGCCTCGCGCCAGCACCACCACGCCACGACAGAGCGGTACGGCGCATACGGCTCACCGAGCGCGTGCATCTCCCGTTCCGTCGGTGGATCGTCCCAGCCGTGGGCCCGGGCCAGACCGACCCGGACGCCCAGGTCCCCCACCGGCCAGACGTCCAGGCGCCGCAGGTCGAACAGCAGGAACATCTGGGCGGTCCACGGGCCGATCCCCCGCACGACGGTCAGGTGCGCCACGACCTCTGCGTCGTCCATCCGGCCGATCCTCGCCAGACCGACGGTGCCGTCGTCGACCTTGGTCGCCAGGTCGATCAGCGCCGCTGCCTTTGCCCGACAGACCGGCGGAGCGCAGCACGTCAGGCCCGGCTGCGAGGACCGCAGCCGGGGTGAACGGCGTGCCGACCGCAGCGAACACGCGACCCCAGATGGTCGCTGCGGCCCGGCCTGCGAGCTGCTGGTAGGCGATCGAGGAGGCCAGCGCCTCGAAGCGGGCGTCGGCGGCCGGCCCCCGCGGCAGTCGGGGCACGCCGTGGCGGGCGTGCATTCGGGCCAGCACCGGATCGCGGCCCCCCAGTTCCGCAGCGGCGGCGGCCCATGCGGGGCGGGTGGCCGGCGCTCGTCGTGACGTGGCTGCCATCCCCGCATCCTGCCAGCATGGGTCCCCATGCCGGCCGACGATCGATCCTGCAGCATCCGGTGGCGCTTCCCGTGGAGCTGAACGTCGCGGCGATCACCGAGGCGATCGCCGAGCGGTACCCCGATCGCGACTGCCTGGTGTTCCGGGACCGACGATGGTCGTGGACCGACATCGCCGATCGCACGAGACGCCTGGCCCTGGTGCTGCATCGGGCGGGCCTGGGCGCCACTTCGCCGTCCGCTGAGCACGAGCGCTGGGTCTCCGGCCAGGATCACGTGGCGCTCTACCTGCACAACGGCAACGAGTACCTGGAGGCCATGGTCGGGTCCTGGAAGGCCCGCTGCGCACCGTTCAACGTGAACTACCGCTACGTCGCCGACGAGCTCCGCTACCTCCTCGACGACGCCGGAACGGCCGCTGTCGTGGTGCACGAGTGCTTCGCTCCGACGCTGGCCGAGGTCCTGCCGACGCTCCGCCGGCCGCCGGCCATCGTGCTGCAGGTCGCCGACGGCAGCGGCCACCCGCTCCTGCCCGGCGCGGTCGACTACGAGTCGGCGTTGGGCGATGCCGCTGCGCGCGACGCGCCCGTCGACCTGCCCGAGGACCTGGTCGCCGGCTGGTCCGGCGACGACCTGTACCTCTGCTACACGGGTGGCACGACCGGCATGCCCAAGGGGGCGATGTGGCGCCAGGAGGACTTCCTGATCTCAGCGCTCGGGGTGCGTCGACGCGACGGCAGCGACTTCGCCTCGATGGACGAGGTGCTGGGTGCCGCGGCGGGCGGGGCCCGGCTGCGGGCGTTGCCCGCTCCCCCGCTGATGCACGGCGCTGCGCACTGGAACGCGCTGTCGTGCTGGATCGCCGGCGGGACGGTGATCATCCAGGACCGTCCCGAGCACCTCGACGCCGACGACCTGCTGTCGAGCGTCGAACGCCACGGTGCCACGTCGTTGCTGGTCGTCGGCGACCCGGTGGCCCGACCGCTGGCCGACGCGCTCGCCCGCTCCATCGACGAGGGCCGAGCCCCTGACCTGTCGAGCCTCCGCCACCTGATCTCCGGCGGCGCTGTCCTGTCCGCCGGTCTCAAGGCCGAGCTGCTCGCCCTGGTCCCAGGGCTGACGATCGTGGACGTCCTCGGCTCGACCGAATCCGGTCGCCAGGGCGTGTCGAACGTGCGCTCCGGTCAGGACACCTCCGCCGGATTCGTCCCGTCGAGCACCAGCGCGGTCCTCGACGAGGCGCTGACTCGGCGGCTGGTGCCCGGCGACGACGCGATCGGCTGGCTGGCGCAGTCGGGCCGGGTGCCGCTCGGCTACCTGAACGACCCGGTGAAGACGGCGGCGACGTTCCCGGAGGTCGACGGCGTCCGCTACGCGGTGGCCGGCGACCGGGCCCGCATCCTGGCGGACGGCACGATCGAGCTGCACGGAAGGGACTCGGTGTGCATCAACACCGGCGGAGAGAAGGTGTTCGCAGAGGAGGTGGAGACCGCCCTCAAGTCGCACCCCGCGGTCTTCGACGCGGTCGTCTGCGGCAGGCCGTCGCCACGGTGGGGCCAAGAGGTGGTCGCGATCGTCCAGGTGCGTGACGGCGCGGACGTCACCGACGACGCCCTGCGCGCCGCCGCCGGCGAGCACATCGCCCGCTACAAGCTCCCCAAGGCGATCATCCGGCTTCCTGCGATCGTGCGGTCGCCGTCGGGCAAGGCGGACTACCGCTGGGCCCAGCGGACCGCACTCGACCACGGCCCTTAGAGAGCGCTCACGCCCCACCCGGATCGCACAGGAGGCCGTCGGTTCATGGCAGGCTCAGCTCCGTGACCGTCGGCGGCGACCCGGAGCCGACCCCGGAGCGACCTCGGGAGCAGACCGAGCAACCCGGCCACCTCGCGTCGTCGACCGGGCCCTCGGCGAGGGGCCGACCGCGCGGTGCGGCCGACCGCGTCCGGCTCGCCCAGCGACAGGCGCGCTGGACCATGCCGATCGCGGCCCTCTTCGTCGTCGCCGCGCTCGTCGCGGGGGCGAGCCACAGCCGTTGGGCGACGGTCCACCTCGCGCTTGCGGGCGCCACGGTGCTCCTCATCAGCGCGGCGTCGCTGATGCTCACGGTGACGTGGTCGGCCGCCCCGGCACCGCCGGACCTCGCCGTGGCCGCTCAGCGCACGCTCGTCACCGTCGGCGTCGCGCTCTTCGTCGGAGGGCGTCAGGCCGGAGCCCCCACATGGGCCGCGGTGCTCGGTGCCGCCATGTACGGCCTGGGACTGATCGTGCTCGCCGGGTTGCTCGTCGTCACCGTTCGACGCGGGGTGGAGCGACGCTACGACGCACCGGTCGCCGGTTACGCGGTCGCGCTCGTCGCCGGGGCGGCCGGCGCAGCGCTCGGCGTCACCATGGTCGTCGGGACCGCGTCGGTCGACGTGCGCGATGCGCACCGAGTCCTGAACCTGCTGGGCCTCATCGGGATCGTGACCGCCTCGACGCTGCCGTTCTTCGCGGCGACGGTGGTCCGGTCGAAGATGAACAGGACGGCGACGCCCGCACGAATGGTCGCCATCCTGGTGCTCCAGTCGAGTGCCGTGCTCCTCACGGTGGCAGGACTGCTCGGGTCCATCGATGCCGTCGCGGTCGTCGGACTGGTCGTGTACGCCTCCGCAACGGTGCTCGTCGCAGCGCAGCTCCCGCGTCCGACGAAGCGCCAGCTCGACTGGGCCGGCCCGAGGATGCTGGCGCTGTGGCTGGGCACCGCATGGTGGGTCCTGTCGGTCGCGGCTGCGGCGGTCGCGGTCGCCCGAGGCCGCTCGCCGTTCGAGGACCCCTGGCTCGCCGTGCTGGTGATCTCCGCCTACGGCCAGATCGTCTGGGGATCGCTCGCCTACCTGCTGCCGGTGCTGCGTGGCGGCGGACACCGACTGCTGAGTGCCGGCTTCTCCATGACGAGGTCGTGGGAGGGGCTCGTCGCCGTCAACGTGACCGGTGTCGCGCTGATCGTCGGCGTGACACCGCTGGCCGTCACCGCGGTCGTGCTCTGGGTGCTGGCCACCGCCGTCCGCTTCACGCTCCTCGTCGCTCAGACCTCCGGCGCCGGGTCGTAGGTCCAGTCCGGGCGCTTCCGCCAGTACGACTCGTCGTAGGTCGCCGACCCGCCTTCGAGGTCGAGCAGCTTCGGCATGGGACGCTGCTCGACCTGTGGGCATTGGCGATGCTCGATGTGGTCGACGAACTCCTGGGGGAACGCCTGGAGCACGCTGGCGACCAGGTCGCGCTCCTCCGTGGCGAGGTAGCACCGAGCCCCGTCGGTCACCCGCTCCAGCCACTGGTGGATCGCCACGACGTCGGACTCCTCACCTGCACCGCCCTGGATCCGCTCCAAGTGCTCGGTGATCGCTCCGGAGCCGAGCTTGCACGGGAGGCACTGCCCGCACGACTCGACCGCGAGGAACCTCGACAGCCGAGCGGCGGCATCGACCATGCAGGCGGTGTCGTCGTAGACGATGAAGCCGGCGGACCCCATTCCGCTGCCGGCTGCGGCGAAGCCCTCGTAGCTCACCGGCGTGAGCAGCGCGTCGGCGCTCAGCACCGGGTTGGCGACCCCGGAGAACACCGCCTTGACCGAGCGACCCGGGCGGACGCCGCTGCCCACCGCGTCGATCACGTCGCCGAGCGGCGTGCCCATCTCGACCTCGCCCACGTCGGGGGCCACGACATCGCCGACGACGGTGGCCACGATCGTGCCGGGTGATTCCGCGGTCCCCATGGAGCGGAACCAGTCGGCGCCGCGGTCCAGGATGTGACCGACGTTGGCGAGCGTCTCGATGTTGTTGACCAACGTCGGGTTGGGCTGGCCGGTGGTGCGGAGCTGTCCGCCGTGGGAGCTCGCCTCCCAGCCCGCCTGCGGTTCAGCCGCGAACAGGCCGTGCACGTACGGGGGGAACCAGCGCGGCAGGGGTGCCTTGCCCTCGATCACCTCGAGCATCGCCTTCTCCTCGCCGAAGAGGTACTCGTCGGGCCCCTCGACGACGTTCACGGTGCAGTCGGTGCAGATGCCGGCGGACTGGATCTCCTGCACTGCCCGAGTGACGCCCTCGATCTCCCGGGTGAAGGAGCGCTTGAGGCAGATGAACGCCTCGTCGGCTCCGATCGCGAACGCTGCGATGATCAGGCCCTCGACGACCTGGTACGGGTTCGCCCTGAGCAACGCCCGATCCTTGAAGGTCCCGGGCTCCCCCTCGGACCCGTTGCAGACCACGTAGCGGCGGGCACCCTGCTGCGTCGCGATGCCCTCCCACTTCCTTCCCGTCGGGAACCCGCCGCCGCCACGGCCCCGGAGGCCGGACTCCGCGATGCGCCGGATGGTCTCCTCGGCGCCGATCCGCCGCGCCGCCTCGATGCCGCGGCCACCCGGGTCGGACGCGAGGTAGCCGTCGATCGAGGTGACCGGCTCGAGCGGGAGGAGGAAGGTCGTCATGGCATCATCCGATCGTCTCGGCGCGGGCCACCGCTGCGAACCCGAACGGTACCCGTGTGCACCGTGCCGCCGAACTGTGCACAGCCTGTAAGGAGATCTCCCCTGTGCATCCCCACTCCCACACCGGTTGTGCACGGGAAGATCACACGGTTGGGACCCTATCGCTCCACAGGTTCGGGTTCCTACGGTGAGCCCCATGAGCACCACCACCATCGACATCGAACCCATCGCCGACGTCGCCTACGACATCACCCTCCGCGACGGCACCGTCGAGCACGTGTCCGGAGCGGACGCCTACCAGCCGGAGCAGTCGATGACGACCTTCTTCCGCACTGGCGGTCGTCACACCGTCGACTGCTGGTCGGTGCGGGTGGCGAGCTTCCGAACCGACCAGATCCTGGCCATCCGCCGAACCGAAGCGGTCGCCGCCACCGGCGCATCGCTGCGGGCGGTGTGAGCTCGGCTCGATCCGGGCGCACCGGTGCCCGGTCGGCGGGTGTTCGGGTCCGAGCGGGGCTCGCGGCTACGTTTGAGCGGCCGCCGAGCGCTCCTCGGACCACGACGCTCGACCGGTGAGCGCCAGGTCCCGGACGGGAGCACCCACCTCGACACCCGGCGCGCCACGCTCGCCCATGACTGACGCACCTTCCCAGGACGCACCCTCCCAGGACGCACGCGATCTCGCCGACCTCGACGTCGTCGTGATCGGTGCCGGACCGGCAGGGCTCACCGCCGCCTACCAGCTCTCCAAGGACGGTGTCGCAGCCACCATCCTGGAGGCTGACGACATCGTCGGCGGCATCAGCCGCACCGCCGAGCGCGACGGCTGGCGCTTCGACATCGGGGGCCACCGGTTCTTCACCAAGGTCGCCCCCGTGGAGGCGGTCTGGCACGAGATCCTCGCTGACGACGAGTTCCTCAAGCGGCCTCGTCTGAGCCGGATCTACTACAAGGGCAAGTACTACGACTACCCGATCAAACCGCTGAACGCGCTGCGCAACCTCGGCTTCGTGGAGGCGGTCCGCTGCATGCTCTCCTACGTCTGGGCCAAGGTGCGCCCGCCCAAGGACCAGTCGACGCTCGAGGGCTACGTCGTCGCCGACTACGGCCGGCGCCTCTACGAGCACTTCTTCCGGACCTACAACATCAAGCTCTGGAACGTCGACCCCAAGTACCTCTCCAGCGACTTCGGCGCCCAACGCATCAAGGGCATGTCGCTGTGGAGCGCGGTGTGGGAACCCGTCCGGGCCCGCCTGTTCGGCAACCGTGCGGACAAGTCCAAGCAGGTCACCAGCCTGATCGAGGAGTTCCAGTACCCGAAGTACGGCCCCGGGATGATGTGGGAGCGCTGCGCGGAGATCGTCACCGAGCGCGGCGCCGAACTCGAGATGAGCACGACGGTCACCACGATCCGACGCGACCTCGAGTCGGGCAGGGCCACCGGTGTGGTGGCACGGACCGCGTCGGGCGCGACCGTCGAGCACGACGCCGATCACGTCGTGTCGACGATGCCGTTCTCGTACCTGCTGAAGGCCATGGACCCGCCCCCGCCGGTCGATGTCGTCGCCGCGGCTGACCAGCTCCGCTTCCGGGACTTCCTGACCATCGCGCTCGTCGTCCCGATGGAGTACAGCTTCCCCGACAACTGGATCTACATCCACGCTCCCGAGGTCCAGGTCGGGCGCATCCAGAACTTCGGTCAGTGGTCGCCGTACCTGGTCAAGGACGGCCGCACCTGCCTGGGCCTCGAGTACTTCGTCTTCGAGGGCGAAGGTCTCTGGAACAAGCCCGACGACGAGCTGATCGCCCTCGGCACCCATGAGCTGTCCGTGCTGGGCCTGGTCGATCCGAGCAAGGTCGAGTCGGGCTACGTCGTGCGCATGCCCAAGGCGTATCCGGTCTACGACGAGGACTACAAGGCCAACGTCGCGGTGCTCCGGGAGTGGTTGGAGGCGAACGTGTCGAACGTGCACCCCGTGGGGCGCAACGGCATGCACAAGTACAACAACCAGGACCACTCGATGCTGACTGCGATGTTGACGGTGGAGAACATCCTGGGTCGCGGCAACCACGACATCTGGTCGGTCAACGTCGAAGAGGAGTACCACGAGGAGGGCACCGGAACCGACGCTCCCGCCTCGGCGACCGGCACCGCGACCGGGACCGGCCGTGACGCCCCGGTGGTACCCAGCACCGCGCCTCGCGTCCGCTGATCGGGCCGCTCAGCCGTCGCGCGCGATCCGGTCGAGCTGCTCGGCCAACCACCCGCAGAGGATCGGGACGTAGTCGACGTCGTAGTGCACCCCGTCGACCCGCTTGGCGGCGTCCATCTCCCCACCGGGTTGCTCGCTGAGCCAACCGGCGACGTCGACGATCGTGGCGACCCCGGGCCGAGCCGCCGCGGCCTCGCGGAGCACCTCGTTCAAGCGGTCCATCCGTGCCGGATCGGACTCGGGGAGGTCGCTGTAGCCCTGATCCCGGCCTGAGTCGATGTGGGGCATCGTCGCCAGCACCACGGTCGCGCCGCGGGACCCCCACGTGTCGATCGCCGCCACGAGCTCGACCAACAGGTGCCGATCGACCTGCGGGTCGCCGATGTGGCGCCAACGGTCCTCTCCCGGGAAGCGACGATCGACCACCTCCCACACGCCGGTCGCGATCAGGACCACGTCGGGACGGTAGGTGGCCAAGAGGGACGGAGCGTCGTCGGACCAGTCGCAGCCATCGCCGTACGAGGCGATCTCCCGCATGAAACGTCGTTCACCCCCACGTGCGATCGGACAGCCGAAGCGAACGCCCGACGAGGCCGACAACCGGGGCCCGTCGCGATCTTCGTCGCCGAGCCCGATCGCGTAGTTGAAGCCGACCGAGTCCCCGGCGACCAGCACGGAGGTGACCTGTCCGTCCCCGGCACGCCGCCGCGGCGCGGCGCCCGGCGCCGGTGGGGGCTCCTCGGTCCCCAGCAGCTCATCCGCGCCGTCGACGGGGGGCACAACGGCGACCGGCGCGGCGACCAGGGCGCGCACCTCGTCCGCGAGCCACGCCGCCATCCGCTGGGCGCCCGCCGGCGTGAGACCGGTGCCGTCGGCGGCGCGCAACGTCGGATCGAACTCGCCACCTGGCCACGCGGCCATCGCGGCTGCGGCGTCGAGCACGCTGATCCCCCGCTGCGCGGCGACGGTGCCGAGCGTCGCGTTCCACGCCGCGACCCGGGCATCGTCCTGCTCGGCAGCTCGGGGTGCCGGGACGTCCTCCGCGATGGCGGCGGCCTCCTGGTCCTTCTCTCGCTGCACCCGAGGGTCCGGCGACCGCGGCGCAGCGACGACGTCCGGCGACGGCAGGACGCCGCGCCGGTGAGGGGCGGTGAGCACGGCGACCCGAGCACCGGACGCGCCGACCACGTCCAACATCTCGGCGAGATCGGCTCGCTGGAGTCCGTCGACCCGTGGATCTCCCGGAGCGGACCACCCCTGGTCGCTCTGGTAGCGGCGATCGGAGGTGTCACGCAGCCCGGCCCACAGCAGGACGACATCGGGACGCTCGTGGGCGACACGGGCCGCGATCCGGCCGCTGACGTCGCCACATCGAGCCGAGTCGAGCTCGACGGCGCCGTTCGGGAGCACCACCCAGCCCCCGACCGTCAGGCCGCACGAGGGGAACGACGCTGCGCTCACCGTGACCGCGGCCACGGGGCCATCGGTGGTGCTGGCGGGATCCGGCGCGGCGCTCGACAGACCCGAGCCCGCTGCCGCGAGCTCATCGCCGACCACCAGCACCCGGATCGGCGGCGGCGCAGCGGGCAACGTGGCCTCGGATCCGACACCCGACGCCATCTGCTCCAACGCCGAGGGCGCCGGAACGTCGCTGGCGAGGACCGACGACGACACGACCAGGGCAGCGCCGGCCACGCTCAACCCGACGGCTCGGACCGGAAACCGGATCGCGCTCAGGGACCGCGCCGGACGCTCGACCGCCAGGAACAGGACGACCGCAGCGAGCAGCGTGACCGCCAACCGAAGCGCGAACAGCGGCCACAGCGACCAACCGATCCGTGCCGGCGACAGCCAGAGGAAGATCGGCCAGTGCAGCAGGTAGACGCCGTAGGAGATCCGTCCGAGCGAGGCGAGCGGCCACCATCCGAGTGCGCGCTGGAGCCTTCCCGGCTGCAGCGCCCCGGCGATCACCAGGGCTGACGCCGCGGCGACGGCGAGGAACCCCCACGGGTACATCCACGTGGCCCGGACCGCTGCGCCACGCAGCATCACGGCGAGGACGGCCAACCCGAACACGCCGCCGCAGCTCAGCGCCAGCCGGTGCGCTGCGGCGGTCGGCGTCGTCCGGCGCAGCAGCGCGCAGGCCAGGAGCGCGCCGAGGACGATCTCTCCGCCGCGGGAGAACGTCCCGAAGTAGGCGGCATCGCCGCCCCGACCCGCCTGCCACCAACTCAGTGCTGCGGACCCCACCAGGAGCACACCCAGCATCGCGGCCAGGCGAGCTCGGGAGAGTCGTCGCCGGCCGCCGCCGCCGGGATGCACCCGGGTCCGCCGCGACAGCGACAGCAGCCCGAGGAGCACCAGCGGGAAGGCCAGGTAGAACTGCTCCTCGATCCCGAGGCTCCAGAAGTGCTGCAGGGGCGACGGGGCGGCCATGTCGGCGGCATAGGACCGCCCCTGCGCCACGTAGACCCAGTTGAGGACCTGCGCCAGGGCCGCTGGGACATCGGTTCGGAGGTCGCGGAGCTGGCCGTCGCTCCACGCACCGGCCGCACCCATCGCCACGACGAGGGCGATCGTCACCCACGCCGCCGGCAGCAGACGGCGGAAGCGCCGGCCCAGGAACGACCGCACGTCGAAGGTGGCGGCGGGCAGCCACTCCCGCAGGGCGAGCGACGTGATCAGGAAGCCCGACAGGGTGAAGAACACCGTCACACCGATGAAGCCGCCCGTCGCCCACGGCACCCGGGCGTGGTAGAGCAGGACCGAGCCGACCGCGAGCGCTCGGATCCCGTCGAGCTCCCTCCGATGGCCGAGCGGCTCTGACCGCTCCGACCGGAACCGGTACCAGTGCTCAGATCCCGGGCCCGCGTCGATCTGGCCAGCGTCGATCAGGCGCACGTCGATCAGGCCTGACCGGCCACCGTCACGACCTGTGGGACCAGCCACTCCGCGTGGCGTCGCAACGCGTCGCCCGACAGGTGCAGGCCGTCCGGGCGGTCGTCGGCGACGGTGTTCTGGCCCACCCACGCGCCCACGTCGAGCACCGTCGCCCCGGTCGCCGCAGCGACCTGGTCGAGCGAGCGGTCCCATGCCGCCAGCTCCTCGAGGGTGCAGGTGGTCCGACGGTTCCGGGCGTTGCAGTAGAAGGTGCCGTTGGCGAGCGCGGGACGAACGAGCACGACCTTCGCACCGGTCGACGACGCCACCCGCACCGCATCGCTGAACGTCGCGACGCGCTGCTGGTGCGCCTCCTCCGACAGGAACGGCGCATCGTCGACGCCCCACAGGTCGGGCTGGACCGCCGTGTAGATGAGCACCACGTCGGGCTGGACGCCGAGCACGTTGATCCCCCACTTCTCTCGCCAGTCGCCGCAGCGCTCCGGACCGTACGAGCAGCCCAGGTCGGTCCGGTCCCACACCTGCACCCTGGGATCGCCGAGCGAGTTGATGCCGTTCGAGATGCCGCGACCGGTGGAATCGCCCAGGACGAGCAGGCGGACCTGGGTGGCGCACGCCGCTCCCGGATCGACCACGGTGTCGACCGTGCGGGAGTCGAAGGAGTCCGAGCCGCCGAACGTGGGGGCCGCGGCGACGGACGGCACGCAGGTGGTGGTCGTGGTGGGTGCGGCCGTGCCCGAGGGAACGCCCTCGACGTCGGGTGCTGCCGTGGTCGTGGGGTCCGCCACCCGGTCGAGCGTGGAGGCGAGCTGCTCCTGGGGCGTCGGCCCGACCGGAGCGCCGATGCGCAACGACACGGCCAGGACGACGAGCAGCGCCACCGCGGCGAGACCCAGGACTCGAGCCGGGACGACCCGGGCGATCACCGGGCGCTCGACGAGGCGGTGCACCAGCGCCGCCCCGGCGAGCGATCCGAAGATCACGAGGACCCACGTCGCCCACGTCGGCACCCGCGGCTCGAGTGCGACGACGAGCGGCCAGTGGATCAGGTACACCGCGTAGGAGCGCTCACCCAGCCAGACCAGCGGCGTCACCGACAACACGTCCCTGGCCACCGTGCTCGACAGCGCTGCGGCCACGACGCCGCATCCGGCGAGAGCGATCAGGAGGAACCCGCCACGGTGCAGCGAGGACGACATCGGCGACGCGGTGACGCACGCGGCGACGAGAACTGCCGCACCGATCGCGCCGAGGGTGCTGGCCACTTTGCGAGCGACGACGGTGCGGGGGCCGTTGAGCGGGTGGCGGCTCCATGCCACCGCCAGCGCGGCGCCGACCAGGATGCCGATGGCCCGGGAGTCGGTGGCGAGGTAGGCGCGTTCGGGGGTCGAGAACCAGGCCGAGCCCACCGACGCCACCGACAGGACCGCTATGCCGATCCAGACCACGTCGTGGCCGCGACGTCGCGAGAGCCGGATCAGCCCGATGAGCGCCAGGGGCCAGAGCACGTACATCTGCTCCTCGACCGCGAGGGACCACAGATGACGCAGGGGGGACGGGTCGCCGAACTCCTCCAGGTACCCGCCGTTGGCCATCTGCCACCAGTTCGACACGTTCGCCAGACCGGCGATCGACTGCGAGCCCAACGTGCGCTGCTGGTCGGCGGCCCACACGCCGAACGCCCCCGCCATGCCGACGGCGCCGATCAGGAGCCACCCCAGCGGCCACAGCCGCCGGATCCTGCGGGACCAGAACTCCCGCAGCGACACGCTGCCGCTCGCCGCGTGCTCCCGGAGGAGCAGGGACGTGATCAAGTAGCCCGACAGCACGAAGAACAGGTCCACGCCGACGAACCCGCCGGGCAGGACGTTGTCGTCGACGTGGTAGACGACGACGGCGGCGACCGCGAGCGCGCGCAACCCGTCGAGCGCCGGACGCCGTCGGATCGGTGCCCTCACAGCGTCCGACGCCGGTGCGAAGCCCTCGTCGGTGCGGATGACGGTCACGGCCCTGAGTGCGACGCGTCCTCGTCGGCGGTCGCACGACGCGACGCGTCGGGCGACATGCGGCGCTCCAGGTAGCGACCTGGGCCCGTGGCGCGGAACCGCCCGCTCAGGCCGGGTGCACGGAGGGACACACCCCACCACGTGACCCGGATCTCGGTCTCGATCATCGTGCGGAGGACCGCCATCTTGGACGATCCGGCAACCCGGTCGACGAAGGTGATCGGCAGCTCGACGACGGTGGCGCCGACTGCAGAGACCCGGTAGGCGGTCTCGATCTGGAACAGGTAGCCGTTGGCGCGGGTGCCGTCGATGTCGATCTCGCCGAGGACGTCGGCTCGATAGATCCGGAACGCGCTCGTGGCGTCGCTGAACGACAATCGCAGCACGGCACGGGCGTAGGCGTTCCCCCAGCGCGACAGGACACGTCGGAACCACGTCCAGGTGGGGACGGCGCCGCCCGGGACGTACCGGGAGCCGACGGCGACGTCCGCCCCGTCGCGCACCGCGGCAAGCAGGTGCGGCAGCTCCGCCGGATCGTGGGAGAGGTCGGCGTCCATCTGGCCGACGATGTCGTAGCCCTGATCGAGCACGTGGCGGAACCCGTGCCGGTAGGCGACCCCGAGCCCGGCCTTGCCCGGACGGCGAAGCACCTTGACGCCGCCCAGCTCCTCGCCGACCGTCTCGGCCACCTTCGCCGTCCCGTCAGGGCTGTTGTCGTCGACGATCAGGACGTCGAGCTCCGGTGCTGCGGCCCGGATCGCCCGGAGGAGGCGCTCGACGTTGTCGGCCTCCTGGTAGGTGGGGATCACGACGATCGCAGACACCGAACCACTGTACCGGCGACCACCCCTCGCACCGGGTCCACCGACCGGACCCGCTCACGGTTCCACGGGTCGCTTCGGCGGCTGGAACGGTCGGATCAGGCGCAGCGACGCAGCAGCTGGAAGTTCCCGGCGTCGGTCACCATGCAGAACTCGTCGCGGACGATCCGGTTCGGCTCCTCGTCACCGGCGTCCTCGCTGGTGTTCGGCTCCCGCCACGCAGCCGACGAGTCCGACAGCACGAGCCAGTCGGTGTCGCGCAGCTCCTCGGCGAGCCCGGAGGTGGCCGAGTTGGCGATCCCCGGATCCATCTCGATGTAGCGGGTTCCGGGGACGAGGTCCGGGAAGAGCCAGTAGACGAACGAGTCGTTGTAGTTGGTCCGGGACAGGTCCGTCGGCCCGACGATCAACCGCTCACCCGGACGTGACTCCCGCGCCAGGGTGTCCACGACCTCCTGCGCGGACGCGGCGGCTTCGGCCGAGCCGAAGTAGAAGGTGCGGTCCCCGTTGGTGATCGGCGCGCCGAAGCGATCGCGGCCGAAGGTCTGACCGACGAGGTCGACGTAGGTGCGCGCCGGGAAGAACGGGATCACCGCGACGAAGACCACGGCCAGCACCCCGATGCCCACACCCGCCCGCACCGGCGTCGACCATCGCGGACGGACCTCCTCGAGCAGCGAGGCGACCGCGGGGATCAGCAACGGGAACGTGATGCCGGTGACCCAGGCGAGGTGGGTGGTGTCGGGCCGCTGCATGGCCTGCGGTGCCAACGCCGCGGCGAACAGCGCTCCGGCCCAGAACGCGACCGCACGCGGTGCACCCGGCTCGCGTCGACGCAGGCGCCACGCGGCGACGACCACGACCACGATCGAGAGCGGCACCAGGAAGAACCACAGGAAGATCTGGTTCGAGATCGCCGGCATGGGGAACGGCCAGCCCTCGGTGCGCAGCGCGCCGGCCCGCTGGAGGAACCCGTCGATCTCGCCCCACGACGGCGGCACCGGCAGCGCACGACCGGGGCGCAGCTCGAACACCGGCTCCAGGAACATGCCGCGGAACGAGTCGCCGACGCCCGACAGGAGCAGGTGCGGCACGTACAGCGCCATCGTCACCGCCCAACCGATCACCAGCGGCAGCCGCCGGCTCCTCGGCAGCGCGAACATCAACGCGCCCAGCCCCAGCGCGACGGCGAGGATGAGGTCCGGCCGGTACAGCAGTGCCGCACCGCCGAGCACCCCCGACAGCGCCAGCATCCACCGGGTGGCGGTGCCGTCCGGTCGCCGTACGGCGGCCGAGCCGACCGCGAGCGCCACGATCCCGAGCGCCAACCCGCCGTTCCACGCCATCGCGGTCAGACCACCGGGCCCGATGAGCACCAGGATCGATGTCACCGCCGCGCTGGTGGCGATCCAGCGCCCGAACGGCTTCAGCAGGAAGAACAGGCCGAACGCCACGCCGGCGTGCTGGAGGAGTCCGACGGTCCGCTCCGCCTCCAACGTGGCGCCGAACACCTTGAACACGGCGGCGAGCACCCAGAGCGAACCCGGGCCGTAGAGGTGCAGGAAGTCGCGGTGGGGCAGTCGGCCGTTCAGGAGCTGCTCCGGGAAGGCCAGCATGAAGCCCTCCTCCATCGGAGCGCCCTGGTAGCGCATGAGGCCCGGCACGCAGATCAGGAGCGTGCCGGCGACGAGGAGGAGGCCGACGGCGGTCCGCGTCCGGTCTCGACGCCACCACGGCGGCGCGACGTCGATCCGTGGGTCGCTCGCCGCGCCTGCGTCGCCCACGGCGCTCACGCCTGTCGGACCCACTGCGCCGAGTGCACGGCCGGAATGTAGCCCACACCCCTTGCACCGACCGGCCGGCTCCTGCGTCGGGTCCGGGTTCGCAGCTCCGCGCACCTCGTGTGCAATCCTGGCGTGCTGAGGAGGTCGCTCCCATCCGTCCGCTCGTCATCGTCCCTGCGTTCAACGAATCCGCCACGTTGGCGAACGTCCTGGCCTCGCTCGCCGATGGCCCGGTCGCCTGCGACGTGGTCGTCGTCGACGACGGCTCGACCGACGGCACGGCGGACATCGCCCGCTCCTGCGGTGCGGTCGTGCTCCAGCTGCCGTTCAACCTGGGGATCGGCGGCGCGCTCCGGACGGGGTTCCGCTACGCCGTCGAGCACGGCTACGAGCAGGCACTGCAGCTCGACGCGGACGGCCAGCACGACGTCGACATGATCCCGGTGCTGCTCGCCGGGCTCGACGATGCCGACTTCGTGGTCGGCAGCCGCTTCGGCGGCGACCACACCTACGAGGTGGGCACCACCCGACGATCGGCGATGAGGCTGCTGCGCCTCACGCTCAAGGCGCTCTCGGGTCGGTCCTTCACCGACACGAGCTCCGGGTTCCGCGCCTTCGACCGTGGGGTGCTGGAGCTGTTCGCGAGCGACTACCCCGTCGACTACATGGAATCGGTCGAAGCGCTGCTCATGGTCACCTACGCCGGCTTCAGGGTGACCGAGGTGCCCATCCAGATGCACCAGCGCGCCGGTGGCGAGGCGTCGAACCACCGACTGCGCCTCGCCTACCACTACGTGCGCCTGTTCGTGGCGCTGCTGTCGCGGGCGAGCCTCCGCAACCGAGTGAGCGAGCCGCGATCGAACGCCGACGGCCCGAGCGCCGGCGGCCCGGGCGCGAGCGAGGCTGCCGCATGAGCGGGCGCGCCCACCTCGTCATCATCCTGGCGGCGGTGCTGACGATCGCGTTCATCATCCGGCTGGTCCGCAAGCACCACCTGCGGACCAAGTACTCGTTGCTGTGGATCCTGATCGCCGTGGCGATCGGGTTCCTCGTGGCGTTCCCGAACCTGCTCGACCGCACGTCGCGGGCCCTCGGGATCTACTACCCGCCGGCGTTCCTGCTGCTCGTCGCGGTGAGCTTCCTGTTCCTGGTGGTGGTGCAGTTCTCCTGGGAGCTGTCGCGCTCCGACGAGCGGCTTCGCCGGCTGGCCGAGGAGCACGCGCTGCTGCGTGCGGAGGTGGACCGACTCCGCAGCGTCGTCGACGGAGAGCCTCAGGAGGCCGCGACGGCGTCTTCGTCGACCGAGGACGCCTCGTCGGACCCGGCGCTGTCCGAGGACCCCCCGTCGGAGCCACCGTCGTCGCTCGGCTGACGTGATCGAAGGCCCATCGCACGAGCCGCGGCGACGAGCGCCACGGCGGCGGCGAGCACGATCGAGACCTCGGCACCGGCGCGGTAGCGCGTGATGCCGATCGTCGTCGCAGCGGCGAACGTGGCGAGGGCGGGCTGGACCAGCAGCGGGAAGATCGGCACCCGACGTCGGCGGAGGACGACCAGCCCGGCGATCGACGCGACGACGAGCACGTAGTACATCCACAGCGCTTCGCGGACGATCCCGAACGGCGTGCCCGGGTTGCCACCGCTGCGACCCTCGATCCAGGCGTCGAGTCCGATGCTCTGCCCGGGTCGGTACAGGTGCCAGAGTCGACCGACGCGGGCGGCGACCACCTTGGGCACCTCGGACGCGTGGTCCGACATGTACGTCCGCGCTTCCCCCATGAGGATCTGGTCGCGGACCGAGCGGTCCATGTCGTCGGGCAGCTGGCGCATGATCGGCGGTCGGACGCACTCGGTCTTGTAGAAGCCCAGGAGCGGACCGTCGTAGACCAGGTCGCAGTTGGCCACCGCGAGCGTCTGGCCCGCTCCCGTGCTCAGGTACACCGGGTTCTCGTAGCGGAGCAGGTTGTGGATCACCCAGGGCGTGAAGGCCACGATCGGGATGATGGCGGCGACGCCGACGGTCCCGAAGCGCTTGGGCCACGACAGCCCCTTTCGGGTCAGCAGGAAGGGCGCCACGAAGCACGGGAACAGGATCGCCGCCTCGGGCCGCACCGACGCCGCGACCGTGATCGACAGGGAGAACCAGGCCACGTCGGCCCACGACGGTGCATCGATCAGGCGGTAGGTGAACACCAGCGACGCGGCGACCGCCAGGATGAACACGGTCTCCACCATGAGCATGCCGTCGTTGATCCATATGTTCGGGTACACCGCGGCGAGGAACGCCGCGACGAGGCCGACGGTCGCGCCACCGATCCGACGACCGACGGCACCGATGACCGGGATCGACACCGTGCCGAGGAAGCACATGACGACCCGCTGCCAGTGCGGCTCTTGGACACCGATCTTGTAGAGGCCGGCGAGCAGCAGGACGAAGCCGGGCGGATGGTCCGCACCCTCCACCCGCGTGTGCTCCCAGTACCACTGGAACGGATCGAGCCAACCCTTGCCCTCGGCCACGAGCTTGGCCTGCGAGTGGTACCAGAACGCGTCGCCAAGGCCGAGCTGGACGTCCCACTGGCGGATGATCACGAACGCGAGCCGGATCCCCAGCGCGATCGCCATGATCACACCCATGATGATCCAGTAGCGGCGTCGGTCGGGCAGCGCACGCCACCGGGCGAGCGTGGACCCCCACGCCCTCCGAACGCCGTCGGATCCGGGCGTTGCCGGCGCGGGTGCGGCGTCGACGCTGGCCATCAGGGGCGACACCCTAGCGGCGGCAGCGCACCGACCGGGGATCGGTCCCCCGGCGCCTGTCGCTGAGTACTCTCGACGCCGATGTCGGCCACGATCACGGCGCCGCGGCCCGGCGGCGCTCCTCTGCCCGGGGCGCGACCCGGCCACTTCGTCGGGATCGACGGCGCCAGGGCGATCGCCGCCTTCGGCGTGGTGATCGTCCACGTGACGTTCCTCAGCGGCTTCGTGTTCCGCAGCCCCCTCGGCCCGCTCTTCGCCCGCGCCGACATCGGCGTCGAGGTCTTCTTCCTGCTGTCGGGCTTCCTGCTGTACCGCCCGTTCCTCATCCGGCGGTTCAGAGGCGAACCGCAGGGCGACCTGGGCAGCTATGCCAGGCGCCGGGCGTTCCGGATCCTCCCGGCGTACTGGTTCGCCCTGACGATCATCGCGTTCGTGCTCCGGGCCCCCGGCTTCGAGGACGGCCAGAGCATCGTCGCCAAGTACCTCCTCCTGCACGTCTACGACCTGAACCAGGTGGTCGGCGGACCGATCCAACAGGCGTGGACGCTGTCGACCGAGGTGGCGTTCTACGTGTTCCTGCCCATCTGGGCATGGCTCGTCGGGCGCAAGGTTCGCTCGCCGGAGCGTCAGCTGAGGGTGGAGCTGTGGTCGCTGGCCGCGCTCTGGGGCGGAGCGATGGCCCTCAAGGTGATCGTCGTGCTGTCACCGCTCACCGGCCCTCAGGTCGGCTGGCTGGGGTGCTGGTTGCCGCTGCGCCTCGACGAGTTCGCTCTCGGCATGGGCCTCGCCGTCCTCAGCGCGTGGGTGTCGGTCAAGGGGGTGTCGCTCCCCGGTTGGCTCCGAGGGTCGCCGGGCGTCGCCCTGTTCTGGGTCGGCGCCGCGGTCGCGTTCACGATCCTCTGCTTCGGCTTCGACCTGCCGCTGGACCTCAGCCTGTCGCCGAGCGAGTTCCTCGGGTCGCGGGTCGCGTTCTCCTTCATCGCCCTGGCGTTCCTGATCCCGATCGTGCTCGGACGCCAGGACCACGGGCCGGTCCCGGTGCTGCTCGGCAACCGCCTGATGGTGTGGCTGGGGCTCGTCTCCTACGGCGTCTACATCTGGCACGAGGCCTGGCAGCTGATCTTCCTGCGCATCACGGGCGACCCCGAGCTCAACGCGCCGGTGCTGTCCATGCTGGTCTTCACGGTGGGTGCCTCGCTCATAACCGCGGCGATCAGCTTCTACCTGGTCGAGCGACCGGGGATGGAGCTGGGGCGTCGCACGACCGTCTGAGGACGCTCCGAACGGCCCGGCCGGTCGCCGCGGCTCGCGTGGGGTCAGGACCTGCGGGGCCGGAGCTCGTAGAGCAGCTGGTAGGCGAACAGCTGGGGACGCAGCTGCAGTCCCACCCGCTCCACCGCCTTCACGACGCGGGATCCGACACCGCTGCCGGCACCGTCGCCGTTCGAGCCGCGGGCGCTGACCTCGAGGGGGATCCCGGTCGCCGAGCGTCGGACGACCTCCATGCCCGAGCCCCGGATCAGCCGCTCGAAGCTGCGGCGCGTGAAGAAGCGCACGTGGTCGCTGTCGAGGATGCCGCGACGGTCGTAGTCGAAGCGACCGAGCAGCACCCTCAGCCGTGGGTACCAGTGACCGAAGTTGGGGACGCTCACGTACATGCTGGCGCCAGGAGCGATCTGGTCCTTCAGCTGCTCCAGGAGTCGATCGGGTCGGCGAACGTGCTCGAGCAC